>JAHBWH010000023.1 GCA_019637115.1 Myxococcales bacterium | reverse complement strand
GCCAGCGCGCGGTCCCTCGACGCGAGCTGCGGCAGCAGCGGTCCGAGAAGCGCGACCAGCTCATGGGAGACTTCGAGGGCGTGGAGGGGGTGACGGGGCGTGGTCATGCCCAACCCACGCGAAAGAGGCGTGACAGCCGGAGAGCAGACGAAGCGAGCGAGTCATCCGGCTGGCGCGACTCTTTCGCCCCCCGGACCCCCAGAGCGCCCGGCGTCTCAACCCCAGCGACCCCTCTTCGCCGAGCCAGCCCCACCTCTCGACCCAAACCACCCACCTCAACGACCACGAAAGACCGTCCCCCCGCACCCCACGAGCACGACAGCCCACCATCACCAGGTACGACGCTGGCGGAACCCCAAACGACGACACGCGACGCGAACGCCTCGCCCGCGGGTACGACAGCGTTGGAACCCAACCGCGGCCGCGGTCCCGGTCCCCGTCGCGGCCCCGGCCCCGGAAGGTGCGGCGGCCATCCAACCCCAACCACGACACGCCACGCGAACGCCTCACCCGCGGGTACGACAGCGCTGGAACCCCATCGCGGCCGCGGTCCCGGTCCCCGTCGCGGCCCCGGCCCCGGAAGGTGCGACCGACCATCAATCCCAACGACGACACACCACGCGAACGCCACCACCGCCGGGTACGACAACGTCGGAACCCCAACCACGACACGCAACGCGAACGCCTTACCCGCGGGCACGACAGCGTCGGAACCCAACCGCGGTCCCGGTCCTGGTCGCGGCCCCGGTTCCGGAAGAAGCGACCACCGCCAAACACGACAGCATCGGAGCCCCACCCCTGCTCCCCAACCACGAGCAACGAGGCACACCCGTTGCTGCGCTCCCGCACGTGGCTCCCTCCCGACACCATGTGGCACACCCGCCTCGCCACGTCGTGATACGCTTCCGCGTCGGAGGGACCCCCTGGCCGAGACCGAACGAGCACGCGCGCACGCCGAGAGCGGCCCGCTCGACCCGTCCCCGGACGCGCTCGCCGAGACCGCGGTGGATCTCGAGGACGCCTCCTCCAAGCCGAAGTCCGAGCCGCGCCACATCGTCGTGGGCGAGGACGACGACGAGGGCCCCGATCCGATGATCGGCCAGGTCCTCAGCGGGCTCTACAAGGTCGAGAGCCGCATCGGCCAAGGCGGGATGGGCACCGTCTACATGGCGTTGCACATCCACCTCGACAAGCCCTTCGCCGTGAAGGTGCTCGGCGAGCAGATCGCGTCGAACCGCGCCGCCATGCACCGCCTGCTCCAAGAGGCGCGCACCGCGAGCAGCATCGACCACGACAACATCGTCGACGTCATCAACTTCGACACCACCGAGGACGGCCGCGTCTTCCTCGTGATGGAGCTGCTCGAAGGGGTCTCGCTCGCGGACCTCGTCGAAAAGGGGCCGATGCGCCTCGACCGCGCGATCCCCATCGCGCGCCAGGTCTGCCATGCCCTCGAGGCGGCGCACGCCCGCGGCATCGTCCACCGCGACTTGAAGCCCGAGAACGTCTTCATCTGTCGCAAGCACGACGCCGACTTCGTGAAGGTCCTCGACTTCGGCATCTCGAAGGTCCGCACGGCGGAGGCCGAGGCCGTGCGGGTGACCAAGACCGGCCAGCTGCTCGGCACGCCCCTCTACATGTCGCCCGAGCAGGCCCGCGGGGAGACGGACGTCGACCACCGCGCGGACGTCTACGCGCTCGGCGTGATGCTCTTCGAGATGCTCACGGGCCGGCCTCCCTTCGAGGGCTCGAACTACTTCCAGCTCCTCTGGAAACACGGCAACGAGCCGCCACCCTCGGCGTTGAGCTTCCAGCCCGACCTCCCGCCCGCCCTCGACGCGGTGCTGATGCGCGCGCTGGCGAAGACCCCCGACGCGCGCTTCCAGAGCATGCAGGCCTTCGAGGAGGCGCTCCTCGCCGCGACCCCGGGGCTCGAGACCCCGGCGCGCCTCGTCTCGATGCCGCCGCTCCGCCCCTCGGCTCCGACGCCCAGCGAAGCACGCGCGACCCCCGTGGCCCTGGCCCAACCAGCACCTGCCCAACCAGCGCCGGCCGAGCCTGGTGCCGTCCAGCCCACGGCCGCCCCCTCAGCCCCCTCGCGCCAGCTCCTCGCCCTCGGTGGCCTCGCGGTCGCTGCGCTCCTCGGGGCCCTCGGCTACGTCGTCCTCCGCACCCCCGCCGAGACTCCCGTCGCCACCGCCGCGGCGCCGAGCATCATGCCCTCGGACGTCCCAGCCCCCGTCGCCCCCCCCGACCCACCGATCCCCGCCGAGCCCGAGCCCGTGCCAGAGGGGGCTGCGCTCCCCAACCTCGTCGACGTCCGCTTCGCCTCGAGCCCCTCCGGCGCCGCCGTCGTCGTCGGGGACACCGAGCTCGGCCGCACGCCGCTCACGCATCCCCTCGAAGCAGGTTCGCCCGTGGAGGTGCATTTCCGCCTTTCGGGGTACGCTCCCGAGCGCGTGCTCGTCACCCCCCGCGAAGGGACCGAGCTCAGCCCGCGGCTGACCCCGCGGCGTCGGCCCACGACCCCGACGACCGACGACCTCCCCATCCGCATGTCGCTCTGACCCCTCCGTGAACCCTCGCTTCGCTTCTCACCTCCTCGTCGCCCTGCTCGCCCTCGGGGGCGCGCTCGGCCCCCTCGTGGCGCGCGCGCAGACGGCGGACGTCAACGCCGAAGCGCAGGTCTTCTTCGAGCGCGGCAACCGCCTCTTCGCCGAGTCGGCCCGCGCCCGCGGCGCCCGCCAGCGGACGCTGCTCGAAGAGGCCCTCCAAGCTTACGTCTCGACGCTGCGCATCGTCCGCAGCCGCAACGCGCTCTTCAACGCTGCCGTCGTCCTCGAGCGCCTCGAGCGCCCGAACGAGGCCTTCGCCTACCTCGTCGAGTACCTCGCGATCGAGGGCCTCTCCGACGCCGAGCGGCGCGACGGGGAGGCGCGCGTCACCGCGCTGCGCCCCCGGGTCGCCGTGGTGCGGGTGACGAGCACCCCACCCGGAGCCGAGGTCTTCGTCGACCGCCTCGACCTCGCCCCGCGTGGGCGGACCCCCCTCGAGCTCGCCCTCGAGCCCGGGCCGCACACCCTCGTCACGCGCCACCCGCACTACGAAGAGGCGCGCCGCCGCGTCACCGCGCGCACGGGCGAGGCCGTCGACGTCGCCATCGCCCTCGAGGCCAGCGGGGTCGCGCTCGACCTCCGGGTCGAGGGCGACGCGGCCGGCGTGGCCCTCACCCTGGACGGAGCCGCCATCGAGCCCGGCCGTCACACGCTGCCCCCGGGCGAGCACGTCGCCGTGCTTGCGCTGCCCGACGGACGCCGCGAGGAGCGCCGCTTTCGGATCGCCGCGGGAGACGCCCCGCAGACGCTCGTCTTGCGCGTCCCGCAGGCCGAGCAGGCGACGCTCATCGT
This sequence comes from Myxococcales bacterium, assembly GCA_019637115.1. Taxonomy (GTDB): domain Bacteria; phylum Myxococcota_A; class Polyangia; order Polyangiales; family Houyiibacteriaceae; genus JACKEH01. The sequence goes on along the minus strand of JAHBWH010000023.1, from coordinate 62,069 downwards.
CGAGGCGACCCGCCCCGCGCGGGTGCGCGTCGACGGCGCGCTCATCGGCGAGGGCATCGAGGTGCGCGCCACCGTCACGCCCGGCGAGCGCGTCGTCGAGGTCGAGGTCGGCGGGGAGACCCAGCGTCGCGAGGTCACGATCGCGGCTCACGCGGAGGCGCGTGTCCGCTTCCGCTTCGACGCCCCCACGCGCCGCTTCGGCGCGGCTCCCGCAGCGCTCGCCGTCACGACCGGCGTCGCCGCCGCGGCGTGGGCCGGCCTCGTGGGGGGCGCTCTCGCCGCGAACGGGCGCTACGAATCCCGGTGCCCCGCCGCCGACGACTGCCAGGCGCGCTTCGATCGGGTGAAGCTCCTCAACCTCGTCGCCGACCTCACGCTCGGCGTGGCGAGCGCGCTGCTCGTGACCACGATCGTGCTCTTCGCGGCGCGCGGTCGAGGTGGACGAGGCAGCCCGAGCGAAGCGCAGGTCGAGCTGCGCCTCGGTCCCCTGGGCGCCAGCGTCGGAGGGTCGTTCTGATGCGCGCCTCGCTCACGCTCGTCGCCCTCGCCCTCACCGGCTGCACGATCCTCAACGCGCCCGACCCCGGGCTGCTCGAGCAAGACGGCGGCGTGGACGCCGGCGACGGTGGTGACCCCGACGCCAGCGACGCCAGCGACGCCAGCGACGCCGGGGACGCGGATCCTCCGGACGCGCGGCCGCGCGAGATCTGCAACAACGGGGTCGACGACGACGGCGACGGCCTCGTCGACTGCGAAGACTTCGACTGCGCGTCCGACCCCGACGCGAACTGCTGCGTGCCCGACGTGGTGGTGCCGCCCCTCGTCGATCAGGGGCCGTGGCCCATGGATCTCGCGCGCTGGCAGCCCGCCCTCGAGACCCGACGACCGCTCGTCGAGGGGGGTCGCATCACACGCTTCGAGGGCATCGACCCCTTCGCGATCGTCTACGACGAGTGTGTCCCGCTCGCGCTCGGCGCCCGCGTGCGCGCGAGCTTCCGCGCCCTCGGCCCGACCCCCGCGGCGATGTGCGACGGAGACGGTCGGTGTGACGCGCTCGCCGCGCTCGTGCTCAGCCCCGTCGACACCCAGCGGGTGGGCCGCCGGCTGCTCGACGAGCTCGCCATCACCTTCCACGCCTCGGGGCGCGTCGAGATCACGCAGGCCGGCGCGCTCGTCGCCGAGCCCGTCGCGCTCGCCCCCTCCCCCGCGCAAGACTACTCGGTCGACCTCACGCTCACCGCCGACGTCGACGCCGCTGGCCGCGCCGCGCTCGCCGCGAGCCTCCGCGTGACGCTCACGGGCACCACCCTGCTCGAGTGGCGCGGGACGATCCTCGAGCAACGCAACCTCGTGACCGAGCCTGGCGCCCCCTGTGAGGCCGTGCCGGGCCTCTACCTCGCCGTCGAGGGCCGCGGCGTCGGCGTGGAGGTCGGCCCCGGCTTCCGGGTCGACCCCCTCGACTGCACCAACCCGAGCCAGTTCACGCGCGAGGGGCGGCCGCTCACCGCCGGCGAGGTGCTCGGCACACCCACGGCGAGCCTCGGCTTCGACGAGCCGCCGCACGAGGCCCCGAGGCAGCCTCGGTGGGCCAGCGAGGCGCTCCGCTCGAGCGCCCTCCTCGCGCACCCCTGCGTCTCCCCCGCGCCCACGAGCAGCGCTTGCTGGCACGTGCTCGTCGAGGCCACGAACGATCAACCCGAGCTCTCGACCACCGCGCGCGTCGGTTGGTCGATCGGCTACGCGCAAGAGCTCGAGAACGACGCGAGCTGGTCACGCGTCCGCTGGCGGCACGGGCGTGAGGACCCGTGGTTCGGACCCGCGCCCGCGTCCTGCCTGGACGGGAGCTGCACCCCCTCCGCCGCCGCCCGGGAGCCGCACGCCTTCGCGCTGCGCGCCGCCGGGTCGACCGTGCCCGCCGTCGTCTTCGCCCGCGAGCGCATGACGAGCGAGCGCTTCGACTTGCACTATCGGCGCCTCGACGGTTTTTCGGACAGCGCGCTCGTCCACGCCGCCGCCGACGAGCCCGACTGTGACTCGCTCCGCGACCCCGCGGTCGCGCCGCGCGTCGTCGACCTCGACGCGCCTGAGCCCGACGACTACTGGCTCTTCTTCACGTGCATGAAGGACGGCGCGCGCAGCACCCTGCGCGCCATCGCCGCCCGTCGCATCGACGGCTTCGAGGTCGTCCCCGGCGCGCGCTCCGTCGAGGTGCTCACCTCGGACGACCTCGGCCTCTTCGCGCGGGACGGCGTGCGCTCGCCCGAGCCCATCTTCGACGCCTACGTCGAGCCCACGCCAGACGGGCCCGTCACGCGCTACGTCTACCGGCTCTGGTTCCTCGGCCTCGACGACGTGGCCGGCGCTTCCGTCGGCGTCGCGGTCGGCCAGCAGGCCGTCGACGGGGAGCTTCCCCGCTTCGTCCCTTACCCCGCCAACCCCATCCTGACGCGGCTGGACCGGGCCTTCGAGGACTGCGCGGGCTGCACCCTCGACGGCGTCTCGGTCGCCCGCCACGGCGCGAGCCCCGACCGGCTCCGCTTCCTCGTCACCCGCCGCGTCCCGATGCCCGCGATGGGTCGCCGCTTCGAGCTCGTCGCCCTCGACCAGCCGTGGCGCGTCGGCCGATGAGCTCGGAGCCGCGCCGCGACACGAGCGCCCACGCGGACGCGCCCTGTGGCACGTGGTGGCACAGCCGGCAAAACGCTTCACGAGGACGTCCGGGCCGGCGCCGGAGGCGGCGCCACCCGAATGGGAGCGAGGCGCCGAGGCGGCCGCCCACGAGGCGGCTTGGGCCGGTAGGCGACGGCACGGCGCGTGTATACCCTGTCCGCGTGCGCCCCTCGCCCGCCCTCATTGCTCCGACCCGAAGCTCGCTCCGAGTCACCGGCGTGGGCGATCAGCGCCCAGGTCGTTGCCTCTTCGAGGAGACCCGCACGCGAAACCTGCGCCCTCGCCCGCGGATACCCAGGACGAGGAGAACGACCTTCGGGCTCGGGGCGCTCGCCCTGCTCCTCGCCGCCTGCGGCGCGGAGGCCCCGCTGAGCCCAGGAGACGGTGGCGGACGCACCCCGCCGTCCGATGGTGGGGCTGACTTCAGCGACGCTTCGGCCACCGACGCCGCAGCCGCCGTCCCCTTCCCGGGGTTCTCGGCCGACCCCGAGAACGACATCGGCCTCTCGCCAGGGGCCGGGGAGGATCGCGCCTCGTGCTATGAGAGCGCGTGCGCAGGCGGGGCGTGTGCCGAGCTCGCGAGCTGCTGCATCGGCCGCGCCGACTGCTGCGTGGAGACCGAGAGCGACCTCCCGGAGGCATTGCCCTTCGCCTGTGAGCTCGACGCCTGCCTCGCAGAGGTGCCGCACGTACGGTTCGGAGCGCCCGAGCCCTTCACGGTCGGCACCGCTGGCCTCGCGGCGGGCGGAGACGGGCACTACGACAGCGGGCTCCTGCTCGGAGGGGCCCTCGGCCTCACGAGCCGCCGCGTACGCCTTACGGCGCGCTTCGACCGCACGCCCTGCACCGATGGGGGCTGCGTCGTCGCTTTCTCCGTCGGCCTCACCGCGCAGACGGCGGTGGACACGACCACCCACGTGACCCCGCTCATCGCGATGCAGGTCTCCGCGGCCCGCGACGGCGTCGCGCTCGTCGTGGCGGATCGCGAGGTCGCGCGCGCCCCCTCCTTCGACGCGGACGCGCGCTGGACGCTCGAGGCGCGCCCCGACGGGCTCGCGACGCTCCTTCGCGACGACGTCCCGGTCGCCACCGCGCGCTACGCGCCCGCCCCGGCCGCGCGGGTCGTGCTCTTCGGCCACGCCCTCAACCCCGGCGCCACCGAGAGCGGAGAGCCACGCGTGCTGCTCCGCGAACTCGAGGCGCAGGTGGCCGTCTGCGACGCGGCGAGCGCCTGGCGAGGCCGCGAGCTGCTCCGAATCTTCGAGGGTGCCACCGAGCGCGTCTTCGACGAGGTCGAGGACGTCAGCGTCGCGCGCGTCGGCGCGACGACCTGGCTCGCCTTCACCGCCGTCGAGAACGATCGCCGCGAGCTCCACGTCGCCCGCGACAGCGCTGGCTTCGCGCTGCTCCCGAGCGCCGCCTACCCCGACGCGCTCCGCGCCGCGTCGAGCCCGGCCCTCGCCGTGGACCCGACGGGCAACCTCCAGCTCGTCGTCGTCGCCGAAGGCGGTGGGCTCACGGCCTTCCGGTGGGACGAGGCGCGCTTCGTCTCATCGAGCCTCGACCTCCACACCCTCCCGCACGGCCTCTCGGAGCCTTCGCTCCTCTACCACCTCGGGCACGCCGTCCTCGTCGCCCGCGACGGCGAGCGGATCGTCGTCCACCTACGCGGCCCGAGCACGGGCGACGTGTGGGCAGGCCTCCCTGGCGCGCTCGACGACCTCGAGGGGGCGCGTCAGCCGACGCTCGTCGTCCATCAGCGCGCGTTCCTCCTGCACCACGCTTGGCGCAGCGGCACACGCTGGCAGCTCGGGCTGGTCGCGAGCGACGAGCTCGTCGCCTGGCGCAGCGTGCGTCCCGACGCGCTCGAGGCGAGCGTCGGCTTCGACGCGCGAGGCCCGCGCGCCGCGAGCGCGCTCTCGGACGGTGACGAGCTCGCCCTCTACTACGTCGCCGACGACGGAGTCCGCCGCCGTCTCGCCCGTACGCGCCGCGAGGCGCCACGGGACGCCCGCCTCGGAGGCGGCTCGTGAGCGCACCTGAAGCGTCACACCTCGGCGCCGCGCCGACCCACCAACGGGTGGTTCGCCCCGGTCCCGGACACGGACGCGGTCCCGGACGCGCTCCCGGACACGGTCCCGGACACGGTCCCGGACACGGACACGGTCCCGGTCCCGGACACGGTCCCGGACACGGACGCGGTCCCGGACACGGTCCCGGACACGGACGCGGTCCCGGACACGGACACGGTCCCGGTCCCGGACACGGACGCGGTCCCGGACACGGTCCCGGACACGGACACGGTCCCGGTCCCGGTCCCGGACACGGACACGGACACGGACACGGACACGGACGCGGTCCCGGACACGGACACGGACGCGGACGCGGTCCCGGACGACATGGACACGGACGCGAACACGGTCCCGACTCCGGACGCCCCACGCACAGCAGCGCACGCAAACCGCTGGGCGCGACGCTCGCGCTCGTCGCGCTCGTGCTCGCGACCGGCTGCATGGCGCTCGACGACTCCACCGAAGGCCGCGACGCAGACACCGGCCCGATCGCCGACGTCGACGCCGGCACCGTACCCGGCCAGGACGCCGCGCCACCGCAGCCGAGCGCGCCGGCGCCGCTACCCCTCGACGACAGCGCGAACTACACCGACTCAGGCGAGGCCCGCGGTGATGGCGGCCGCGACCTCTCCGCCTGCTACGACACGCCCTACGACCCCGACGCCGACTGCAGCGACCCGCGCTGCGGCGCGCTGGCGAGCTGCTGCCCGGGCCGCGCTGCGTGCTGCGGCGACTACGCACCCGGCCCACGTCTCTCCGCCGAGCAGCTCGAGGGCTGCGTGGACCTCGAGAGCTGCCTCGGCGCGAGCACGCTCTTCGGCGCCCCCTCGCCCTTCGTGGTCGGGCCCACGCTCGCGCTCGGCGGGGACACCCACTACGACAGCGGCGTCCTCTTCCAAGAGGTCTACGACCTGCGCCACGAGCGCGTGCGGATCGCCGCCCGCTTCGAGCTCCCAGTCGACTGTGACGGCTGCTTCGAGTCCGCCGCGTTCGGCGTGACCACCCAGGCCACCCTCGGCGCCTTCGACCACGTCGACGCGCTCGCCGCGCTCGTGCTCTCCGGCGCGCGGAGCGAGGTGCGGCTCGTCGTCGCTGGTGTCGTCGTCGCGCGATGGGACGCCTCCGAAGGCCCGTGGGCGCTCGAGCTCGCGCCGACGGGCGCGCTCACGGTCGCGCGCGCGGACGAGATCCTGCTCGAAGGTGCGCGCTTCGCGCCCGCGGCGCGCGCGCACGTCGTCCTTTACGGGCACAGCCGCAACCCAGGCGCGACCGACTCCCAGGGCGCGCGCATCGCGTCGCTCGAGACGGGCGCCGCGCGCTGCGACATGCCGAGCGCGTGGAGCGCGCCGACCACCTTGCGCTTCGAGCGCGGCCCCGAGATCTGGCAGGCGTTCGACCCGCGCGATCCTGCGCTCGCGCTCGACGCCGAGGGCGTCCCCACGCTCGTCTTCGCCGACGAGGGCGCGCTCTTCGCGGCGAAGGCCCCGGACCCCGGGCGCCGCGACCGCTTCGTCCCCCGCGCCCCGGGCGGCTTCGACGACACCCCGCTCCTCGCGGGCGACCACCCCTTCACGAGCCCCTCGCTCACTCGGCGCGCGGGCGACGCGGGCTTCTGGCTGCACGCGCTGCGTCACGAGGAGGGCGGCCCGCGGCCCGTGCGGGTCGCGATCGACGAGGACGCGCTCGCCCCCGCGGGCGACGTGGAGACGCTCCGGCTCACGCCGACGCCCCGGACGCCGCTCGTCGGGCTCGCCGTGACGTGGGTCGGCCCGGTGGGCCGGTGGGTGCTCGTCGCGACCGACGTCGCGGGTCGCGCCACCGCGTACGCGTCCCACGACGGGCTCGGCTTCGAGCGGTGGAGCGACCTCCCGACCGAGGGCCTGCACGTCGACGCCGTCGGCGTCCCGCGGCTCACCGTCGAGCGCGCGACCTACCGCGTGCGCGTCGACACCCGCCGCGGGACGCGCTGGCAGGTCGCGCTCTTCGTCAGCGACGATCTCTTGCACTGGCGGCTCATCGACGACGAGAGCGTAACGGGCGTGGACTCGACCGAGCGCGTCGGCGCGCGCGCGGTCGCGTCGGTCCGCGACGGCGACCGAGAGCTCATCGTCTACGAGGCGCTGGACGGCGTGCTCACCAGGCTGCGCACGCGCTCGCGACCTCTGCAATAGCGCGGTCCGGCGGCGGTCGACGAACGAAGGTCGTCACGGAGCTGGGAGGGCTGAGCCCGCGCGCAGCGGTGGCGCGCGCGCCGTGCTGGAGCTTCCGACGGCTGCGCCCGCCCGCGCGCAAACGCGCAGCGTGGTCGATGCCGCGACGCGGCCGTCCACGACCCCACGACGACGCGCTGGGGCGCGCACGGAGGAGTCTCGTCGAAAACGAAACAAACCGACCCGCCCGTGCGTAGAACCGAGCATGGGTCATGCTGTCACCATGAAGGTTCCGCGCGATGACGCCAGCGAGCGCCAGGGCAAGCGCTGGCTCCGCCGCGTCCTCGGCACCATCGCGGTGATGATCGTGACCCTCTGGGTCATCGAGCTCGTCAACCTCCTCGTGGGCCACCGCCTCCACGCCTACGGCATCCTGCCACGACGCCTCGACGGCCTGCCTGGGATCGTCTTCGCGCCCCTCTTGCACGCCGGGTTCCCGCACGTCGCCGCGAACTCCGTGGGCATCGCGCTCTTCGGCACGATGGTGGCGATGCGCTCGCGCCGCGAGCTCGTCTTCGTCACGCTCGCCGGCGCGCTCGTCGGAGGTATCGGCACCTGGCTCTTCGGGAGCCTCGTCGGGCGCTACGGCGTGCACGTCGGCGCAAGCGGCGTCGTCTTCGCCTACTTCGGCTACATGCTCGCCGTGGGAATCTACGAGCGTCGCCTCGCGTCCATCTTGGTCAGCGTCGCGCTCGCCGTCGGCTTCGGCACGATGCTGCTCGGCGTGCTCCCGACCCAAGAGGGCGTGAGCTGGGAGGGCCACCTCTTCGGCCTCCTCGGCGGCGTCGGCGCCGCGCGCTTCGTGGGGACGAAGCGGCGTCGGAAGTAGCTCGCTCTTCGTTCGCGACCGAGACCGGGTCCGAGACCGAGACCGGGTCCGAGACCGAGACCGGGTCCGAGACCGAGACCGGGTCCGAGACCGAGACCGGGTCCGAGACCGAGACCGGGTCCGAGACTGAGACCGAGACTGAGACCGAGACCGGGTCCGAGACCGGGTCCGAGACCGGGTCCGAGACCGGGTCCGAGACCGGGTCCGAGACCGGGTCCGGGCCGTGCGGGTCGGTCGGGCCGTGCGGGTCAGCCCACGGGGCGCAGGCGCAGCTCCGCTTGCGCCGCCGCGAGGCGCGCTATGGGCAGGCGGGGCGGAGAGCAGCTCACGTACGAGAGCCCGAGCTTCGCGCAGAAGGCCACGGAGCGGGGGTCACCGCCGTGCTCTCCACAGAGGCCGAGCGAGATCCCCGGACGCGTCGCTCGGCCCTTCTCGCAAGCGAGCGCGACGAGCGCGCCGACGCCCGCCTCGTCGAGCCGCACGAAGGGATCCTCCGGGACGATGCCGCCGTCCACGTAGGCAGGGAGGAAGTGGGCAGCGTCGTCACGACTCAGGCCGAAGGTCGTCTGCGTCAGGTCGTTCGTCCCGAAGCTGAAGAACTCGGCGCTCTCGGCGAGCCGATCGGCGACCAAGCACGCCCGCGGCAGCTCGATCATCGTGCCGTACTCGTAGTGGACCCGCCCACCGCGCGCCGCGAAGAGACGCTCGGCCTCCTCGGTCACGATCGACTTCATGCGGGCGAGCTCGCTCTCGAGCCCCACGACGGGGATCATGATCTCCGGCTTCGGGTCGCCCCCCGCCTCCTGCCGATCGAGCGCCGCCGCGAGCAGCGCGCGCACCTGCATCCGGTAGATGGCCGGGATCGTCAGCCCCACGCGCACCGCGCGGTACCCGAGCATCGGGTTGACCTCGTGCAGCTGCGCCGCGCGCTGCCGGACGACCTCGACGGGCGCCCCGAGGGCCCGCGCGACGTGCTCGAACTCTCGCTCCTCGCGCGGCAAGAACTCGTGGAGCGGCCAGTCGAGCAGGCGCACCGTGACCGGCAGCCCGTCCATCTCCTCGAGCATCGCCGCGAAGTCGCCGCGCTGCATGGGCTCGATCTTCTCGAGCCACGCCTCGCGCTCCTCCTCGGTGCGGGCGAGCACCATGCAGCGCACGGCCTCGAGCCGCTCTTCGGCGAAGAACATGTGCTCGGTCCGGCACAGGCCGATGCCCTCCGCCCCGAACGCGCGGGCGCGTCGGGCGTCCCGCGGCGTGTCGGCGTTCGCGCGCACCTTCATCGCGCGCACGTCGTCCGCCCAGCGCATCACCTCGTCCAGCTCGGGGACCTTCGCGGCCGCCACGACGTCGAGCGCGCCCTCGTAGACGCGCCCATGCGTGCCGTCGAGGCTCAGCACCGCGCCCTTGGCGAAGACCTTCGGCTCTCCGCTCGGCGTCCGCAGGCTCAGCGTCTGCGTCGCGTAGTCCACGTTCAGCGCGCCGACGCCAGCGACGCAGCATTTGCCGAGCCCGCGGGCGACCACGGCGGCGTGCGACGTCATCCCGCCCGTCGCCGTGACGATGCCGCGCGCGGCCTTCATCCCGTGGATGTCCTCGGGGCTCGTCTCGCGGCGCACGAGGAGCACGTCCTTGCCCTCCGCCGCGAGCCGCTCGGCCTCGTCCGCGTCGAAGACGATCTGCCCGACCGCCGCCCCAGGGCTCGCCGGCAGACCCACCGCCAGCGCCGTGATCCCCTTGGCCGCGAGCTCGTCGGGCGTCGGCAGGCGCGCGTGCAGCAGCTGCTCGAGGCTCGACGGATCGATCTTCGAGAGCGCCTGCTCCCGCGTGAGCGCGCCCTCGCGCACGAGGTCGACGGCGATGCGGATCGCCGCGTGCGCGGTGCGCTTGCCCGTGCGCGTCTGCAGGATGTAGACGCGGCCCTCTTCGACCGTGAGCTCGATGTCCTGCATGTCGCCGTAGTGGCGCTCGAGCTGCGCCGCGAGGTCTGCGAGCTCGGCGAAGACCTCAGGCATCTTCCGCTCGAGCGTCTCGTGCTCGCGCCCCGGGGGCGCCGCCTCGGCGGTCAGCGGGAGCGGCGTGCGGATGCCCGCGACCACGTCCTCGCCCTGCGCGTTCGCGAGGTACTCGCCGTAGAGCACGCGCTCTCCCGTCGACGGGTTGCGGGTGAACGCGACCCCAGAGCCGCTGGTCTCACCGAGGTTGCCGAAGACCATCGCCTGCACGGTGCACGCGGTGCCCCAGTCGCTCGAGATCCCCTGCATCTTCCGGTAGCGGACCGCGCGGGGGTTGTCCCAGCTCTCGAAGACCGCGCCGATCGCGTCCCAGAGCTGGACGTTCACGTCTTGCGGGAAGGGCTTGCCCTCGCGCTCGAGGAGCGCCTTGTAGCGCTTCACCAGCTCCTCGAGCGCGTCGGCCGTGAGCTGCGAGTCGAGCACGGTCGGATCGCCGAGCTCCTTCTTCAATCCGCCGAGGATCTCCTCGAAGTGGTGGTGGTCCACGCCGAGCACGACGTCGCCATACATCTGCAGGAGGCGCCGGTAGGCGTCGAACGCGAAGCGTCGATCACCGCTGCGCCCGGCGAGGCCCTCGACCGTCTCGTCGTTCAACCCGAGGTTCAAGATGGTGTCCATCATGCCGGGCATCGACACGCGCGCCCCCGAGCGGACCGAGACGAGCAGCGGGTTGTCGGCGGCGCCGAACTTTCGCCCCACCCTCAGCTCGACCCCCTCCAGGGCTACCTTCACCTCGGCCTCGAGCCCGTCAGGGTATCTCCCCGTCGCGCTCTTCGCCGCGCTGACGTCGGTCGTCAACGTGAAGCCCGGCGGCACCGGGATGCCGAGCGCCGTCATCACGTTCAGCCCCGCGCCCTTGCCGCCGAGCAGCTCTTTGGGGTCTCGCGCCGGGAGCGCTGCTTCGAAGGGGTAGACGTAACGGGTCATGACGTCGGCTCCTCACCCACGCTCGGCGGGCTGCAGCTTGTGGAAGTGGACGATGCGGCTGACGCAGCCCGCAATCTGCCCGAGCAACGCGAGGCGGTTGGCGCGCACGCGCTCGTCGTCGACCATGACGAACACGTCGGCGAAGTAGGTGTCGATGGGCTCCTTGAGCTCGGTGGCGACGCGGGCGAGCGCCTCCGCGTACGCGCCCTCACTCGCGAGCGCGTCGATCGGCCCCCGCGCGCGCGCGAAGGCGTCGGCGAGCGCCTGCTCGGCGCCCGCCTCGAGCAGCGCGGGGTCGACCACGCCATCCGCCGCGGGCGCGATGTTGAAGGCGCGCTTGAAGGCGACGGCGAGCGGCTCGTACTCGGGCGCGCCGCGGAAGCCCGCGAGCGCGTCGAGCCGCGCGCGGAAGTCCCGGAGCGAGCCGAAGCCCCAGGCTCCGAGCACCGCCTGCACGAGATCGACGCCGTACTCGCCGCGGAACTGCGCCTCGAGCCGCGCGGCGAAGAACGCGAGCACCTCGTCGACGAGCGCGGGGCGGTCGAAGTCGACGTTCGTGAGCCCGGCGGCGGCGTGCTGGACGGCAGCGCGCAGAGGCACGTCCAGCGCCCCCTCCAGCGCGACGCGCACGACGCCGAGCGCTGCGCGGCGCAGCCCGAACGGGTCGGCGTTCCCCTTCGGCTGCTGGCCGATGGCGAAGCAGCCGACGAGCGTGTCGAGGCGGTCGGCGACGGAGAGCAACGAGCCGAGCGCGCTCGAGGGCACGGCGTCGCTCGCGCCCGCCGGCCGCCAATGCTCCTCGATGGCGAGGCAGACCTCGGCATCCTCTCCATCGCGCTCCGCGTAGAAGCGCCCCATCTGCCCCTGGAGCTCGGGGAACTCGTAGACGATGAGCGTCTCGAGGTCGCATTTGCAGAGCGTCGCGGCGCGCGCGAGCTGCGCCTCGGTCACGCCCTCGGGCCGGAGCGCCGCCGCGAGCTTCGCGACGCGCTCGACCTTGTCGCCGATCGAGCCGAGGCGGTGCTGGAAGGTCACGGCGTCGAGCTTCGCGCGGCGCGCCTCGAGCGGCTGTTTGCGGTCCTCCTCGACGAAGAAGCGCGCGTCGGCGAGGCGCGCGCGGAGCACGCGATCGTTGCCCTTCGCGATGCGCGCGGGGTCGTTCGCGGTGCCGACCACGTTTAGGTAGCGCGGCAGGAGCTTCCCGTCGGGGCCCGTCACGGCGAAGTAGCGCTGATGATCGCGCATCACCGAGACGATCACGGCCTCGGGGAGCGCCAGGAACTCCTCGTCGAAGGAGCCGGGCACGACGAAGGGCTTCTCCGCGAGCATCACGCACTCGTCCATGAGGAAGGCGTCGGGGACGAGCCGCCCGCCGAGGCTCGACGCCGCGAGCTCGAGCGCGCTCGACATCAACGCGCGGCGCCGGTCCAAGCTCACGAGCACGTGCCGGCCCTCGAGCGCGTCCTCGTACTCGTGGGCGCTCGCGAGCAAGAAGGCCTCGGGGGCGAGGAACCGATGTCCTCGCGTCGAGCGGCCGCTCTCGACGCCCGCGAACGAGAAGGGCACCACCGCGTCGTCGAGCAGCGCGACGATCCAGTGGACCGGGCGCCCATACGCGAAGTCGCCTTCGCCCCAGCGCATGGTCTTCGGGAAGCTCACCCGCCGACAGAGCTCGGGGAGCAGCTCGGCGAGCACGTCGGCGGTCGAGCGCCCCTTCTCGAAGACCTTCGCGGCGACGTAGGTGCCGCGCTCGCTCGTCTCCTCGTAGAGGGCGTCGAGTGACACGCCGTTCTTCTTCGCGAAGCCCTCGGCCGCCTTCGTCGGCTTGCCGTCCTTGAAGGCGACGCTCGCCGGAGGCCCCGTCACGACCTCCTCGCGGTCGGGCTGCGCCGCGGGCAGCGCGAGCACGCGGAGCGCGAGCCGCCGTGGCGTGCCGTGCACCTCGAAGGAGACGGCGTCGAGGCGATGGTGCCCGAGCAGCTCCTTCGCGGTCGCGCCGAGGCTCTCGAGGCCCGAACGAACGAACGAAGCGGGGAGCTCTTCGAGCCCCAGTTCCAGAAGGAAGTCCGGCATGTGCGTGCGTCCTACCATCGCGGCTTCGCACGCTCAACGCGCGAGTACACGAGGGGTCGCGGATGCTCGGCCGCGGAGGCAGTTCGCGGCGCCGTCCGCAACGAGGCTCGGTCCGTCGACAGCATCCGTGACCGTTTCGGTCGACGACTCGGGCATGGACTCGGGCATGGACTCGGGCTCGGACTCGGACTCGGGCACGGACTCGGGCGCGGCCTCGGCCCCGGGCACGGACTCGGGCTCGGACTCGGGCTCAGAACTCGGGCTCGGAACTCGGGCTCGAACTCGGGCTCGGAACTCGGGCTCGGAACTCGGGCTCGGAACTCGGGCTCGGAACTCGGGCTCGACGGCTTCCGTCGACCGCGTCCGGTCCGCGTCTGGGTCGACGACGGTGAGCGCTACTCGGCGGCTTGCGCGGCCGCGCGCAGGAGGGGGAAGCCGAGCGCCTCCCGTTGCTCGTACCAGGCCACCGCGGCCGCCCGCGCGATGTGGCGGACACGACCGATGAAGCGCTGCCGCTCCGTCACGCTGATCGCGCCGCGCGCGTCGAGGACGTTGAAGTAGTGGCTGCACTTGATGACGCAGTCGTAGGCGGGCAGCACGAGGCGGGCGAGCGGATCGGTCTGAGTCCAGACCAGCGAGCCGCCTTTGCCCTTCTCGGTCGAGAGGCCGAGGAGCGCGTGAACCTGCGCCTCGTAGTCATCGAAGAGCCGCGCCTGCAGCGCGGTGTCTGCCCGCTCGAAGTTGTACGTCGACCACTCGCGCTCGGCCCGCTGGAAGACATCGCCGTACCGGACCCCGGGCGCGTATTGCAAGTCGTAGACGTCGTCGCAGTCCTGCAAGTAGAGCGCGATGCGCTCGAGCCCATACGTGAGCTCACCGCTGATCGGCTTGCAGTCGATGCCGCCGCACTGCTGGAAGTACGTGAACTGGCTGATCTCGAGCCCATCGAGCCAGACCTGCCAGCCGAGCCCCCACGCGCCGAGCGTCGGGGACTCCCAGTCGTCCTCGATGAAGCGGACGTCGTGCTTGGTCGGGTCGGTCCCGAGCGCCCGGAGCGAGTCGAGGTAGAGTTCCTGAATGTCGATCGGCGCCGGCTTGAGGATCACCTGGTATTGGTGGAACTGCTGGAGCCGGTTGGGGTTCTCTCCGTAGCGCCCGTCCGTCGGGCGCCGCGACGGCTCGACGTAGGCGACGTTCCACGGCTCTGGGCCGATGGCGCGCAAGAACGTGTGCGGGTTGAAGGTCCCAGCGCCGACCTCTGAGTTGTAGGGCTGGCCGATGAGGCACCCGTGCTCGGCCCAGAAGCGTTCGAGGGTGAGGATGAGGTCCTGGAAGTACATGCTCGCTCCGACAGCTCAATCGTCCCAATCGTCGTCGTCGTCCGAATCGTCGTCGTCGTCGTCGTCGTCGTCGTCGTCGTCTTCGTCTTCGTCCGAATCGTCGTCGTCGCCCGAATCGTCGTCGTCGTCTTCGTCTTCGTCCGAATCGTCGTCGTCGTCCGAATCGTCGTCGTCGTCCGAATCGTCGTCGTCGTCCGAATCGTCGTCGTCGTCCGAATCGTCGTCGTCCGAATCGTCGTCGTCCGAATCGTCGTCGTCCGAATCGTCGTCGTCCGAATCGTCGTCGTCGTCGTCGTCTTCGTCTTCGTCGTCTTCGTCGTCGTCCGAATCGTCGGCGGTACGGCCTTCGCCCGAAGCGTCGCCACCGCTCGAGTCTTTCGCGTCATCTGCGGCGTGGGCGGAAGCCTCCGCGCCGGTCTCGTCTTCCACGTCGTCCGGCTCGCCCTCCTCGTCGTCGCCGTCGAAGAGCTCGGACTGCGCGCCCTCCTCGGCCTCCTTCGCGGCGGCGTCGATGCTCTTCAGGTCGAGCGGCTCCCCCATCCGACGCTCGAAGATCCCGCGACTCTCCTCGTTCAGCTCGCTGAACTCCTGCAGCGTCGGCAGGTCCCGAAGCGACGCCATCCCGAAGAACTCCAGGAACTGGGGCGTGGTGCCGTAGAGGAGCGGCCGCCCGGGCTCGTCTTTGCGGCCCAGGATCTTGATGAGGCTGCGGTCGCTCAGCACCTTCAAGGCCGCGCCCGAGTCGACGCCGCGAATATCATCCACCTCTGGGCGGGTCACGGGCTGCCGATACGCGACGATGGCGAGCGTCTCGACCTGAGCGCGAGTGAGCTTCACGGGCTTGCGCGCCACGAACTCGCGAACGAACGCCGCGTTGGCGACCGCGCTCCGAAACTGGAAGCCGCCCGCCACCTCGATCAGGTTCATTCCGCGGGTCGAGTAGGCTTCGCGCAGCCGCTCGAGGGCGGCGCGCACGTCCGCCACCCGGGCGCGGGCTGCCTTGGCGAGCTGCCGGTCCGTCACCGGCTTGTCCGAGACGAAGATCAGGCTCTCGAGCACGCTCTCGAGGTGCGACTCGCGGAGCGCGACCGACTTCTCGAGCCCCGGCCGGAGCGCGTCGTCGTCACCAGGAAAAGCGAGCTCTTCCTCATCCCCCCCGTCGTAGTCCTCGAGGTCCTCGTCGCCAACGTCCGCGGCGCCCGCCGCGAAGGTCCCCTCGACCCGATCCCGCGCGCCGCCACCCGCCTCCTCCTCGGAGGCGGACGACTCGTCCGGATCGCTGGGCTCGCGGGGCTCGGTCACGGCGCCCCGTCTTGCTCCGGATCGTCGGTAATTTCAAGCGCCTCGTCAGCTTCGACGTCCGCGCCCTCCCCCTCCGAGCGTTCCGCCCCGAGCCCGCGCTCACTCCCGGCCCCCGCCCCCGCCTCGGCCCCAGCCCCGGCCTCGGTCTCGGTCCCTGCCGCTGTCTCGGACCCGGTCTCAGTCTCGGCCCCGGTCTCAGTCTCGGACCCGGTCTCAGTCTCAGTCTCAGTCTCAGTCTCAGTCTCAGTCTCAGTCTCAGTCTCAGTCTCAGTCTCAGTCTCAGTCTCAGTCTCAGTCTCAGTCTCGGTCCCGGTCTCGGTCCCGGACCCGGACCCGGACTCGGACTCGGACCCGGACTCGGTCTCGGACTCGGCCCCGGACCCGGACCCGGTCTCGGACACGGACCCGGACTCGGACCCGGTCTCGGACTCGGACCCGGTCTCCGACCCGGTCTCGGACTCGGACCCGGTCTCGGACCCGGACCCGGACTCGGACCCTGACTCGGTCTCGGTCTCGGTCTCGGTCTCGAACCCAGCCTCGGACTCGGACCCGGTCTCGGACCCCGTCTCGAACCCAGCCTCCGCCCCAAACTCCGTCTCACCCCCCGTCTCGTCCGACTCCGACTCGAACCCCTCGAGCTCCTCCAGCTCCTCCGCGAGCTCGACATCATCAATCGCCGCGAGCGCATCCGCCCACCCCGAAGCGTCCCCCTCGACCTCGACCTCGTCGTCGCCCTCGGCGTCGAGGTCGAGCCCCTCGACAGCCTCGACCCCCGCCGCGCGCGCGTCGGCCTTCGCCGCCCACTCGTCGACGTCGAAGTCCTCCTCGTCCCCCTCTTCCTCGTCGCTGAGCTCAGGGAGCGGCGGCGGACGGTCGAAGTCCACCGGCTCGTGCTCGTCCGAAGTGACCTGGAGCGCGACGTCCCCGTACGCCGGCCCCACGGCCGACTCGTCCAGCACGCGATACTCGAGGTAGATGCTCTCCTCGGGGCTCGGCTGGTAGATGCGGATCATCCGCATCTTCGCCATCTCGAGCAGCGCCAAGAACGTCACCACGAGGTCATAGGTCGTCGCGTACCCCTCGAAGAGCGTGACGAACGAGATGCGCTCGTGGCGCTTCAAGCTCTCGACGATCTGGCCGATGCGCTCCTGGATCGTCACCTGCTCGGCGTCGACCTCGAACGAGATCTGCCCCTGCCGCTTCTTGACGAGCTTGCTGAACGCGTCGATGAGCTTGAAGACGCTGAGCTCGGCCAGCGGCGCGTCGCCCTCGGCCTTTGGCCCCGGAATCCCACGAGGGAAGACGTCGCGCCCGGCGACGCCCCGTGCCCCGAGCTGCTCGGCGGCCTTCTTGTACTTCTGGTACTCGAGCAGGCGGCGGATCAGCTCCGCGCGAGGGTCGAGCTCGTCCTCGTCGTCGCCGTCGTCCGGGTCGTCCGGCGCCTTCGGGAGCAGGCTCTTGCTCTTGATGTGCGCCAGCGTCGCCGCCATCACGAGGTACTCGCTCGCGACGTCGAGGTTCAGCTGCTCCATCAGCGTGAGGTACTCGAGGTACTTCTCGGTCACGAACGCGACCGGGAGGTCGAGCACGTCGAGCTCGTGCTTGCGGATCAAGAAGAGCAGCAGGTCGAGCGGCCCCTCGAAGCCGGGCAGCTGGATCCGGAAGTTCGGATCGATCGGGACCGGCGCGTCGGGCGGCGGGTCCGCGTCGGAAAAGGTCTTCGGCTTGGCGTCGTCGGCCACGGGAGCTCAGCGGAGTGCGGAGGGGGGAGGGATCATGCCGACGACGTGTGACACGCGAGAGGCGCGCGCGAACGCCAGCGCTACCAAGGCGCCGCGGGGGTGTCAACGAAGGTGCCAGACCCGCCCTCCAGCGCGCCCGCTCTAGAACCACGTTCTCCCGCAGATGCAGGGGAGACACCGGCCCCGACCCCGACCCGGCGCTGGCCCCGACCGGACCCCGACCCGGACCCCCGACCCGACCCCGACCCGACCCGACCCGACCCGGACCCGGACCCCGACCCGGACCCCGGACCCGGACCCGGACCCGGACCCGGACCCGGACCCGGACCCCGACCCGGACCCCGACCCGGCCCCGACCCGGACCCCGACCCGGACCCCGACCCGGACCCCGACCCGGACCCCGACCCGGATCCCGCCCCGGACCCTGGGCCCCGACGACGGGGAACCCCTACGAGCGAAACACCTCCGCCCCGTGCGCCAGCGCGGTGCGGTAAGCTCGCCGCGGTGTCCTTCGACGACTTCGACGACCCCCTCGACCCGCTCGCGGGCGGGGAGCTCCCGGCGCTCGAGCTCGACCTCCCCGCGCCGCCGCCGCGCCGCTCCGTCGAGGTGGCCTCGCCGCAGGCCGAAGCGAAACGACCCGCGAAGCCCGCCGCCCCCGAAGACGACATCCGAGCGGCGGAGGTCCGCGCGCTGGCAGCCTACCCCGAGCCCCCGGAGAACCCCGCTGCCGCCCTGCTCTACGTGCTGACCGTCTGGCCTCGCCGCCGCGAGCTGCGAGCCCAAGCGCGAGACCTCGCGGCCCGAGAGCAGGTCGCGAGCCGCCGCGCCGATGCCTCCCTCGCGCAGCTCGGCGAGGCGCTGCTCGCGCACCCGGACGCGCTGGCAGGGGCGGGCCTGGACGCCCTCGCACAGCGAGCCCAGCAGGATAGGGAAGCCCACGCCAGCGCCGCTCAGGCAGCCGCGGCCAGCCGCGAAGACCAGGCGCGCGCCCGCCGAGACGCCGAAGCCGCCCGCCAAACCGCGACCGCGGCGACCGAACCGCTGAAGGCCCGCGAGAAGGCCCTCGCCGACGAGACCGACGCCCTCCTCCGCGAGAAGAAACGCGCAGACGCCGCGCTCCAGCGGGTCGAGATCGAGCTCCGAAACGCGCTGGGTGACCCCGCCACGCGCGCGCCGCTCGAGCCGGCCTTTGAAGCACGACGCGCCGAGGCGAAGCTCGCCACCGAGCGGTGGACTGCCAAGGACGCTGCGCTCCGGGCGCTCCGAACGGAGCTCGCGGACGCCCTCGAGCGCCTGCGGCGCGCCGAGGCGCTGATCCACGAGCTCTCACGCGAGGCCGAGCGTGCGGGGACGAGCCGCGTCCCCACCCCTCGCGCGACGACCCTACGCGACCTCGGAGAAGCGGGCCTCCACGCCGGCCTCCACCCGAGCGGCGGTGCGGCCAACCGCGCCCGAGCGGCCGTCGAGGAGCGTGACTCGGTCCGCCGAGAGCGCGCCCTCCACGAGCGCGCCGCCGACGAGTACGACGCGAAGGGCTACCTGCAGGGCCAGATGCTCATCGGCGTCGTCATGCTGGTTCTCCTGACGGCCATCCTCGCGCTTGCGCTTCGATAGCTGCGCAGAGCCCCCCTCGAATCGAGGACTCCGAAGCGCGATCGCGACTCAGGGGAAGGGGAACGGGAACGGTGAGTCGCCCGCGCACATATGCCCGAGGGTGCTCGTGCCACAACACGCGCGGACGGTGCCATCACCCATTCCCGGGATCAGTCCGCCTCCAGCCACCCCACAAGTGGTGCCATCCCCGCACGGCGCGCACTCGCAGCTCGCGTTCGTGTTGGCTACGCAACCCATGCCGGCACAGCAGCTCTCGCCGGTGGATCCGCCCATGCCGAAGATCCCGGCCATCGGCTCGGCACAAGCGCGGCCAGCAGCCTCACACGTGCACGAACCAGCGTTGCAATTGGGCGCGTTGCTCCCGCAGACGTTCCCACAAGCACCGCAGTTCATCCCATCAGTGGCCACGTCCACACACGCCCCACCGCAGCACGCCTGACCCGCCGCACAACGCATCCCCGTGGTTCCACAGGCACAGACACCGCTCACGCAACTCTCCCCTTCACCACAGACGATGCCGACACCGCCACAGTTGTTGCGATCGAACTCGGTGCTGACACAGCTCACCACACCAGCCGGGTTCACCCCGCAGATTTGTCCGGTGGGACACTGAGCCGTCGCGCCGCACATGCACCCGGTCGCGCCGCAAACGCTCGCGCGGTCGGGGTCGCAGCTCACACCGCAGCCGTTGCAGTTCTGGAAGCTCGGATGAGACCGGCCGTCCATCGTGCCAGCGGGCGCCTGGCGATCGACGCAAGACCCGCCACAGCAACGCTGGCTCGCCGAGCACTCGGGCGTGCACGTCGACATGGTCGTCCCGCCGTCGCCCATCGTGGTGCCGCCCACGCACATGCCCATCTGGCACGTCTGGCCCGAGCTACAGACCACGCCGCAGCGGCCGCAGTTCGAGGTCGAATTGAGCGCGACGCACATGCGGTTGCAGCACCCCTCGCCAGGAGAGCACGCCGGGCTGCACCCGGTGCCGCCGCCTCCACCGCGGTTGTCGTCGCCGCACGCGGCGAGGAGTGTCATCAGGGCAACGAAGAACGGGACCAAAGCTAGGGCGCGGGCCATCGACAGCTCCTCTACGCAAATCAAGGCCGCGCACATCTGCGCAGCGCCGCTCACGCTAGCGGGGCCGCGGTGGACGTGTCAACGCCGTCACAGGCGAGAAATCCTCAGGAATCCGCGGCTCGTGTGGCTCCTCACGAATCAAGTGTAACTCGTTCGCCGTCGTGACCGGGGCCGAGGACCGGGGCCGAGGACCGGGGCTGAGGACCGGGGCCGAGGACCGGGGCCGAGGACCGGGGCCGAGGACCCCCGTCGCCTGGCCGCTGGCTAGGCGTCAGAAGTACCGACGACCGCGGCGTTGGCGGCCTTCGGCGATGAGGTTCGCGACGGCGGACTCCACCTCGCGCACGTTCGCGTTGACCACCTCATCCACCTCGTTTCCGGTGCCTTCGAAAACGAGCGGCGGCCCGAAGGTGAGGAAGCAACGCACAGGGAGCGGCAGCGCGAGCGTCGGCGAGAGAGGCAGGTAGGGCAGGCCCATCGCGCGCGCGAGCGGTCGCAGGCGCGAGAAGCTGAAGGCCATCTCCTCGCCCCCGACGAAACCGAACGGGACGATCGGGCTCTTCGTTCGCATCGCGAGCCGCATGAAGCCCTGCCCGAAGCCCATCAGCTGGTAGCGCTCCCACAGCAGCTTCCCCGAGCCCTTCACACCCTCCGGGAAGACCAAGACCGCGGCGTCCTCGTTCACGAGGAGGCGCTCGCAGTGCTGCGGCAGCCCGATCTGCTGGCCGACGCGCTGCATGTAGACACTCAGAAAGGGGAGCGACGCGAAGAAGCGCTCGATCATCGCGTGCACGTGACGCGGCGGATCGCGGTCGAAGGCCACGGCGGACGCGACGATCAGGCCGTCGAGCGGCAGCTGACCGCTGTGGTTGCCGATGATGAGCACGCGACCGTCGGGGACGTGCTCGAGCCCTCGCGCGTCCACGCGGAAATAGGTCCGGTAGAGCCAGCGCACGAAACCGAGCGAGCGGGTCGCGGCGTGCTTGGACGCGCCCCAGGCGTCGTAGCCCCACTCGTTCGTCTCATCGAAGAGCTGCTCCCCGAGCGCGCGGAGCTCGGGGTCGGTGGGCGCGGTGAGTTCGGCGAGCACGAGAGAACGCTCCCAGAGCCGCGCCGCGCGGTCAACGCCGACGCGGCCCAGGCCGTCGGCCGCCTCGGGCCCAGTCTCGGTCTCGGTCTCGGTCTCGGTCTCGGTCTCGGTCTCGGTCTCGGTCTCGGTTCGGTCTCGGTCTCGGTCTCGGTCTCGGGCCCGGTCTTGGGCCCGGTCTCGGAACCAGTCTCGGACCCGGTCTCGGACCCGGTCTCGGACCCGGTCTCGGACCCGGTCTCGGACACGGTCTCGGACCCGGACCCGGACCCGGTCTCGGACACGGCGGCATCGTCGATTCCGCGACTTCACGGGTACGCGTGCACGTACCCGTCCACGTCCACGTCCACGTCCACGTGCCCGACGTGCCCGTCCACGTCCACGTGCCCGTCCACGTCCACGTGCCGTGCCCGTCCACGTCCTCGTGCGCGTGCGCGTGCGCGTGCGCGTGCGCGTGCGCGATCAGGCTCTAGTCGATGCCGAGCGCTCGGGGTTTCTTCTCACGAATCCGTCTCGGTCTCGGACTCCGCTTCCTGGCCGCTGCAACCGCGCGCGCTCACCGCCGCAGCCGCACCGAGAGCCCGCCCATCGCCAGCGCCAGCTCACGTCGCGGCCCCCACCCTGCCGCGGGCGCGAGCGCCGCGATCCCCGTCGCGAAGCGCGCGACCGCCTCGGTCCGATGCTGAAGCGCGACGCTCCCGCGCGCGCCCTGGTAGCGACCGACGTGAGCGCGGAGCGCCGCCTCGGCCTCGCCGGCGCGCCCATCGCGCAGATGGCCCGCTGCGAGGTGGAGCGCCTCGCCGAGATCCGCGTCCGCCACCGCCAGCATCGCCGCGCCCCCGGAGCGCTCTGCCCGCGCCCCGATCGCGACGGCCACGTCCTTGGACGCCGAGACCGCGCCGCGCGCGCCCTGGTAGCGCGCGTCGATGTGCGCCACGCGCGTGACCCGCGCCCCGACCCGGACCCGGAAGACCAGTCGACGTTCCTCGCCCTCGCGCAGCTGCGGGAGCTTCAGCAGCATCCGCCCCCCGAGGCGCTCGACCTCGTTCGGTCCCTCGAGCAGCTCGACGCCCTCCGGGAGCGCGACGCCGACCTCGACCTGCCGCGCCGCGATCCGCACCTGCGCTCGCACCTCGGCCTGTAGCACCAGGCCGAGGTCCTCGATCCCGTGCGCGACGTGGTAGCCGCCGCGCCCAGCTGCCGCGATGGCCTGCAGTACGTCGGCGTCGAACTCGTTACCGAGCCCGACGACGGTGGTGGTCACACCCGCGCTGGCGCGCGCCCGCCCGGCCATCGGCGCGAGCTCGTCGGCGGTGAACGCGCCGCCGTTCGGCACGCCGTCACTGAGCAGGATCACGAGGGGCTGCGCGATCCCAGGGGTCCGCACGGCGACGTCGTAGGCCATGCGCAGGCCCACCTCGATGTTGGTCCCGCCACCGACGTTCAACCGCCGGAGCGCGGCGCGCGCGCGCGCTCCATCGCCGACGGGCCCCACGGCGACGACCTCGGTCGCGCTCCCGTCGTAACCGACGATGTGGATCTCGTCCTCCGGCGCGAGCTGATCGATGACGGCGCGCGCAGAAGCGAGCACCTCCGGCCACACGCTCCGCATCGACGAGCTGCGGTCGATGACGAGGTGCACGCGCACCGGGTTGCGCGCGTTCGCGGGCAGCGCGCCGCCTCGGACGCGGACGACGAGGTGGGTCTCGCCGCCAGCGCGCGGGAGCTGCACGTGCTCGAGCTCGGCGCGGACGTCGACGCGACCGTCCGTGTCCAGGCGGATGCCCGCCGCCGCCTCGAGCTCGCGTGCGCGCGGCGCGAGCGGGCCGAGGTCCCCGAGCCGGGTGCGGAAGCCGTCCACGTCGAGCCCGATCTCCGTCGCGAGCGCCGCGAGCGCCGGCTGACGCGCGCGGCGACCGTCCGGGCCGGGAGCCGCGCGCACCCCGACGCCACCTCCGAGCTCCTCCGCCGCGACACCCGGGGTTCCGCGCAGCGCGACGTCGACCTCCACGGCGAGCCCCCCCGCGGCGAGCGCGCCGAGGTCGATCCCCGCCTCGGCCGAGACCACGAGCTCGCCGTGGTCGTCGCCGTGATGGAAAGACGCTTCCCGCACGTCCGCGCCAGCGGCGCCTGCGACGCCTGCGACGCCTGCGCCGTACACACCGACCACCTCCGCGCCGGAGGCCTCCACACCGGAGCCCGCCACGCCGCCCTCGACGACGACGCCACCCTCGACGACACCGCTGTGGAGTCCGACCCGCAGGGAGGCGTCGAGGGTGACGTCCACCGAAGCGTCGAGCTCCGCATGGCCGCCCTCACCCGCCTCCGCCACGAGCACCGCGTCCGCGAAGGGGTTCGCCTCCTCCTCCACCTTCTCGTCGTCCACGACGACGACGGCAACCGGGTTCGGAGGAACGACCCGGGGGGCGTTCATCTGCACGAAGAACCCGCATCCGGTGGTGGACACCAGCGCCAGGAGCGAGAGCCAGAAGGTGAGCTTCGAAGACATGAGCACCGCCTATGGAAGGACCATGCCAGCCGAAACCGCCCGCGAACAACGTTCCTCCCGTCGACACGCCGCGAACCACGAGCCACCACCGTGAACGAAAGCTCACTAGTTTCGAACCTTTACAATCTCTTACGGGAACTCCGTTTCCGAGGGGCTTCGCCCCTCCCCCGTCGGGCGAAGCCCTCCGGGGCCCCCACCCAGTCGCTCGTGCTGACGCACGAGCTCGAACGAACGCGATCCGAGGAACGGCCGACCTGCGCTGGACGGCGGGGGCCCACGGCGCCAGCTTTGCCCACGTGGACGCGCTCGCTCGACCATGGCTCCTCGCCCGACTCCTCTCGGGCCTCGTCACGGTCGCCCTCTGCCTCGCGGCGCTCTTCGTCGCCTGGCGCGTGCTCCGTCATTGGCGCGTCGGCGCCACGAGCGAAGGCCAGCTCGCCCTCGAGCGACGGGCCGAGCTCGTCGCCACACAGGTGCAGGCCGGCTTGTTTCTCTCGCTGACGAGCCTCGTCCTCACCGTGCTCGCGGCCGATCGGAGCGCGGACGCCATCCGCGGCGCGATGTGCGCCTGGGGCGTCTTCGACAGCACCGCCGTCGGACTCTGGCCCCTCGCGACGAGCGCCGCGGCCGCGCTCGCGTGCGCCCTCTGGCTCGTCCTCCACCGGCTCGATCTCCGCCTCGAGGAGCCGCGGCTCACCCGCACCAAGTTCCTCGCGCTGAACGTGGTCGCGCCGCTCGTCGTGCTCGACCTCGGCGTCTTCGCGGCCTTCGCGAGCCAGCTCGACTTCGACGTCGTCGCCTCATGCTGCAGCGTCGGGCTCGACGGCTTCGCGGGGCGTGGCGCGCAGGGCGCGGGGGCCGGGCCCGGCGCGACGTTCTTCGCCCTCTCGCTTGGGCTCTGCGCGGTCGCGATCGCCGTGCTCTGCTGGAGCGCCCGCCGCCCGAGCCGCGCCTCCGGGCTCCTCGCCGCCTTGGCGAGCGTCGCGGCGACGACGACGACGCTCCCCGCGGTGCTCCTGTACGTGGCCCCGCACGCCTACGAGCTCCCACACCACCGGTGCCCCTTCTGCCTCCTGCACGCGGGCGCGAACGGCATCGGCTGGCCGCTCTTCGGCGGCCTCTTTCTGGCGACGACGCTCGGCCTCGGCCTCGGCCTCGTCGAGCTCCTCCGCCCTCGGGCGAACGACCCCGGCGCGGTCGACGAGAGCGCTCGCGCGCTGGGTCGGTGGGGCGCCCTCGGGTGGGCGGTGGTCGTCGTCTGTGTCGCGCTGCCAGTCGCGACGTACTGGGCCCGCACCGGCGCGAGCGTGTTCGGATGAGCCCGCCCCTCCAGAGACCGATGATGAGCCACGCCACCTGGTCCCAACCGCTTCGACGCGCCCTCCCCTTCGTTTCGCCTCGGGAGCGCGCCCGACGACACCCTTCGCGTCCCCCCCGCCACGCCGGCACGAGCGTCGTGACGCTGTTCGTCGCGGCGCTCTCGCTCATCGGATGCGGCGACCGCGAGGAGCACCCGCGGTGCGCCCGCTGCGGGATGCGCGTCGACACGGCCCCCGCTTGGCTGGCGGGCCACGGCGAGGCCCGCTTCGACGGGCCGAAATGCCTCTTCCGCTGGGCCTCCGACGAGTCGAAGCCGCTCGGGGACGCTTGGGTCACCGAGTACTACGGCGCGACCCGCCTTCCCTGGACCGAGGCGCACTTCGTCGTGGGCTCGGACGTCCTCTCTCCCATGGGCGATGATCTCGTCCCTCTGCGCGACGGGGCGGAGGCCGCGCGCTTCGCGGCGGACCACGGCGGTCGAGCCGTGTCGGCGGCGGAGGTCGACGAGGCGCTGATCGCCTCGCTCGACCGCCGCTGAGCGGCCGCTTGGCTCTGGGTCGGTGCTCGGCCTGGTGCTGGGGGAGGTCCGAGACGGGGTCCGGGCCGTGTCCGAGGCCGGGTCCGAGGCCGGGTCCGAGACCGGGTCCGAGACCGCGTCCGAGGCGGAGGCCGAGACCGAGCCGCGGCTGGTCCTCCGAGGGCTCAGTTGGGTACGGCCGAGGCCGACGTTTTCAATGTGGCCATGACGGCCCCCGCTCACGAGGGCATGGGCACGGGCACGGGCGATTGCCCCTTCACCCACCTCAGGGGCGCGGGCGGTGCGCCTTGCCGAGGGCGCTGTCGAGCGCACGGCGGAGCTTCTCGACCGCGCCGTCGATCGCCTCGTTCACGCTGCCGGCGATGTGCGTCACCGCGGTCGGCTGCCGCCCTTCGACGCGCGCCTCCATCACACAGCGCTTGTCGTCGGGGCCGCTCTTGCCGCCGTTCTCGTCGCTGAGGTGGACCTCCACCCGGGTGATCTGATCCCGGAAGCGCGACAGCCGATCGAGGACGACGTCCTCCACGTACTCGGCGAGGCGCTCGTCACCCTGGATGTTCCGGTCGGTGTTCACTTGAATCTTCATCGCGTGCTTCCTTCTACGCGCCGGAGCGGTGCGACCGCGTCCGGGACCATCCACGGTAGCACACGGCACGCGCGCGCCCGTCGAAAACCCGGCCATCACACGGAGCGCTCAGCGTCGAGCTCAGCCCGCGAGCGTCGCGTCGAGCGCCTCGGCCAAGCTGCTCACGGGGACCAGCCGGAGCCCCTTCCGCTCCGCGGGGGTCAGCCGCGTGGCGTTGGCGGCTGGCAAGACGACCACCTCGAAGCCGAGCTTCTTCGCCTCCATGAGCCGCGGGCCCGGCCGGGACACCGCGCGCACCTCCCCCGCGAGCCCCACCTCCCCGAAGACCGCCAGCGTGGGAGCGAGCGGCTTCTGCCGGAAGCTCGAGACGACCGCCAGCGCGAGCGCGAGATCGAGCGCGGGCTCGTCCACGCGCGCCCCACCGGCGACCGACGCGAAGACGTCGCGATCCAGCACGCGCACCTCGGCCTTCCGGTCGAGCACGGCCAGCAGGATCGCGAGCCGGTTGCCGTCGACGCCGCTGACGACACGCCGTGCGGCGCCATAGAGCGCTGGCGCGACCAGCGCCTGCAGCTCGACGAGCAGCGGGCGCGTCCCCTCCGCGGTCGGCACGACGACGCTGCCTGCGGCGTTCGCGGGCCGCTCCGCGAGGAAGAGCGCGCTCGGATCGGGCACCTCGCGCAGCCCGTCCCGGTCCATCTCGAAGACCCCCACCTCGTGCGCAGGACCGAAGCGGTTCTTCGTCGCGCGGACCATCCGAAAGGCGTGGCTCCGATCCCCCTCGAACGAGAGGACCGTGTCGACGAGGTGCTCGAGCACCTTCGGCCCCGCCAGCGTCCCCTCCTTGGTCACGTGCCCGATCAGGAAGAGCGCGATGCCGTGCCGCTTCGCGACGTCGACGAGGCGCGCCGCCACTTCGCGGAGCTGCGAGACGCTCCCCGGCGCGCTCGCCAGACTCGACGCGCGCAGCGCCTGGATCGAGTCGATGACCGCGACTTCGGGCTTCTCGCGTGAGAGCGCGCCCTCGGCGTCCTCGAGCTCGGTGGTCGCCAGCAGGAGCACGTCGTCCATCGCCGGCCCACCGATGCGTCGCGCCCGAAGCGCGACCTGCGAGGCGCTCTCTTCGCCCGTCACGTAGAGGACGCTCCGGCCCTTGCCGGCGAGGCCCGCGAGCGCCTGCATCAAGAGCGTCGACTTGCCGATGCCCGGATCCCCGCCGAGCAACACCACCCCACCGCGCACGGGCCCTCCGCCGAGCGCGCGGTCGAGCTCGCCGATCCCGGTGGGCAGACGAGGCGCATCATCGGTCGAGACCTCCCCGATCCGGATGGCGCCGCTCGCCCCCGTCCGCTCCTTCGAGCCCGCGCTGGGCGCGGCGCGGGCCACCTCCTCTTCGAGGGTGCTCCACTCGCCGCACGTCCCGCAGCGCCCCATCCACCGAGGGAAGCGCGCGCCGCAAGCGCTGCAGACCCAGCTCGTCTTCGCCTTCGCCACGTCGCCTTCTCGCCTCCGCGGGCCCTCGGTTGCGCCCCTTTTCGTCGGCACGCTGCCGTGCGTCACGCGATCCGAGGCTACCGTCGCGCGATCCTACCGTCGCGCGATCCTACCGTCGCGCGATCCGAGCCTACCTTCGCCCGCCCCCCGCCGCCTACCGTCGCCCGCCCTCGCCCACCACGGGCCACGGCCCGCCGCGCGACGAACGAGCCCGGCGCGCCGACTCGCTCAGAACTGCACGCCCAGGATGAGCCTGAGCACTTGCGCGTTCTTGAGAGAGACCGGCTCGGTCACGTTTGGCGCGCTGCCGAGGCCACGGAACGGGAAGAGCACGCCGTAGTTGAACTGCGCGTAGAAGCCGTCGAAGAGGTCGGGGCCGTCTTCGCTGCGGTAATAGAGCGAGGCGTCGATCTCGATGCCGAGGTTCGGGTCGGCGCCGTACGCCTGCACCTCCTCGGCCGCGCGGCTGTAGATCACGTCGACGCCGAGCCCGAAGAGCTGCCCGAAGGGGCTGCGGATGATGTCGTAGCTCGCGCCGGGGCGGAGGTACCACGCGCCCGCCACGCGCCCCATGATGTAGCGCCACAAGATGAGGTCGACGCGGTAGTTCGGGTGGAACTGGAAGTGGCTGGCCGTGTTGATCCCGCGGCCGGTCCCCTGCTGGGCGAGGATGCCCTGCCGGTCCGAGAGGCCGTCGATGTCGGGATCGCCCGTCGCGTAGCCCGTGTAGAGGCGGATGGAGAGTTTGTCGTTGAGCAGCCGATACTCGCCCTCGAACGCAAAACCGAACTGCCGGATCTTCAGGTTGTCCTGCCGGTAGCTGTCGTTCTGGATGTTCGCGACGCGGCCCCCGACGTAGACCGCCTCCGCTTCGAGTCGCAGCCCGCCCCAGCGGAACTGCAACCAGAGGTCGGGGATGAAGGCGCGGGCGTCGCGGCGGACGAAGCGAAAGTCGGCTTGGGAGGGGTAGGCGTTGGTCACGCCGGCCGAGCTGAGGAACTGGTGGCGGTAGACGAAATAGAATCCACCGTCGAGCACCCAGCTCCCGCGCTGGAGACGGTTTCGGGCCTCCTCCGGGTCGGTGCGCCGCGCGAGCGCGAAGACGAACTGGCGCACGTCGTCGAGCGGCGAGGCGTCGTAGGCGAAGCCGCGCACATCATAGGGCGAGAACTGCCTGAGGATGCCCTTGGACGCGAAGTCGTAGGCGGCGATGACGTAGATGCCCGCGATCCGGGTGATGCCCATGATGCGGTCGGCGTCGGTCGAGAAGTCGCCGTCGATGCCCGAGCCGTCGTGAGCGAGCAGGCCGAGGCCCCAGTGCGAGGGCATGCGGCCGAAGCGGAGCTGACCGAGGCCGCGGTTGGTCACCTCGGCCCAGGCGTGCCGGACGTAGATGCTGTCGCGGAAGGAGTTGCGGTAGTCCTGCGGCGGGTTCTGTCCCGTCGTGAACGAGTCGAGCGGCACGCCCGGCACCCGGTCCGAGCGCACGAAGCCGGTGCCGGGCTCGTAGCGGTAGGCGTAGCCGTCGGGGGTCGAGCCGAGGACCATGTTGTCGAAGACGTCGACCGTCATCCGGACGCGCACGTCCTCGCTGAGCGAGAGCGTCGGCTGGAGGCGCAGGCGCGTGTTGGCGAAGCGGATGCGCTTGCCCTCGCAGGCTTCGGTCTCGGGCCCGGAGGTCGGCGAGTCGCCACAGCCGCCCGAGGGGGCGGCCGCCGCGACCGAGGCGGGGCGGAAGAGATCGAAGGGGCTGTCGGTGCGGCCGAGGTTGAACTGGTCCCAGAGCTCGCCGCGGACGCGGAAGTAGCCGTGGAGCGTGAACGCCGTCTGCGGACCTCGCCAATCGGGCCGCGTCGGATCCCCAGAGGGCGGCGCCGCGCGCTGGAGGAGAGTGCCCTCGGAGGGCGTCTCTTCCGGCTCGCTCCAGTCACCGACCTCGGGCATCCCGAGGCTCGGCGCGCGGAGGCCGGGATCCTCGTCTTCTTCGTCGTCGTCCGCCTCGTCGTCCTCTTCGTCCTCGTCAAAGGCGTCGGGAGCGTCCGTGGGGGGCTGCGCGAGCGCAGGCAGCGCCGGCGCGAGCCACGCCGTCGCCAAGCCGAGCACGAGCCAGAAACGTGTGAAGGAGCGCATCATCACCTCGAAAGCGCTGCTCGTCGGTCCTCCCTGCGCGGCGCGGGGGTACCACGCACGCTCCATCAGGGCAACGTCGGGTCGGCGGTGGCGGCGAGTCGTCATCATGGCCTCAGAAACGCACGCCGAGGATGAGCCGCGCGGCGTGCGCGGGTCGGAGGGAGAAGCCCATCGGGCGGTTCCCCTCGACGAAGGCGAGCCCCTGGAAGGGGAAGAGCACGCCGTATTGGATGAGGACGTTGAAGCCGTCCAAGAAGCGCGGGCCGTCCTCGCTCGAGTACGCGATCGTCGCGTCGAGCTCGAGGCCGAGGTTCGGATCGGCGCCGTAGGTCTGCACCTCTTGCGCGGCGCGGCTGTAGATGACGTCGAGGCCCGCGCTGAGCTGCTGCCCGAAGGCCGTCTTGATCACGTCGTAGTGCACGCCGGGCCGCAGGTACCAAGCGCCGCCGACGCGACCCATCATGTTGCGCCAAAGGATGAGGTCGACGCGATAGTTCGGGTGCATCCCGAAGTGGCTCAGCACGGAGTCCGTCGAGACCTGCGTCAACGTGTTCTCTCGGTCCGAGAGGCCGTCGACGTCTGGATCGCCGGTCGCGTAGCCCGTGTAGAGGCGGAGCGCGAGCTTGTCGCGGAGCAGGCGGTACTCGCCCTCGAAGGCGACGCCGAGCTGGCGGATCTTGTAGCCGTCGTCGACGAAGACGTCGTTCTGGACGTTCGCGACCCGTCCCCCGACGCCGACGATCTCGACCTCGAGGCGCAGCGAGCGCCAGAGGAAGCGCCCCCAGAGATCCGGCACGAAGGTCCGGAAGTCGCGACGAATGAAGGAGTATTGAGAGATGTCGGTCGGGAAGACGCTCGTCGTCGACGCGGAGCTGAGGAGCTGTCGGCGATAGGTGAAGTCGAGGCCGCCCTCGAGCACCCAGCCGCCCGCCGCGAGGCGTGCCTCCCGCGCCTCGTCCGAGACGCGGCGCGAGACGTTGAAGTTGAACTGCCGCAGATCGTCCTGGGGGGTCGCGTCGAAGAGGATGCCGGTCGACCAATCGCGGCTCGGCGCGCGGAGCACCCCCTGCGCGGCGAAGTCGTACGCGGCCGAGAGGCGAATCCCGAAGATCTCCCCCTCGAACTGCACGCGATCCACGTCCGACGAGAAATCACCGTCGATCCCCGCCCCCTCGTTCCAGACGATCCCGAGGCCCCAATGGGCTGGCATCCGGCCGAAACGCAGCGTGCCGAGCGTGCGATTCGTCACCTCCGCCCAAACGTGCCGGACGTAGAGGCTGTGCCGCAGGGAGTTACGGTAGTCCTGCGGCGGGTTCTGACCCGTGGTGAAGGTATCGAGCGGGACGCCTGGCACCCGATCCGTCCGACTGAACCCGCCCGGCTCGTGCCGATAGGCGTAGCCGTCTGGCGTCGAGCCGAGCACCAGGTTGTCGAAGACGTCGAAGGTCGCATGCAGCTGCACGTCGTCGCTGATGGCGAGCGTCGGCTGCAGCCGGAGGCGCACGTTCGCAAAACGAAGCCGCTCGTTGCCCCCACAACGCTCCGCGTCCATGCCCGTCGTCGGATCGCTTCCGCAACCGCCGGACGGCGCGGCGACGTCTGCGGTCCCGGCTCGGAAGATCCCGAAGGGGCCGTCGCTTCGCCCCATCGAGAAATTGTTCCAGAGCTCTCCGCGGGTCCGCATGTACCCACGCATCCGGATGATGGGGGGGGAGGCGGTGCGGCGGTCGCGGACGAGGGTCCGTGTACGCTCGGCGTCGTCATCGGCCGCCGAGCGCGAGGGGCGCGTCGACTCGTCGGCCGCTCCGTCGTCCTCGTCCTCATCCTCGTCGTCGTCGAGCAGCCCCCCGACGTCGGGCATGCCCACGCTCGGTGCCCGGAGGCTCGGCGCGCTCGCCTCCTCGTCGTCCTCGTCCTCCCACTCGTCGTCGTCGTCGTCGTCGTCGTCGTCGTCGACGTCCTGCGCCTCGACGCGCGCGGGCGCCGCCAGCGCCACGAAGGACGCCGAGAGCACGAGCGAGATCCACAAGATCGGGGTGCGCCAGGTCACGGCCCGCAGCCTGCTAGCACGGCTCGCGGATGGGGCCAACGCCCGACTCGCGCGGACGGTGTGTTTGGGTTCGATGCGGGAACGGCCGGAGAGCCCCCCGACGCCCCGCTCCCCGCTTGGTCGCGGTGGCCGCCGCTTCGGAAGCGTGCGAGCCTCCCGCGCATGGAGCGCGTGCTTTGTCGACGTTGAACTTCGTGCCCCTCGGCGGCCTCGGTGAGGTCGGGATGAACTGCTTCGCGCTCGAGACGGAAGGTGACCTAGTGGTCGTCGACTGCGGCGTCACCTTCCCCGGTCGCACGCACGGCATCGACCTCGCCCACCCGAAGCTCGACTACGTCCTCGACCGACAGAGCCAGCTGCGTGGCGTCCTCGTCACGCACGGGCACGAGGACCACATCGGCGCCATCCCCTATCTCCTCCGGGGCCTCGCCCGACCCGTCCCAGTCTACGCCCCTCCGTACGCCGTCGCGCTGATGAAGCGCCGACTCGCGGAGCACGGCGATCCCGACGTGACCTTCGAGGCCACGACCCCAGGCCGGCGCTTCCGGGTGGGCGCCTTCGAGATCGAGCCCGTCCGCGTCAACCACTCCATCCCCGACTGCACCGCGCTCATCCTCCGCACCGCGGCGGGCACGGTGATCCACACGGGGGACTTCAAGATCGAAGATCGCCCCATCGACGGCGAGGCCTTCGGCGCGGAGGCCCTCCAGCGCGCGGGCGACGAGGGCGTCGACCTCCTCCTCAGCGACTCGACGAACATCGACGTCGAGGGGCGCAGCGGCGAAGAGGCCGACGTCGCCGCGCGCCTCGAGGCGCTCGCCGCAGCGGCCACGGGGCGCTTCGTGGTCGCGATGTTCGCCTCGAACGTCTACCGGATGAAGGCCGTCGCGGCCGCCGCCCACGCGACGGGGCGGAAGGTCTGCCTCCTCGGTCGCTCGCTGCAGACCCACGCAGACGTGAGCCGCGATCTCGGCCTCGTCCCCGAGCTCGCGCGCGTCCTCATCCCCGTCGAGGACGCGAGCAGGCTCGCCCCGCGTGAGCTCTGCGTGATGGCCACCGGGACCCAGGGCGAGCCGCCCGCCGCGCTCGCTCGCCTTGCCAAGGGCACGCACCCGGCGCTCGCGCTCTCTGCTGGCGACACCATCATCCTCTCCTCGCGCATCATCCCCGGCCACGAGCGAACGGTCTTCGATCTCATCTGCCAGCTCGAGCGGCTCGGCTGCGTCGTGATCGAGCGAAAGAGCGATCCCTTCGTTCACGTCAGCGGCCACGCCGCCCGGGACGAGCAGCGCCGCTTCATCTCGCTCTGCCGCCCGCGGACCTTCATCCCGGTCCACGGCACCTACCACCACATGAAGGCGCACGCGGCGCTCGCCCGCGCCGAAGGCGTACCGCAGACGCTCGTCGTCGAGAACGGCGCCGTCGTCAGCCTCGAGCACGGTCGGCTCGAGATCGTCGACCGGGTCGAGACCGGCCATGTGCACATCGATCGCGGCTTCGAGGTCGATCCCGCCCAGCTCCGCGATCGGCAGCTCCTCGGGGAGCTGGGCCACGTGATCGTCAGCTTCACCGCCGACGATCGAGGCCGGTACGCGGGCTCGCTCGACCTCGTCCAGCGGGGCTTCCTGCACCCGAAGATGGAGGAGGAGCTCCTCGACGACGCGCTCGACTTCCTCGACGACGAGCTCCGTCGCGCGCGCGAGGGAGACCTCGACACGCTGGAGGATCGCGCGCGCCGCGCGGTCCGGCGCTTCTTCGGTCGCGCCATCGGCAAAAAGCCCCTCGTCACGGCCATCGCGCTCGAGGTGAACGGGCGACGCGAGCGCGCATGAGCGGCGCGCCGCGCTCGCTGCTCGGGATCCTGCTGCTCGTCGCGTGCGGGGCGAGCTCGACCCCCGCGAGCGTCGCGCCCCCACCGCCGGTCTCGGTCACCTCGGCCGTCGAGCCGTCCGCCACGTCCTCGCGTGGCCTCACGACCTTCGAAGCGAACGCCATGCGCCGCCTCATCCGGGCGGCCGAGGCGGCGCGCGACCTCACCTTCGTGCGTCCCCCCCTCGTCGCGATCGAGAGCGCCCAGGAGATCGCGGCTCACGCCGACGCCGAGCTCGATCCCGCCGAGCTCGAGATCGCGCAGCGGCTCTATCGCGGGCTCGGCCTCCTGCCCGCCGAGCTCGATCTTCGCGCGCACCTGCGCGAGCTGCTCACCGAGCAGGTGCTGGGCTATTACGACACCGATCGCGCGCGGCTCGTCGTGCGCGACGAGGTCGCGCAGCTGCTCGCGTCGCGGCCGGGTAGCGCCGCCGCCGCCGAGGCGCGCCTCGTCGTCGTCCACGAGCTGGTGCACGCGCTGCAAGATCAGCGGCTCGGGCTCGCCGCGTCGAGCGAGCTGAAGCGCGGATCGGACGCCGACACCGCGTTCCATGCGCTGGTCGAGGGCGACGCGACCTACGCGATGCTTCTGGATCTCGCGACCACCCTCCGCGTGCCCGTCGAGCAGATCACGACCGACGCCGCCGTCGAGGCGCTCGTCGGCAGCGCGCCCGACGACGGCGCCCTCGCCCGCGCGCCGCCGATCGTCCGGGTCGGTCTCGTGATGCCCTACCTCGCCGGGCTCGGCTTCGTCCGCGCGCTCCACGCCCGCGGCGGCTGGCGCGCGGTCGACGAGGCCTTCCACCGGCTGCCTCGCAGCACCGAGCAGATCCTTCACCCCGACTCGTACCTCCGCGACGAGGCCCCCGAGGAGGTCGCCCTCCCCCCGCTCGAGAGCTGGCGCCTGGTGCACGAAGACACGCTCGGCGAGCTTGAGCTCTCGGTCTTCTTGGCCCGCGACACGGGCCGGGATCTCGCGCCCGAGGCCGCCCGCGGATGGGGCGGGGACCGCGTCGGCCTCTACGAGGGCCCCGAGGGGCGCGAGGCGATCGTCTGGATCACGACGTGGGACGACGAAGCGGCGGCGGCTCGGGTCGAGCGTGCCCTGCGCCGGACGCCCCGACCCGAGGAGAGCGTCCACCGACATGGACGCTCGATCGCCATCACCCGACACCTCCCGGCGCCGCTCGTGGCGACCTGCGCGACCTGGATCGCCACCCAGCCAGCGGAGACTGGGCCGCCCGTGCCCGCTCCCGCGCGTTGACGGGGCCAGCGCCGAGGACTAGTTACGCTCTTCCAGCCGGTCCGTCGTTCGGCCGAGCAAGCGTTGAGGAGCAGGCGTGCATTCCGAGGTTAGTGAGATCAGCCCCGTCGAGGTCGAGGTCAAGGTTCAGGTCCCGTGGGATCAGGTCCGCAAGGATCTCGACTCCACCTTCTTGCGCGTCGCGAAGAGCGCGAAGCTCAAGGGTTTCCGGCCGGGCAAGGTGCCGCGCGACGTGGTGCGCAAGGTCTTCGGCCCCCAAGTGCGGGCGGAGGTCGCGGGCAACATGATCGAGGCCGGCCTCACGCACGCCGTCCAGACACACGAGCTGCACGTCGTCGCGCAGCCGACCGTCTCGCCGCCCCCCCTCACCGAGGGCGCCGACTACGAGTTCACGGCCACGCTGGAGATCCAGCCGAAGATCGCGTCCGTCGCACTCGATGGGCTCGCCGTGACGGTCCGCAAGACGAGCGTGCCCGACGAGGCCGTCGAGGCCGAGCTCGCGCAGCTCCGCAAGGAGCACGCGGACCTGAAGGAGCCCGACGCCCCGCGCGCCGCGAAGGCCGGCGACCGCCTGACGATCTCCTACACCGTGGAGATCGAAGGTGAAGAAAAGCCCGAGATGGCGGCGAGCGACCGCGAGGTCGATCTCGGCGACGACTCGCTCCTCGAGGGGCTCTCCAAGGGTTTGGTCGGCGTGAGCGTCGGTGAGTCGAAGGACGTCGAGCTCGTCTTCCCCGACACCCACCCGAACGAGGAGATCCGCGGCAAGACGGCGGTGCTCCACGTCACCGTCTCGGCCCTGCGCGAGGTGCTCTTGCCCGCGCTCGACGACGACTTCGCCCAGGACGTCGGTGAGTTCGAGACCCTGGACGCGCTCCGCGCGGACATCCGCGCCAAGCTCGAGGGCCTCGGGGCCCGGCGGCGCGAGGCGGAGCTCAAGGACAAGCTCATCGACGCGCTGATCGCGAAGAACGAGATCACCGTCCCGCCGACGCTCATCCAGCAGGAGAAGCGGCAGTCGCTCTACCAGATGATGACGTTCGCCCAGATGATGGGGCGTCAGATCACGCCAGCCGACTTCGAGGGGCTCGACGAGCGCGCCGAGCGCCGCGTGAAGGCGGGCCTCCTGCTCGGCGCCCTCGCGCGCCAAGAGGGCGTCGAGATCGGCGACGAGGCCGTCGAGGCCAAGCTCGCCGAGATGGCCGCGACCAGCGGCAAGCACATCGCCCGGCTCCGCGCCGAGCACACCGGCGAGAAACGCGACGCGCTCGTGAACGACATCCTCGAGGAGAAGCTCTTCGCGCTCCTCGAGGCGCGCGCCCAGATCACCGAAGCAGAGAGCACCGAAGCAGAGGACGCGGCCGAGGCCGCGGGGAGCGAGGAATGAACCGAGGGCCGGCGAACGACGAGCGAACGCGAGCGGCGTGGATCCCCCTGGTCGTCGAGCAGACGCACCGCGGGGAGCGCGCGTGGGACGTCTTCAGCCGGCTCCTCAAGGACCGGATCATCTTCCTCGGGACGCCCATCGACGACGACGTCGCGAACGCCATCATCGCGCAGATGCTCTTCCTCGAGAGCGAGGATCCCGACAAGGAGATCACGCTCTACCTGAACTGCCCCGGCGGCGTGATCACGGCCGGGCTCGCGATCTACGACACGATGCAGTACGTGCGTTGCCCTGTCGCGACGGTGTGCATCGGGCAGGCGGCGAGCATGGGCGCGTGGCTCCTCGCGGCGGGTGCGAAGGGGATGCGCCGGGCGCTCCCCAACAGCCGGGTGATGATCCACCAGCCGCTCGGCGGCTTCAGCGGCCAGGCGACCGACATCGAGATCCACGCCAAGGAGATCCTCAAGCTCCGAGAGTGGACGACCGACATCCTGGCGTTCCACACGGGGCAGCCCAAGGATCGCATCCGGGAGGACACCGAGCGGGATCGCTTCCTGGATGCCGTCCAGGCCAAGGAGTACGGGGTGGTGGACGAAGTCGTCCTGCCCCGGAAGACGGGCACCCAGTGAGCACGCAACCCATCGGAATTGCGAATCTTGCCGGCCTGGGAGGCCGGCGCTAGACTCTTCGTCGGGGTCGAGGGTGCCGTGCGCACCCCGCCTCGCGACCGGCTACGAGGGCAGAAGGCCCAGCAGAACGAGGACCGAGTGGATCGACGGCGCGACGACGGGCACGGAAACCTACAATGCTCTTTCTGCGGGAAGTCGCAGAAGGAAGTGAAGAAGCTCATCGCTGGGCCCACCGTTTACATCTGCGACGAGTGCATCGCCCTCTGCAACGACATCATCGCCGAGGAGGTCGACCGAGACGACAACCTCACGACCGGGACGCCTCTGCCCAAGCCGGCGGAGATCAAGGCGATCCTGGACGAGTACGTCATCGGCCAAGACCGCGCGAAGAAGGTCCTCTCGGTCGCCGTCCACAACCACTACAAGCGCATCGACTCGAAGATCGGCGAGGACGTCGAGCTCCAGAAGTCGAACATCTTGCTCCTCGGGCCGACGGGCTCGGGCAAGACGCTGCTCGCCCAGACGCTCGCGCGGATCCTGAACGTCCCCTTCGCCATCGCCGACGCCACCACGCTCACGGAGGCTGGCTACGTCGGTGAGGACGTCGAGAACATCATCGTCCAGCTCCTGCAGAACGCCGACCACGACGTCGAGCGCGCGCAACGCGGCATCGTCTACATCGACGAGATCGACAAGATCGCGCGCAAGGGCGACAACCCGTCGATCACCCGCGACGTGAGCGGCGAGGGCGTGCAGCAGGCCCTCTTGAAGATCATCGAGGGCACGGTCGCGAACGTCCCGCCGAAGGGGGGCCGCAAGCACCCGCAGCAGGACTTCCTGCAGATCGACACCTCGAACATCCTCTTCATCTGCGGCGGCGCCTTCGTGGGCCTCGACCAGGTCATCGAGCGGCGCATCGGGCAGAAGACGCTCGGCTTCGGGGCCGACATCTCCTCGCGCAAGGACAAGCGGGTCGGCGAGCTCCTCGAGCAAGTGCAGCCGGAGGACCTCCTCAAGCAGGGCCTCATCCCTGAGTTCATCGGGCGCTTGCCGGTCATCGCGACGCTGCACGAGCTCGGCGAGGAGGCGCTGATCGACATCCTCACGAAGCCGAAGAACGCGCTCGTGAAGCAGTATCAGAAGCTCTTCGAGCTCGACGGCGTGAAGCTCACCTTCTCGAAGGGCGCGCTCGCCGCGGTCGCGCGCGAGGCGCTGAAGCGAAACGCCGGGGCGCGCGGTCTGCGTGCGATCACCGAGCAGGCGATGCTCGACATCATGTATGACGTGCCCTCGCAGCGCGGCATCAAGGAGGTCGTCGTCGGTGAGGAGACGATCACCAAGGGCGAGAAGCCGCTCATCGTCTACGCGAAGGAGGCCGAGCTCGCCTGAGCTCGCGCACGTCCCTCCCCTTTCCCTGGCGCCGTAGCGCCCGACCTGGAGTGGAGACCGAATGTTCTTCCACAAGAACGATCACGGCGAGAAGAGCGGTGACCAGGTGAAGCGGGGCAAGGTCGTCCCGCTGCTGCCGCTGCGCGACATCATCGTCTTCCCCCACATGGTGGTCCCGCTCTTCGTCGGGCGGGAGAAGTCGATCAACGCGCTCGAAGAGGCGATGAGCCACGAGAAGGAGATCCTCCTCGCGGCGCAAAAGAAGGCGAAGACGAACGACCCCGCGCCCGACGACATCTTCACCGTCGGCACGGTCGGGACGATCATCCAGCTCCTCCGCCTCCCCGACGGGACGGTCAAGGTGCTCGTCGAGGGCAAACGGCGGGCGCGGATCGAGCGCTTCATCCCGAACGAGGAGTTCTTCCTCTGCGAGGTGGAGCCGGTCGACGAGACGCCGACCTCGTCGGTCGAGGTCGAGGCGCTCATGCGGAGCGTTCAGCAGACCTTCGAGAGCTACGTCAAGCTCAACAAGCGCATCCCCCCCGAGATGCTGATGACGGTGCAGTCCATCGACGACCCCGCGCGCCTCGCGGACACGGTCGTCGTGCACCTGACGAGCATCAAGCTCGCGGATCGGCAGGAGATCCTCGAGACGACCGACGCCGGCAAGCGCCTCGAGCGGCTCTTCGAGCTGATGAACAACGAGATCGAGATCCTTCAAGTCGAGAAGAAGATCCGCTCTCGTGTCAAGAAGCAGATGGAGAAGTCGCAGAAGGAGTACTACCTCAACGAGCAGATGCAGGCGATTCAGAAGGAGCTCGGCGAGCGCGACGAGTTCAAGAGCGAGCTCCAAGAGATCGAGGAGAAGCTCAAGACGAAGCGCCTGTCCGAGGAGGCCCTGAGCCGCGTCAAGAAGGAGCTCAAGAAGCTCAAGATGATGCAGCCGATGAGCGCCGAGGCGACCGTCGTCCGCAACTACATCGACTGGATCATCTCGCTCCCGTGGTACGACAAGAGCGAAGAAAACTACGACATCGCCAAGGCCGAAGAGATCCTCGACGAGGATCATTACGGACTGAAGAAGGTCAAGGAGCGCATCCTCGAATACCTCGCGGTGCAGGCCCTCGTCCGCAAGCTCAAGGGGCCAGTGCTCTGCCTCGTCGGCCCGCCCGGCGTCGGCAAGACCTCGCTCGCGCGCTCCATCGCGCGCGCGACGGGGCGCGACTTCGTCCGCCTCTCGCTCGGCGGCGTCCGGGACGAGGCGGAGATCCGCGGACACCGCCGCACGTACATCGGCGCGCTCCCCGGACGGCTCATCCAGTCGCTCCGCAAGGTCGGGACGAACAACCCCGTCTTCTTGCTCGACGAGATCGACAAGATGTCGAGCGACTTCCGAGGCGACCCGGCGGCGGCGCTCCTCGAGGTCCTCGACCCAGAGCAGAACGCCACCTTCAACGACCACTACCTCGACCTCGACTACGACCTCTCCGACGTGATGTTCATCACGACGGCGAACTCCCTCAGCGGGATCCCGCTGCCGCTCCGCGACCGCATGGAGATCATCGAGCTCAGCGGCTACACGGAGTTCGAGAAGCTCAACATCGCCGTAAAGTACCTCGTACCGCGCCAGATCAAGGAGGCGGGGCTCGGGGACGCGAACGTCGAGATCACCGAGAACGCGATCCGGACGGTGATCCACCACTACACGCGCGAGAGCGGCGTGCGGAACCTGGAGCGCGAGCTCGGCAGCGTCTGTCGGAAGATCGCCCGCCGCGTCTTGGACGAGGGCAAGGAGCAGACGTACCGCATCGCCGCCAAGAACGTCCCCGAGCTCTTGGGTGTGCCGAAGTACCGGCCGAACAAGGCGAGCGACAAGGACCAGGTCGGCCTGACGAACGGCCTCGCGTACACGAGCGTCGGCGGCACGATCCTCGAGTGCGAGGTGGCGGTCGTCCCCGGCAAGGGCAAGCTCGTGATCACGGGCCTGCTCGAGAAGGGGATGCAGGAGTCGGCGCAGGCCGCGATGAGCTACATCCGCTCGCGCCACCGCCTGCTCGGGCTCGAAGAGGACTTCCACGAGAAGTACGACGTCCACGTCCACTTCCCCGAGTTCGTGGCGAAGGACGGCCCGAGCGCGGGCATCACGATGGCGACGAGCATCGCCAGCGCCCTGCTGAAGATCCCAGTGCG
This sequence comes from Myxococcales bacterium, assembly GCA_019637115.1. GTDB lineage: Bacteria > Myxococcota_A > Polyangia > Polyangiales > Houyiibacteriaceae > JACKEH01. The sequence goes on along the minus strand of JAHBWH010000023.1, from coordinate 21,759 downwards.
GCGGAACGTCGCGATGACGGGCGAGATCACGTTGCGCGGTCGGGTCATGCCGATCGGCGGGCTGAAGGAGAAGATGCTCGCGGCGCACCGCGCCGGCATCGACACCATCCTCGTGCCCCGCGAGAACCGAAAGGACCTGCGCGAGATCCCCCGCCGCGTCCTGAACGCGATGCGGGTCGTGCTGGTCGAGCACATGGATCAGGTGCTCGGCGAGGCGCTGGTCCTCTCGGACCCCGAGGCCATCTTCGGCGGCGGCCGCGAGCGCCCGCTCGAGTACCGCCAAGGCAAGCTCATCGCGCCCGAGTCCTCCGCCGGCGACGTCCCCGCACCGACGGTAGACGCCCCCGGCCCCCAGCAGTGATCTGAGCCTCCGACGCGCCCCCGGACCCGGCTTCGCACCCGGCTTCGGACCCGGCTTCGGACCCGGCTTCGCACCCGGTCATCGGCCCCGGTCATCGGCCCCGGTCATCGGTCCCGGTCATCGGTCCCGGTCATCGGTCCCGGTCATCGGTCCCGGTCATCGGTCCCGGTCATCGGTCCCGGTCATCGGTCCCGGTCATCGGCCCCGGTCCTCGGCCCCGGTCCTCGGCCCCGGTCATCGTCAGCCGACCGCGCGGAGCCGCGTCTCGCTGGCGGGGCGGCGGAGCGGTCGGTCGGATGCGAGCGCGTCATGGAGCACGTCGAGCGCCAGCTGCTCGGGGGACTTCCCGCATTTGCGCTGGATCGACTCGATGTGCTTGCGGTGGGTGTGGGGCGAGCGCCCGAGGGCGGCGGCGGCCTCCCGACGGCAGGCGTGCTCGGCCGTCACGGCGAGGACGTCGAGCTCGACGGGCGTGAGCTCGTGCTCCGCGCCAGCGCGGACCAAGGCCCAGGCGAGCCGCTCGTCCCGCATCCAGCGCCGATTCACGCGGAGGGCGTCCACGGGCGGGAGCGAGACGTCGAGGAGGTCGGCGACGCGGGCGCGGAGCACGCCGAGGTGCGGGACCGGGAGATGCTCGACGTCGTTGCACGGGCGCGCCTCGACAGACGCGTCGCTCTGCTCGCGGTGGTGCACCACGATGAGGTTCCGCGGCTTCGGCGGGACGTCGCGAGGCGCGCGGAGCGCGGCGAGGTCCGCGTGGCGAGCGTCGGCGTCGATGAGGACCACGGCGGGCGGGGCCCCCTTGAGCACGGTCTCGGCGCGCTGGTGACTGGTGACGAGCTGGTCGCGGAACGCGTGCTCGATGAGAGCGGCGAAGGGCGGGTAGGGCGTGAGGACGGCGACGGTGTGCATGGGGACCTCCCGGCGCCGCCTTCGTCGGCGGCTCCGATGGTCCTCGTCTCGTCCCGTCTCCGCCCCAGTTGCGTGGTTGTGAGAACTTTCGTGCGTCCGGGTCCGAAGCCGGGTCCGAAGCCGGGGCCGAGGACCGGGGCCGAGGACCGGGGCCGAGGACCGGGGCCGAGGACCGGGGCCGAGGACCGTCCGGGATTGAGCGTCGGAAGTGCGAGTGAGCGGGGGCTCGACTACCCTGCCGCGGTTGTCGCGCCGCTTCCCCTACGCCCTCTTGGCGCTCGCGCTCGTCGGCGCGTCCACGCTCCCTGCGCGCGCGCAGGACCGGGCGCTCGAGCGCTGGCTCGCCAGCGCGACACGAGCGCTCGACGCGAACGCCCCGCGACGGGCGCGCCCGCTCCTCGCGCGCGCCGCCGCGCGGGCGCCGTCCGACCCTCGGGTGCTCTTCCTCGTGGCCCGGCTCCTCCCCGACGACCTCGAGAGCCTCGTGCATCCGAGCGACGAGGTGCTCGACGACGCGCGCTGGCTCCGCGCCCTCGCAGGCCGAGTCGAGGTGTCGAGCGACGAGCGAGCGCAGGCGTCACGGCTCGCGGCTTGGTCGGACGCGATCTGCGGTGAGCGGGCCGCGGCGGCGCTCCCCCTCGCGCCTCAAGATCGCGCGGGCGTGGCGCTGCTTCGTCGAGTCGCCGCGCTCGCGCTGCGTCGCGGCGCGCCAGACGAGGCGCTCCTCGCCCTCCGTCGAGCGCACGGGGCGCTCCCCCAGGACCCCGAGGTGCTGCGGGAGCTCGCCGCCCTGCTCGTCGCCCGTGGGCGGCCCGCGGAGGCCGTCCAGCTCCTGACGATCCGCCTGCGCGTCGAGCCTGGCGACCTCGAGTCGCGCCGCGACCTCGGCCTGGCCCTCCTCGCCGACGGACGCGAGGGTGAGGCGCTGGCGATCCTCGAGGACGTCGCCCGCCAGGGGCAGCCCGCGGACCTCCTTCGATACGCCGCCGCCGCCCTCGAGGCGGGTCGCCTGCGGGAGGCCGCGAGCGCCGCCGCGCGGGCCGCCTCGCGCTCGGAGGGCAGCGCGCGCCAGCGCGCCTACGCGGTGCGGGGCTTGGCGCTGCTGGCCCTCGGCCAACGCGAGGCGGCCCGTGATTCGCTCCGGCTCGCGCCCGACGACGCCCGAGCGCGAGAAGCGCTCCGCTTGCTCGAGGCGCGAGCCCGATGACGCCCGAGCGCGAGAAGCGCTCCGCCTGCTCGAGGCGCGAGCCCGATGACGCCTGACTCGCTCCTGACATCGCACCGAATTGCCCCCATACTCTTCGACATGCGTTGGCTCCTCTTCGTAGCCCTCACCCTCACCTCGGCGACCGCTTGGGCCCAGGGCGAGGGCGCCGATGCGCTGAGCCGGCCCCGAGGCTCGACGAGCGCGGTGACGCCGACCGCGCCGACCACGACGGATCCGGCTGCCACGACGACGCCCGCGAGACCTTCGCCCGCTGCGGCGACACCGTCCGCCGACGCGGCCGCGCCGACCAGCGACGAGCTCCCGTCCGTCCCCCCTCCCCCGCCGACCGGCTACGACCCGGCCGTGCAATACCCCGCGCCCGCCCCCGCAGGCGTGCGTGGCTTCGTCAGCGACCCGCTCGAAGGGCGCATCCCGAGCCGCATCGCGACGCGCCTGCGGGTGCTCGACGGCAGCCTCCAGGCGCTCGCGATCCGAGGCCGAAACCGGCTCATCGACGGGATCCTCTCGCTGGTCGCAGGCGGCGTGATGACCGGCATCGGCATCTGGCAGTGGGAGGCCAACCGCAACTTGGCGAGCTACCTGGTCCTCTGGGGCGGCTCGAACCTCGTCCGCGGGATCATCGACCTCGTCGTGACCCCGAACCCGACCGGACCGGCGATCGCGTACGCGCACATGCCGATGACCACCCCCGAGCAAGTCCGCCAGCGCCTCGACTTCGGCGAGGCCGCGCTCGAGCGGCTGGCCCGCCGCACCAAGATCGCGCGGGTGCTCGACGCGACCATCAACATCGGGGCCGGGCTCGCGTTCATCCCGCTCTACCTCGCGCCAAACGACTTCCGCATCGTCGACCCTTTCGACTATTTCATCCTCATCGGCTCGGGCATCTCGGTGCTCAGCGGGCTCATCTCGCTGCTCACGCGCTCGGACGCCGAGCGACGCTGGCGGGCGTACCGAGAGCTCCGCGACCGTCTCGAGCGCGAGGCAGGCACCGAGGGCGAGGTGAGCTGGCTCCTGCCCGAGCCCGAAGGCGTCCGCTTCGACGGCGCCGGGGTCGCAGTCGTCCCGCAAGGCGCCGCGTTCACGCTCGGCGGCCGCTTCTGACGCAGGACGGTCGACCGCTCGTCATCGGCGGCGCGCGAGCAGACGGTGTATCGGCAGTCCGTCCTCTTCGGCGCGCGCCTCGCGGTTCGAGACGCTGCCGAAGGGGTTGTGGTCGAGGTGCGCGTCGACCAGCTCGAAGTCCGGGTGAGCCTCCACGAACGACACGTAGAGCGCGTGCCTGTCCTCGACGTCGGTCTGCACGAAGAGCTCGGCGCCCGGCGCCATGAGGCGCGCGAGGCTGCTGAGGAAGTCGTCCCCGAGCACGCGGCGCTTCGTGTGTCGCTTCTTCCACCACGGATCGGGGAAGTGAACGAACGCCCGCGAGACGCAGCCGGCCGGCCCGCTCCGCGCGAGGGTCTCGCGCGCGTCGCAAGCCCACACGAGGACGCGATCCGAGAGCCCCAGGCGCATCACTCGCTCGCTCAACCGGAACGCGAGCTTCGCCTTGATCTCGATCCCGAGGATGCGGGCGTCGGGCGCCTTCGCCGCACGTCGGACGACGCTCATGCCGCGGCCGAAGCCGATGTCGAGCTCGATGGGCCCGTGCCCCGGCACGAGCGCGTCGAGGTCGAGCTCCCCCTCGGCGGGCGGGCGGGGCGCCATCGTCCCGTAGGGGACGGGCACCTCGGTGCGGCTCTGCGTCGTCTCGTCGCTCATGGGGCCGCCGAAGATGACACCCGGGTGGAGGAGGTCAAACGCAGCCCTCCACGACCGGTCGGTGTCGGTGTCCGTGTCCGGCGGCCCGGTGTCCTCGAGCAACGCCCTCGGGCCTCCGTCGTTGGCTTCGGATCGAAGGCGTGAGGTCGCGCCTTGACCCCTCGCCCCGAGGGCGCCGATGCTCTCGCGCCATGGACAAGCTTTGTGCCTCCGCCAGCGACGCCATCGCGGACGTGGGCGACGGGATCACGCTCATGAGCGGCGGCTTCGGCCTCTGCGGCAACCCCGAGAACCTGATCCGCGCCCTCCGCGAGAAGAACGTCCGGGACCTGACGATCATCAGCAACAACTGCGGGACCACCGACAAGGGGCTCGGCGTGTTGCTCGCGAACGGGCAGGTGAAGAAGATGATCTCGTCGTACGTCGGCGAGAACAAGATCTTCGCCGAGCAGTTCTTGAGCGGCCGGCTCGAGGTGGAGCTGAACCCACAGGGCACGCTCGCCGAGCGGATCCGCGCCGGCGGCGCCGGCATCCCCGCGTTCTTCACCGCGACGGGCGTCGGCACGCAGGTCGCCGAGGGCAAGGAGACCCGCGAGTTCGGCGGTCGCACCTACGTGATGGAGACGGCGCTCACGGCGGACTTCGCGATCGTGAAGGCCTGGAAGGGCGACCGCCACGGGAACCTCGTCTACCGAAAGACGGCGCGGAACTTCAACCCGATGATGGCGATGGCCGGCCGGATCACGATCGCCGAGGTCGAGGAGCTCGTGGACGTGGGCGCCCTCGATCCCGACGAGATCCACACGCCCGGCATCTACGTGCAGCGCATCCTCGTCGGACCGCATTACGACAAGCCCATCGAGCAGCGCACGCTGCGTCAGAAGGAGGGGAGCTGATGGCCCTCGACCGCGACACCTTGGCCCGCCGCATCGCGCGCGAGCTGCAGGACGGCTTCTACGTGAACCTCGGCATCGGCATGCCGACCCTGGTCGCCAACCACGTCCCCGAGGGGGTGGAGGTCGTCCTCCACAGCGAGAACGGGCTGCTCGGGATCGGGCCCTTTCCCTACGAAGGCGAGGAGGATCCCGACCTCATCAACGCGGGGAAGCAGACCGTGACGACGCTGCCCGGCTCGTCCTTCTTCGACAGCGCCGAGTCGTTCGCGATGATCCGCGGCGGCCACATCGACCTCTGCGTGCTCGGCGCCATGCAAGTGAACGAGCGCGGCGATCTCGCGAACTGGACCATCCCCGGAAAGATGATCAAGGGCATGGGCGGCGCGATGGACCTCGTCGCGGGCGCCAAGCGCGTGCTCGTGATGATGGAGCACACGGCGAAGGACGGGAGCGCCAAGCTCTTGAAGGAGTGCACGCTCCCACTCACAGGCGTGCGAGTCGTCCACCAGGTCTTCACGGATCTCGCGGCGTTCGACGTAGGCGAGCGCGAGCTCATCCTCCGCGAGCTCGCGCCCGGTCTCAGCGTCGACGACGTCCGCGCGGCCACCGAGGCCAGCTTCTCGGTGGCGTCGGATCTACGCGAGATGGTCGCGGGCTGAGGACCCTCGAGGGCGCCGCCGCGCTGCGAGGACGAGCAACCGGGACCCACCGCGACCAGACCGGGAGCCAGGCGCGGACCCGCCGATGGACGCGACGCAGACACGGACCAGGCGCGGCCCCGGACGCGGACCCGGCCCCGGACCCGGACGCGGACCCGGACCCGGACCCGGACCCGGACCCGGACGCGGACCCGCGGACCCGGACAAGGACACGCGGACACGGACCCGGACACCGACACGCGGACACCGACACGGCCCCAGAGCGCCGCTTGTATCGCCGCCCGATGGCCCCATGCTCCCGCTCATGCGCGTCGCCATCACGGGGAGCACCGGGCTCATCGGCACATCACTCGGCCGCGCGCTCGAAGCGCGCGGCGACGACGTGCTCAGGTTCGTTCGTCGACCCCCTCGTTCCCCCGACGAGCTCTTCTGGAACCCCGCGGACCACGTGCTGGATCCGGGTAGCCTCGAGGGCATCGACGCCATCGTCCACCTCGCCGGCGAGAACGTCGCCGGAGGCCGCTGGACCGAGGCGCGCAAGGCCGCGATCCTGGGCAGCCGCGTCGACGGCACCCGGACGCTGGTCGACGCCATCGCGGCCGCCAAGCGACGCCCGGCGGTGCTGGTCAGCGCGTCGGCGATCGGGATCTACGGCGACCGCGGCGACGAGCCCCTCGACGAGGAGTCGCCGCCGGGCGAGGGTTTCCTCGCGGAGGTCTGCGTGGCGTGGGAGCGCGAGGCCTCACGGGCCTCGAGCGTCGGCGTCCGCGTCGCTCGGGCGCGCATCGGGATCGTGCTCGCCGCCGAGGGCGGCGCCCTCGAGAAGATGCGCACGCCCTTCTCGCTCGGGGTCGGAGGCAAGCTCGGCGACGGGCGCCAGTGGATGAGCTGGGTGCACCTCGAGGACGTCGTCGCGATGATCCTCCTGGCGCTCGACGACGAGCGCGTCGTCGGACCGTTCAACGCCGTCGCGCCCGCCCCGGCGCGAAACACCGACTTCACCGCAGCCCTCGGCGCCGCGCTGCGCCGCCCGACCTTCCTGCCCGTCCCGCGCTTCGCCGTTCGGGCGGCGTTCGGTCGTGAGCTCGTCGACGAGGCGCTCCTCGCGAGCGCCAAGGTGCTCCCCGAGCGGCTGCGATCCTGGGGCTTCGCGTGGCGGTACCCCGAGCTCCAGCCCGCGCTCGAGGCATGCCTCCGCAAGTAGTCTCCGCCCTTCGTTCCGGGCCACCGCGGCCCACGACGCCGATCTCCTAGGCCGACCTCCTCGAATGGGCTTTGGACAGCGTCGACGGCCCTTGGGGCGGCGCGGCTCGCCTGCTAAGGTCCGCCGCCGTGAACGACCCCGCCACGCTCCGACGCACCTCGCTCTACGCCGCCCACGAGGCCCTCGGGGCCCGCATCGTCCCCTTCGCGGGCTGGCAGATGCCCGTGCAGTACGAGGGGATCGTCAAGGAGCACGAGGCCGTGCGCCAGCGCGTCGGGCTCTTCGATGTCTCCCACATGGGCGAGCTCGAGATCGAGGGGCCCGAAGCGGTCGCTTTCGTCGACGGCCTGGTCACGAACGCGATCGCCCCGCTCCCCGTGGGCAAAGCCGCGTATACCGTCTGCTGCAACGAGCGCGGCACGATCCTCGACGACCTCATCGTCTACCGCCGCGGCGCCGACCGCCTGCTGGTCGTCTGCAACGCGAGCAACCGCGACAAGATCGCGGCGCACTTCGCCAAGCACGCCGAAGGTCGCGACCTGACCTTCCGCGACGCCTCGGACGACACCGCGCTCATCGCGATCCAGGGCCCGAAGGCGGTCGCCACGGTATCCGACGCGGGCGCCCCGCACCTCGGCGAGCTCCCGAGCTTCGGCCTCGGCGAGGCGACGATCGGCGGCGTCGGGGTGCTCGCCGCGCGCACCGGCTACACGGGCGAAGACGGCTTCGAGCTCTTCTGCGCCTGGAACGACGCGCCAGCGGTCTGGGCGGCGCTGATGAAGGCCGGCGAGGCCCACGGCATCGCGGCGGCTGGCCTCGGTGCCCGCGACACGCTGCGCCTCGAGGGCAAGCTCAGCCTCTACGGCAACGACATCGACGAGACCACCAACCCGCTCGAGGCGGGGCTCGGGTGGGTGGTGAAGCTCGACCACGGCGACTTCATCGGCCGCGACGCGCTAATCGCCATCCGCGACGCCGGGACGCCGCGCAAGCTCGTCGGCCTCGTCGTCACGGGGCGCGGGATCGCCCGGCATGGCTATCCGATCGTCGCCACCGAAGGCACACCTGGCCACGTGGCGGGCGAGCGCATCGGCGAGGTGACGAGCGGCTCTCCCTCGCCGACCACTGGCAAGAACATCGGGCTCGGCTATGTCCCCGCCGAGCTCGCCAAGCCCGGCACCCCGATCGGCGTCGAGGTCCGGGGCAAGATCATCACCGCCGAGGTCGCCAAAACCCCTTTCTATCGTCGCCCGCGCTGACAGCCCGTCGAGACGTTCTCTCGACGGACACCTTCTCTTGCTTCGGGATCTCTCGAAGAGCCCCCTCCCCTCGGCAGAGCCGAGCCCCCGACCCGCAGTCCGCCGAAGACGGAGCTCTCCGACGGACGACCGAGCCCCCGTCACGACGCCTTTCGCCCTGCGAAGCGCGCGTCGCCCCGAGCCCCCAGACCGCGCATCGCGCGGGAGATTCGAAGAGCACCATGGCCAAATACCCCACCGACCTCCGCTACACGAAAGACCACGAATGGGCGCGCATCGAGGGTGACCTCGTCCGCGTCGGCGTCACCGCCTACGCCGTCGAGCAGCTCGGCGACGTGACGCTGGTCGACCTCCCGGCCATCGGCGGCGAGGTCGAGGCGCACGCCAAGTTCGGCGACATCGAGAGCGTGAAGACGGTCAGCGAGCTCTTCGCGCCGATCGGCGGCGAGGTCGTCGAGATCAACGCGGCGCTCGAGGACAGCCCCGAGCTCGTGAACGAGTCCCCCTACGACAAGGGGTGGATGGTCGTCATTCGCGTGAGCGATCCCACCGAGCTCGAGGCCTTGCTCGACGCCGCAGCGTACGAGGACTACGTCGGCGGCCTCGACTGACCCCAGGCTGATCCCAAGCTGACCGCAGGCCGAGTGGGCGCCCTCGAGGAGCCTCGAGGGCCACTCGGCGTCGCCGTCCCGCCGAGCAGACGACCGCTCCCCCGACGGCAATAAGCCCCACCGCTCGACCCCCGCCGCTCGACCCGGCGGCCGCTCTGTCCCCGAACGCGAGACGTCCATGCGCTACCTCCCGCACACCGAGCAAGAGATCCAGGCGATGCTCGAGACCATCGGCGTCGACTCCGTCGCCGCGCTCTTCGAGCCCATCCCCGCGCCCCTCCGGGCCGCCCCGCTCGACCTCGAGCCGGCCCTCCCCGAGCCGGCCTTGATGGCACACCTCGAGTCGCTGGCCACGAAGAACGCGGCGGCGAACGCGCTCTCGTTCCTCGGCGCCGGCATGTACGACCACCACGTCCCGCCCGCCGTCGACCAGCTCCTCCTGCGAAGCGAGTTCTACACGGCGTACACGCCCTACCAGGCGGAGGTCTCGCAAGGGACGCTGCAGGCCATCTTCGAGTTCCAGACGCTCGTCTGCCAGCTCTTCGGCCAAGAGGTCGCGAACGCCTCGATGTATTGCGCGGCGAGCGGCGCGGCCGAGGCGGTGCTCATGGCGCGACGGATCACGCGGCGCACGCACGCGCTCGTGAGCGGCGCGGTGCACCCCCACCACCTCGACACCATCCGCACCTTCCTGAACGGCACGGACGACAACCAACCCGACCTCGAGGTCGTCGCAGAGGCGGAGGGCGTCACGGACCTCGCCGACCTCGACGCCAAGCTGCGCGACGACACCGCCGTCGTGGTCGTCGGGTACCCGACCTTCCTCGGCTGCGTCGAGGACGTCGCGGCGATCGCAGCGCGCGCGCACGCGAAGGGCGCGCTCGTCGTCACGATCACGACCGAGCCCTACGCGCTCAGCTTGCTCGAGGCGCCTGGCACGCTCGGCGCCGACATCTGCGTCGGCGAGGGCCAGCCCCTCGCGGTGCCCTTGCAGCTCGGCGGCCCCGGCGTCGGCCTCTTCGCTTGTAAGGAACAGTTCCTCCGGCAGATCCCCGGTCGGCTCGTCGGGCAGACGGTCGACCAGGACGGCCAGCGCGGCTTCGTGCTCACGCTCTCGACCCGCGAACAGCACATCCGCCGCGAGAAGGCGACGTCGAACATCTGCACGAACCACGGGCTCATCGCGCTCGCGTTCACGATCCGCGTCGCGATGCTCGGCAAGAGCGGCTTCGAGGGGGCCGGGCGCCATTGCCTGGCGAACGCGGAGTACCTCAAGGCCGAGATCGGCAAGCTCGACGCCTACTCGATCCCCTACGCGACGCCGACCTTCAACGAGTTCGTCGTTCGCCGCCGGGAGGGCCGCGCCGCGCCGCTGCTCGCCGCGTTGGCCGCGCAGGATCTGCTCGCGGGCGTGGACCTCGGCGCGTTCCGCGAAGCGTGGGACCACGACTTCCTCGTCGCCGTCACCGAGAAGCACACGAAGGCCGACCTCGACCGCCTCGTCGCGGCCCTCGCGGCGGCCTGACCAACGCGCGGGAGCGCCCGCGTCGCTCAACACGACCTCGTCGTCACGGAGAAGCACACGCAGGCCGACGCCGACCGCCTCGTCGCGGCCCTCTCGGCGGCCTGACGACGCGGAAGCACCCACGTCGTCAATCCGCCAAGCTGATCTCGGCCGTGCCCGCGCGCCAGCTCTCGAAGAAGCGCAGGACCTGCCCTTGCACGGCGTCGACCGGGTTGTCGATCGGCGTCGGGGACGCCATGCGGCGGAAGGGCGGGCGCGGCGGCGGCGTGTATGTGCGGCTGTCGGTGCGCCAGAGGAGCGCGCCGTGGTTCGCGGGGTCCCAGAGCTGCGCGCCGCGCGTGCGCGTGCCCGCCTCCACCACCACGTTGGCGCGCAGCGGCAGCGCCGCGAGCTCGAGGCCGACGTAGAGCGGCTCCCCGCCGACCATGGGGATCGCGAGGGCGCGGGCCAGGGCCTCGCTGTTGACGTTCGGCAGGGTCTCGTCGTGCCGCGCGATGGGGAGGAGGAGGTTCGCGCCGCCTCGTCGGAGCCGCCGCGCGTAGGCGATCGAGTCACCGCGGTCGAAGAGTGTCTGCCAGAGCGCGATGCCGGGATAGAAGCTCGGGTGGAGCGCCTCGTAGTCGATCTCGCTCGGATCGAGGCCCACGAGCGGGAAGAGCTGGGGGAGGTACGTCGGGTTGAAAGCCGGGCTCTCCGACACCGCGTGCACGATCGACCCCCCGGTGAACGCGAGCACCGCCGCGCCGACCTCGGGCTCGACCGCGACGAACATCGCGCCGAGAATTCCCCCGAGCGAGTAGCCGATGAAGCCGAGCCGATCGGGCGCGAGCTGGATGCCCGCGAGCGAGGCGTCCTCCTCGGCGAGCAGTGACCAGTCCGCGCCGCGGAGCGTCCGCACGAGGGCGAGCAGATCCGCGGAGCCTTGGCGCATCGCGTCGCGGAAGTAGTACGGGTGGAAGTCCATCAGGTCGCCGGCGAAGTCCTGGAGCCCGGCGAAGTCGATGATGATCGCCGCGCCGCGCCGGTCGCCGAAGCCATCGGGGCCCGCGGCGCCCGTGAAGCGGTGCACGGTGTCGACGTCGCCGCCGAGGGCGCGCAGGCCGTGGTAGGGCGCGTCGATGGCGACGACCGCGTACCCCGCGGCGCAGAGGGTCTGGGCCACCCCGAGCGCGTCGCTCCGATCGGCCGTGAGCCCATGTTGGAAGACGACGACCGGGACGGGGCTGGCCGAGCTCGCGCTCGCGGGCAACACGAGCGAGAAGGGCACCCGCTCGGTGCGCTTGACGCGCACCCGTTCACCATCGCGCTCGAAGGGGCCGTGAACGCCCGCCCGCTCGTGCAGGTACCAGGGCGCGTCGAAGCTCCCTTGGACGATCCAACCGATCGCGTCGTGGAGCACCCCACCCGGGGCGCCAAAGCCGATCGCGGGCTCGCTCGGCACGCCGAGCAGCGCGTCGAGGCCGTCGCCCGAGACGATCGCCTCCACGCGCACCTCGGGCGCGTCCTCCGCCCAGAGCGCGGCGCGGACGTCCTCGAGGTCGGTGACGACGCTCTGCACCCGGAAGACCGCCAGCGCGGCGATCTCGTCGCGGGCGACGCCCGCCGTCCCGAGGCTCGCGATCACGGGCTGGTATCGATCCCACGCCTCGCCGAGGGTCGCGTCCTCTGGCCTCGCGCTGCCATCTCGGAGCGCCTCGAACGCGGGCGCGGGGCGCAGCCGCTCCCCCGTGGCGCCCCGGACGTGCGTCGTGAGGACGGCGGCGTATCGGCCGCGAGGCGCGAGCGGGTACCCATCGGCCGGCCGCAGCGCGACCATCTCGACGCCCCCCGCGACCTCGGCGGGCACGCGGCGCGCCTCGACCGGGATCCGCTGGAACGCAGTCGGCGAGGCGGGATCTGCATCGAGGAGGAACGCCGTCGCCTCCGGGAGGAGCGAGTCGGCGCTGCTCGCGGGCAGCGAGCCTGGGTCCACCGCCGCGTCGAGGGGGAAGAAGATGGGCGAGACGACCCCGAAGCCGTCGAGCCAGCCGAGCGTCTCGCGGAGGGACTCGACGTAGCTCGCGTACTCGCTCCGCGCCTCGTTGGGGTAGTCGGCGAGCGCGACTCTGCCGTCCGCGTCCAGGTAGAGGTCGTCCGGGAAGGGGACCGCGCCCCACGGGATCGGATCGGCGGCGGGCGCGAAGAGCGCCGAAATTCCAGTGAGACCGGCATCGCCGCCGCCATCGAGGGGCGGGGCGTCGTCGTCTCCGCAGCCGAAAACGCCGCCGAAGAGTAAGAACGAGGAGAGAAGCCAAGGGAGTCGCGCGTACATCGTGGTGCCAGACAGTCGGCCAGACCCCGAAGACGTTTCGTGCGCTCACGAGCCTCGGGTGACGGCTTGCTTTGAAGTTCCCAAGGGTACCGCTAGACTCGCGGTCGGAAAATCCATGGCGCGCGCCTGCCAACGATGTAGCTACGAAAATCAGGACGAGGCGAAGTTCTGCCTCCAGTGCGGCGCCATGCTCGAGGTCGAGGTCGAGGACGCCACCGACCCCCTGATCGGCAAGATCCTCCTCGGCCGCTACCGCGTCGTGAAGATGCTCGGGGAAGGCGGGATGGGCCGCGTCTACCTGGCCGAGCAGAAGATGGGCACCGCGACCCGAAAGGTCGCCATCAAGACCCTCCACCCCGAGCTGAGCAGCGACGCTCAGCTCGTCGCGCGCTTCCACCGCGAGTGCGAGACGGTCATCGAGCTGCACCACCCCAACACGGTCCAGTTCTACGATTTCGGTGAGCTCGAGGACAAAACCCTCTTCATCGTCATGGAGTTCATCGAGGGCGAGGATCTCGCCCACCGGCTGCAGCGCGGCGCCGTCGACGCCGCCCTCGCCGACAAGCTGCTGATCCAGATCTGCGGCTCGCTCCACGAAGCGCACCAGCGCGGGATCGTCCACCGCGACCTCAAGCCCGAGAACGTGCTCCTCACCTCGCGCGGTGGCCAAGAGGACTTCGTGAAGGTCCTCGACTTCGGCATCGCCAAGCGCAGCGAGGCCGAGGACGACTCGAAGGCCAAGCTGACCAAGCAAGGCATGGTGCTCGGCACCCCGCCCTATATGTCGCCCGAGCAGTTCAGCGGTCAGACCCTCGATCTGCGGAGCGACATCTACTCGCTCGGCGTGATGACCTACGAGATGCTCACGGGGACGCTGCCCTTCGAGGCGCGCACGCCGTGGGAGTGGGCGACCAAGCACCTCACCCAGCCGCCGACGCCCATCGAGGCCCACCCGGCGGGCGCCGCCCTCCCCCCCAACAAGCGCAACGCGATCTTGCGGGCGCTCGCGAAGAACCGCGACGAGCGCCACCCCGACGTGCTCTCGTTCATGCACGAGTTCACTGGCATCGGCGACGCGCAGGCGGCTTGGACGATGGCGACGAGCCTCGGCGCCAAGTCCGGATCGGCGCCCGGCTCGAGCCCGGGCTCGCCGGTCCGGCCCCCCGTCGGCACGCCGCAGCCCATGCAAGCCGCGGGCTCCTACTACGACACGCCTGCGCCGGTCTACACGCCCGCCGCGCACCCTTACGACCCGAGCGCAGGCTCGCTCTCGGGCGGCAGCCACCCGGGCATGAGCCATCCGCAACCGGGCATGGGCCAAGGCGGCTACGGCTACGACGCCTCGTCGCCTGCGATGGTCGCGGCTCCCGCGGGCGGATCGGGGAAGTGGGTCGCGCTCCTCCTCGTCGTCTTCGTCCTCCTCGGCGGGGGCGTCGGGGGCGCCATCTGGTTCTGGAACAGCAAGCAGCAGGCGTCCGCCGCGACCGGCCCGACCGTCGTGGATCCGAGCGCTGTCGGCTCCACCGGGACCGGCGCAGATCCCCTGACGACGACCACGATGGATCCGTCCCAGGTCGAGCCGGGCACGATGATGGCGACCGGGGTCGACACGCCCGTCGAGGCGCCGACCATGGTGGAGGAGCCGACCATGGTGGAGGAGCCGACCATGGTCGAGGAGCCGACCATGGAGCCGACCGAGACGGCCATGACCTCCGCCTCGCGGATGACGTCCACGTCGATGGCGGTGAGCCCGGCGAACCAAGCGGCCGCCGACCGAGCCGTGGCGCGCGGCCAAGCCGCCATCGGCTCGGGCAACCTCGAGGGCGCGATCCAGGCGCTCGCCGAGGCGCAGCGCGCCGTCGGCCGCAACCACGCCTCGCTGCGCGCGCTGCAGACGCAGATCGCCAGCCGAGGCGCGCGCGAGGTCGGCCTCAAGGTCGTCAATCAGTGCGCGCAGGCGCAGGCGATCTACCGTCGCCTGCAGTCCGTGGGCGCCGAGCGAAACGCGCGGGACCAGTTCTACGGCGGCTGCGCCCGACCCTGAGCGGGCTCGGACCAGCAAGTCGGTAGCGCACGTCGTCGGTAGCGCACGTCGTCGGTAGCGCACGTCGTCGGTAGCGCGGCGTCCGGTGTCCTACTCGCCCACGACCCGCAGCCCCTCCGGGCCGAGCTCGAGGACGAGCCACGATGCGCGGAGGAGGCTTCCGTCGAATCGTTCCGTCGCCGCGCCCGCGAGCGGGACCACGACCGCGAGGTCCTCGGCGGCCTCGCCGACCGGCACCTCACGGGCACCCTCCCCAGCCGACGCGAGCCCCGCGGTGGTCCGCGGCCAGGCGAAGAGGCCCCCGCGCGCGCCGGTCTGTCGCGCGAGCGTCGCGACCTCGTCCGATCCTACACGCACGCCGCCGAACCCTCGGTCCGGCGCGTGCTCTCCGCCGCCCGAAGGCGCTGCCCACGACAGCAGCCATCGGCGCTCGCCCTCGGCCGGCCCGAGGCTCGACGCTCGCGCAGCGACGTCGGCGTCCGAGAAGCCACAGGCCCGGCTCCCGCGCGCGTAGCGGCCGTTGGGGGCGCCGGGGAGGATCACGAACGTCCCGTGCGGCGTCTCGAGGCGGTGGGCCCCCGAGATGTGCGCGACGCGCTGGCGTCCTGAGAGCCCGCGGAGGGCGGCTTCGATCGCGGCGGGCTCGTCCTCGCCGCCCGCGAGCAGGAGCGCGGGCCGCGGGCCGAGCGCCTCGAGCAGCGCGCGCGCCTGCGCCTCGTCGCGGCCGAAGCCCCCGAGGACGAGCGTCGGCAACACCGGCGCGCCCGCGAGCGCGGCAGGGGTCGCGTCGGTCGCCGCGAGCACGAGCAGCCGCGAGGCACCCGCGAGGCGGACGGTCCGCCCGTCGACGTCGAAGGTCACGCCGTCGCTGCCGAAGCGCCCCTCCGTCAGCGCCATCTCCCCGCAGCGCACGTAGGGGTGTGGGCCCTCGACCGTGGGCCCCGGCTCGCCGCAGCGCCCGCACCCGATCACGAGCGCGCCGAGGAGCGCGAGCACCGAGGGGTAGCGCCCACGTGCCCGGGTGGTAGAGTTGAACGACGATTCAGAAACGCTCGACTGCGGGCTACGACCACGCATCGAGCCTTCTCCCCTCGCCCAGGTGATCCCCACGATGTCCGATTTCGCTCGCTTCCGCGGCACCACCACCTACCTCACGAGTGACGCCCTCGAGGCCGCCGTCAACTGCGCGCTCGTCCTCGAGCGCCCCCTGCTCGTACGAGGCGAGCCGGGGACGGGCAAGACCTTGCTCGCCGAGGCCGCGTCCGAGGCGCTGGATCTCCCGCTGATCCGCTGGAACGTGAAGAGCACGACCCGCGCCCAAGACGGGCTCTACGTCTACGACACGGTGCAGCGCCTCTACGACTCGCGCTTTCAGGACAAGGACGTCGGAGACATCCGGCAGTACATCAAGCTCGGCCCGATGGGCGAGGCCTTCGCCTCGGAGCGTCGCGTCGTGCTGCTCATCGACGAGATCGACAAAGCGGACGTCGAGTTCCCGAACGACCTGCTGAACGAGCTCGACCGGATGCGCTTCTTCATCGACGAGCTCCAAGAGGAGGTCGTCGCGCGGCAGCGTCCGGTCGTGATCATCACGAGCAACGCGGAGAAAGAGCTGCCCGACGCCTTCCTCCGGCGCTGCGTGTTCCACTTCATCGACTTCCCGACGCCCGAGCTGATGGCGGGGATCCTGCGGGTCCACCACCCGGATCTCGACGAGCGCCTCGCCGAGCAGGCGATCGAGGCCTTCTACGAGCTCCGCACGATGAAGCGCTTGCGCAAGCGCCCCAGCACGAGCGAGCTCGTGGACTGGATCGCCGTCCTCCGCGCCGCGGGCGTCGCTGACGTGAAGCTCTCTGCCGCCCTGCCCTTCCTCGGCACGCTCCTCAAGAAGGAGCAGGATCTCGTCGCCTTCGCCGACCAGCTCGCCGGCGGCGGGCGGTGGCGGAGCTGAGCACGCGATGTTCTTGCCCTTCCTCTACGAGCTGCGCGCGCGGGGGGTGCCGGTCGGCACGACGGAGGCCGTGCAGCTCGCGCGCGCGCTGGAGGCAGGGCTGCACCAGCAGAGCCTCGACGGCTTCTATCACGTCGCGCGTGCGCTCTTCGTCCACCGCGAGGGCCACCTCGACGACTTCGACCAGGCGTTCCTCAAGGTCTTCCGCGGCGTCGAGGTCGCGTCCAAGGAGCTGAAGGACGACCTGCTGCAATGGCTGCGCGACGCCGCGCAGATCGAAGGCGAGCTCACCGAGGAGGAGCGCGCGCTGCTGGAGAACCTCGACCCGGAGGAGCTCGAGCGCCTCTTCGAGGAGCGACTGCGCGAGCAGAAGGAGCGGCACGACGGCGGCAACAAATGGATCGGCACGGCCGGCACCTCGCCCTTCGGCCACAGCGGCAAGGCGAAGCGCGCGGGCATCCGCGTCGGAGGGCCGGGCGGCGGGCGCAGCGCGATCCGCACCGCCGACGCGCGCCTCTACGCCGGCTACCGGCAAGACCTCACGCTCGACGTCCGGCAGATGCAGATCGCGCTCCGCAAGCTCCGCACCTACGCGCGCGCCGGCGGCGACGAGGAGCTCGACCTCGACGGAACCATCGCCGCGACGGCGAAGAACGCGGGCGAGCTCGAGGTGGTCGTCAGGCCGCCGCGGCGCCCGAACACGCGCGTCATCCTGATGATGGACGTGGGCGGCTCGATGGATCCCTTCGCGCTGCTCTGCTCGCGCCTCTTCAGCGCGGCGAAGAAGTCGACGCACTTCAAGGAGCTGCGCACCTACTACTTCCACAACTGCGTCTATGGGCGCGTCTACGAGACCGAGCGCTTCACCGACCCGATCCGCGTCAACGATCTCCTCCACGAGTGCGGCCCGCACTACAAGCTCATCTGCGTCGGCGACGCGCTGATGGCGCCCTACGAGCTGCTGAGCGCGGGAGGCGCGATCTCGCACGACGGCGAAGAGCGCGCCGAGGGCATCACGTGGCTGATGCGGCTGCGCAACCACTTCCGCAAGAGCGTGTGGCTCAACCCCGAGCCGCCGCGCTACTGGGAGGGGAACACGATCGAGCACGTCCGCTCGGTCTTCGACATGTTCCCGCTCACGCTCGAAGGCCTCGGCGAGGCGATGGCGCACCTGCTCCGCGGTCGCTGACGCACGCGGCCGCGATCGAGCTCTGGGCTCTGGCCGAGCGCACCGTCCGGGTGCGCGCCGAACACGCCCATGAGCCCGGCGAGGCGGCCCGCGCGATCGAGCTCAGGCTCCAGCCGAGCTCACCGTCCGGGTGCGCGCCGATCACGCCCGTGACGGGCGGTGAGCTCGGCGAGGCGGGCCGCACGACGCGCGCGCTCGTCGGCGGGGAGGTGCCCGTGGAGGTCGGGGTGTAGCTCGCGCACCAAGCGGCGGAAGGTCGCGCGATCCATCGCGGGCGGCGGCTCGACGAGCGGAGCGGCGCGGGGAGCGCGGCGTGGGTCAGCGGTCGAGCGGGGGGCTCCGTGGGTCGGGGGCTCGCTGGTCGAGCCGGGAGCTCGGCGGGTCGGGGGCTCGCTGGTCGAGCCGGGAGCTCGGCGGGTCGGGGGCTCGCTGGTCGCGCAGGGAGCTCGGTGGGCGGGGCGGCGCCAGCTCACGACCTCGCGGGCGACGACGACCCGGGGCTCGAAGGCGAGGCGCGCCGACGTCCCGTCGACACGCCTCGCGAGCGCCTCGAGCGCCGCCGTCTGCTGCCGGTCGACCGCCTCGTCGATCGCGCGAGGGTCCGCGCCCTCGCGCCGCGCGAGCTCTCCCGCGCGCCGCTCGCTCGACGCGAGGGCCTCGAGGGCCCTCCGGTGCGCCGCTTCGTCGAGGACGCCGCTCCGGCGGAGGCGCGCCAGCAGCGGGTCGAATCGCCCCTCGACGTGCACCGCGACGAGCCGTCCGCCACGCAGCAGCAGGCGATGTCTCCGCCCGCTCGAGTCGACACAAGAGAGCTCCCCCTCGGCGTCGACGCGCGCGAGCGCCGAGAGCACCTCTCGGAGGCTGTGGCCGCGGAGGTCGCGCGGGACGGGCGACATGACTCCTGGTCGCATGGGCCGGCCCGGAGGGTCGAGTTTTCGGCTTTGGCGCGCCTCGGTCGAATGCCGTAACGTGCGAGCGTGCGTCTCGCCGCCGTCCTGCCCCTCGCCGCGTCCCTCGCCGTGTCCCTCGCCGCCTGCTCGGCACCGGGACCGCAGGAGGCGTGCGAAGCCTACTGCGACCAGTACATCTTCACGTGCGGTGGCGACCTCGCCGAGCGCAACTGCCTCTGGGGCTGCCTCGCCGCCATGGAGTGGCGCGAGGAGAAGGGCAAGCGATGCCACCGTGGGGTCCGGAACGAGTACGCGTGCCTCGCGACCGTGACCGACTGCAGCTTTCTCCTCGGGGCACGCAACTACCGCCGCGGCGACCCCTGCGCCTCGGAGGGAAACACACGCGCGAACGCTTGCGGCGAGCGCGGGGTTCGGAGCACGGACCTCGTCCCGCTCGATGGCGAGCGGGTTCGGGAGTCGTCCCTCGACGATCCCGATGACGAAGACGTCTCGAGCCACGCACGGGTCGACGTGATCGACCTCGGCATCTGAGCCTCATGACCTCGCCGCCCGTCGGAGCGCACGCGTTGGCCGCCGCCGTCGTCAGCTCGCTCCCCGTGCCCCTGCTCGCCCCTCGCGCGCTGCAGCTCGTGCGCGGCGCGGCGCTCCGACGCGTCGCGCACGCCCGCAGCGTCCGGTTGACCCGCGAGGCCCGCGCGATCCTCGCCCGTCCCCCCGAGGCGGTGACCCCCGGAGGGATCGCGCGCCGCGTCGTCGGCGCGATGACCGCGCGAATCGCCGCGCCGCTCCTCGTCGCCCAGCGCGTCGAGGCCGCCCTCGGTGTGCTCGTGGACGCCCGGCTCCTCGATCGGCACCTCGGGCGCCGCGCGCGTCGTGCGCACGCCCCGCTCGGCGCCGACGAGGCCCGCGCCATCGTCGCCGCCGTCGCGGCCGCGCGCCGCGGCGCCGCATGGAAGACGCTCGTCGGCTTGCCCCGAGGCGGCGTCACGGTGGCGCAGCGGACGGGGCGCGCCATCGTGGGCGAAGAGCTGGAAGACCGAACCCCCATCGAGCGCGTCGTCGACGCGCTGCTCGACGCCGCCGCCGACGTGCCTGGCGATCTCTTCGACGCGCTCGCGCGAGACTTCGACGCGGCCTCGCCGTTCGACGCTCTCGGCGCGAGCGAGACGGCCCCTTGAGGGCCTCCCCGAGTCTCTCGCTCTCCTCCTGGGGCTCTGTCGAGAGGCCCCCTGCGCTCGGCGAAGCCGAGCCGAACCTCCCCCGGCACACGCCGCTCCGAGCGGAGCTCTTTCGAGCAGCGCTCGGCGAAGCCGAGCCGAACCTCCCCCAGCACACGCCGCTCCGAGCGGAGCGCTTCGACGGATCCGAGCCATGACCGAGCCCAACCTCCGCGCCTCCCTCGCAGAAGCCCGCCGCGTCGTCGTGAAGGTCGGCTCGCGCTCGCTCGTCGCGCCGGGCCGCTTCGAGCGCCTCGCGGCCGAGATCGCGGCGCTGCGTGCGGACGGGCGCTCGGTCGTGCTGGTGTCGTCGGGCGCCATCGCGCTCGGCCGCGCGCGCCTCGGGCTCGACGCACGCCCCAAGGACATCCCGAGGCTGCAGGCGGCGGCCGCCGCGGGCCAATCGCGCCTCGTGCGGGCCTGGGAAGACGCCTTCGAGCCGCACGGGCTCCCCGCCGCGCAGGTCCTCCTCACGCACGCCGACCTCGGCGATCGCGATCGATACCTCAACGCACGACGCGCGCTCGACGCGCTCCTCGAGCTCGGCGCGGTCCCCATCATCAACGAGAACGACACCGTCGCCGTCGACGAGATCAAGTTCGGCGACAACGACCAGCTCGCCGCGATGGTCGCCACGCTCGTGGGGGCCGACCTGCTCGTGCTGATGACCGACGTGGACGGAGTGCTCGACGCCGAGGGTGTCCGGGTGCCGGTGGTCTACGACGTGGACGAGGTCGCCCGCTTCCTCCGCGCGCCGACCGACGACGTGGGTCTGGGCGGGATGGCCTCCAAGGTCGAGGCCGCGCGCCGCGCGACCCTGCGCGGCGTGCCCGTGCTCATCGCGTCCGTCGAACGCCCCGACGGCGCCGACACGCTCACGCGGATCGTCGCCGGGGACGACGTCGGCACGCTCTTCTTGCCGCAGGGCGCGCGGCTGCCGAGCCGCAAACACTGGATCGCGTACACGCTGAGGCCACGTGGCGAGATCCTCGTGGACGCTGGCGCAGAGGCCGCGCTCAAGAGCGGCAAGGCGAGCTTGCTCCCCGCGGGCGTCATCGGGGTTCGAGGGGACTTCGAGCCCGGCGACGCGGTCCGCGTGCTCACCGTCGCGGGCACCGAGCTCGCTCGGGGCCTCGCGCGTTACGCGACGCTCGACGTGGCGCGGCTCGCGGGCGCGAAGCGGGAGCACGTCGAGGCGCGGCTCGGACGCCCAGGCTCGGGGGTCATCGTCCATCGAGACGACCTCGTCCTCACGTGACGCTCCGCGCACGGTGTCTCCACGTGACGCTCCGCGCACGGTGTCTTCGCGTGACGCTCCGCGCGGTGTCTTCACGTGACGCTCCGCACGGTGTCTTCATGTGACGCTCCGCGCACGGGTGCCCTCACGTGACGCTCCGCACGGTGTCTTCACGTGACGCTCCGCACGGTGTCTTCACGTGACGCTCCGCGCACGGGTGCCCTCACGTGACGCTCGGCGCACGGCGCCCTCACGTGACGGTCCGCGTACAGTCGCGGAGGAGCGACCCTCGTCGGAGCGGACGCCTCAGTCGAAGAGCGCGAGGAACCACTCCGTGAGGACGTCGCCGAAGAAGAGCCACTCGAGCGCCGCGAGCGCGAGGAAGGGTCCGAACGGCATCCGGAGTCGGGAGCTCGAAGGGCTGCCCGTGTGCTCCGAGTCCGAGTCCGAGTCCGAGTCCGGGTCCGAGTCCGAGTCCGAGTCCGA
>JAHBWH010000229.1 GCA_019637115.1 Myxococcales bacterium | reverse complement strand
CGCGAGCTTCGCTCACGCGCAACGCCTCGCGGAGCAGCGCCGAAGACGCCGAAGGGGGTAGCCATTCCCCGGACCACTCGTGGTACCGTCGCGCTCCCTCATGGATCCCACGGCCGAAGAGCTCGTCGCTCGGCTACGACGCGACCCCGAGGATCACGCGGCCTTCCGGGCGCTCGGTGATCACTACCGCCGCATCGGCGACCACGCGTCGCTCGCCAACCTCCTCGACGGTTGGGCGCGTCGACACGGGGCCGATCCGGACGCTGCGGCGGACGCCCTCTACGAGGCGGCTTGTCTCGTGCTCGAGCTCCATGACGTCCCGCGCGCCGAAGCGCTCCTCGATCGCGCGCTCGGGCTCAACCCCTGGCACGACGACGCCGCGACACAGCGGCTCGCGTTGCTCGAGCACCGCGGCGATCCGACCGCCGAGCTCGACTTCTTGCACCGCCGCGCAGCGGTGTTGGCCGAGCACCGCGACGGCGAGCGCCTCGGTCGGGTCGAGGAGCGCATCGGCCACGTCTACGAGCACACCCTCGCGCGCCCCGATCGGGCCATCGCGCACTATCGCAAGGCCTTCGAGGCCGACCCCACCCTCGTCCCTGCCATCTACGCAGCGCGCGAGATCTACCGCGCGGCCGGGAACCCAAAGGCCGCCGCCACCCTCTTCGAGCTCGAGATCAAGGCGGAGCCGTCGCAGGAACGACGCGTCGCCCTCCTCCGCGAGCTCGGCCACCTGCGCGCGACGGAGCTCGCGGACCTGCACGGGGCCATCGACGCGCTGCAGCGGGCGGAGAGCGAGGCCCCCAGCGACCTCGCGGTCCTGCACGAGCTCGCGACCTTCTTGCTCGAGCGCGCTGGCCAACGCGGCGACAGCCCCGCGGCGGCTCAGGAACGCGACCGCGCGGCCGACCTCTTCGTCCGCTTGGCGTTGGCGGTTCCCCCCGATCACGCGATGGCGTACTGCCAATCGGCGCTCGACGCAGCGCCGGGCAACCACGAGGCGCTCACCTTGCTCGAGGGCCTCGCCGCCGAGCACGATCGCGAGGATCTCTTGCCGATCCGCTGGGTCGGCTACCTGCAATGGGTGAGCGCGGGTCCGGGCGTCGAGGAACGTCGCCGTCGGTTGGGCCTCGCCTATCTCGAGGCGGGTCAGGACGCCGACGCGGCCGTCTGCCTCGAGCCCCTCCTCGAGCAAGGCGACGTGGCCGCAGCGGACGCGCTCGTCGACCTCTACCGGCGGCAAGGCCGCGACGCCGAGGCCACGCGGGCGCTCGCGGTCGCGGTGGACGGCTTGCCGGCCGAGCAGAGCGCGCCGCGGCTGCGAGAGCTCGTCGGACTCTTGCGCGCCGCGAACGCCACCGACGAAGCGCTCGCGCGCGCGCGCCAGCTCCTGGCGCTCGAGCCGGACGACGACCACACCCTGTCCTTCGTCGAAGAGACGCTCCGCGCCCGCGAGGAACATCGAGAGCTGCGCGACCTCCTGCTCGAGGCCACGCGCCTGCCGGGCGCGGCGCCCGAGGTCACGCGACGACGCCTCCGCGAGGTCGCGATGCTCGACGAGGATCACCTCGGTGACGCCGAGGGCGCGCTCGCGGCGTGGCGCGCGATCCTCTCGCTCGATCCCTCTGACGACGGCGCGCGCGAGCACCTCTCGGAGCTCCTCGAGCGCCTCGAGCGGTGGGACGAGCTCGTCGCCCTGCTCGAGCGCGAGTCCGTCGGGATCGTCGACCCCGCGGCGAAGGCGGCGTTGCTGCACCGCCTCGCAACGATTCACCGGCACCGCCGCGACGATCCGGTCGCCGCGATGGTCGCGCTCCGCAACCTCCGACAGATCGCCCCCGACGACCGCGCCGCGCGCGACGCGCTCTGCGACCTGCTCCTCGAGACCGAAGGCTACACGGAGGCCGTCACGCTCCTCGAGGCGCGCATCGGCGACGCCCAGGGCGAAGAGCGCCAGCGGCTGCTCGACCTGCTCGCCGCGACCTTCGAGGGCCCGCTCGGCGATCTTGGACGCGCGTTCGCCGCCGCGACCCGGTTGCTCGACGAAGACCCCTCGAACTTGGCCGCGCTCGACCGCATGGAGCGCATCGATCTCGAGAGCGGCAACGTCTCGCGGTTGCTCGAGACGCTCGCGTACCGCGCCGAGGTCGTCCCCGTCGACGAGCGCCCCGCGGTCCTGGTCCGCGTCGCGGAGATCGCGGATCGCGAGCTCGGGGATCTCGAACGGGCAGCGGACGCGCTCCAGCAGGCCCTCGACCTGAGCCCGACGGACGGCGCCGTCCTCGACACGCTCTGCGACGTCTACGACCGGGGCGGGCGCTACAAGGACCTCGTCGTGCTCCTTCGCGAGCGGGCGAAGGCGGAGGCGAGCGAAGCTGGGCGCGCCGAGCTCTACCGCCGCATCGCGCGGATCCTGGGCGAGCGGGTCGGCAACGACGAGGCCGCCGCCGAGGCCTGGGAGAAGGTCCTCGAGGCAGGGGACGACGCCGAAGCCCTCCGCGCCCTCCTGTCCCACGCGACCGAACGAGCAGACGCGGACGCCCGACTCTCGCTCGCCGCCCGGCTCGCGGTGCTCGTGGCCGCCGACGAGCGACGAGACCTCCACCACGAGCGCGCGCGGCTCGCAGAGTCGCTGGGGCGAGTGGACGAGGCGGTCCGCATCCTGCGCGACGACCTGCTCCCCGAGCACCCCGAGCACGTCCCGGCCCTGCTCGATCTGGCGCGCTGGGAGGACGCGCGCGGTGACGCCGGCGGCCTCGCGGACGCCCTCGAGCGGCAGCTCGACGTCCTCGAGGACGATGGGCTGCGTCTACCCGTCGCGCAGCGCCTCGCGGACCTCTACGAGGGTGAGCTCGCCGACGCGGCGCGCGCGGTCGAGGCGCTCTTCGCGTGGATCGAGTGCGACCCGCTCGAGGTCGAGCCGCGGCGGCGCGTCATCGTGCACCTCGAGGCGCTCGATCGCCTCATGGAGCTCGTCGAGGCGCTCGATGGCCTCGCTGGCGTCGCCCAGGACGAGGTCGAGGTCGGGACGGCGGTCCGACGGGCCGCCGCAGTCGCGGCAGGCCGCGGCGACGCCGACGGCGCTTGGGAGCGCCTCGCGTCGCGGGTCGACACCGACCCCGAGGCCGACGCGCAGATCCGCGCGCTGGCCGAGGCCACCGGCCGCCATCAAGCGCTCGTCGACCTCTTCGTGCGCGCCGCGCAACGCGCGCCGGACAGCGAGACACAGCGCGCGCGGTGGCTCGACGTCGCCGGCGTGTTCGAGGGGCCCCTCGGCGACGCCCCCAAGGCCCTCGAGGCTGTGCTCCGCGCCTACGCGCTCGATCTCACGGACGAAGAGCTCCTCGGCGAGGTCGACCGGCTCGCAGCCGCGACGGGCGCGTGGCCTCGGCTCGCCCAAGTCTACGACACCCTCCTCCGCAGCGTGGAGACGGCGAAGGCAAAGAAGAAGCTCCTGCTCCGCCACGCCAAGCTCCTCGACGGCATCGGCGGCGACGCGAGCGCCGCGCTCGACCTCGTCTTCCGCGCCTGCGCCCTCGCGCCCGACGACGAGAGCTTGCTGGGTTTCGCCGAGGACCTCGCCCCGCGCGCCGGACGCGCCGACGAGCTCCTGGTGGTCTACGATCGCCGCCGAAGCGCCGCTGAAGACGACGTCAGCCGCGCTGATGCGCTCCTCCGCGCGGCGCACCTCTGCGACGTCGACCTGCGAGACCGCGAGCGAGCGTTCACATACATCGCGCAGGTCGTCGCGCTCTCCGTTCGCAGCCCGGAGCTAACCGCGACGGTGGAGCGCGCGGTCGCGGAGCTCGACGACCTCCGCTCCGACCTCGGCCGCGACGCCGCGAGGCGGCGGCTCGTCGACGTCTACCGCGCGCTCGCCGACGAGGCCGAGCACGATCCGCGGGCGGCGGCGGCGCTCCTGTCGCGCGCCGCGCGGATGCTCGCGGAGGATCTGGACGCGCCCGAGGAGGCCTTCGCGTGCCTCGACCGGGCGAGCCAGGACGCGCCCATCCCAGAGATCCTCGACGGTCTCGAGGCGCTCGCGGAGCGCCTCCACCGCTTCGACGCGCTCGACTCGCGGCTCGCCGCGCTGATCGAGGAGGCCCTCGACGCGAAGACGGCGGCGGACCTCTTGCGACGCCGGGGCCGCCTGCTCGAGCAGCGCCTCGGACGCATCGAGGATGCCGCCGACGTCTACCGCCAGCTCCTGACGGTCGCGCGCGACGACGAGGACGCCGCCGACGATCTGCTGAACTGCTTGCGGCGCGGACGACGGCACCAAGACCTGCTGCTCGCGCTCGACCGCGAGATCAGCCGCGCCCGCGACCCGGATCGTCGGCTCGCGCTCATGCGCGAGTCCGCGCTGGTCTGGGAGAAGGACCTCGCCAACGCGTGGGAGGCCATCGACGCGTGGAAGAAGGTGCTCGCGGTCGCGCCGGGCGACCCCGACGCGACCGAGGCGGTGCAGCGCCTCGGACACAGCACGCGCCGCGTGGGTCCGGGGGACCTCGCGCCCGCGCGACCCGAGCCCACGGAGGACGACGCGCCCCGCGCCATCGAGCCCCCGACCGTGCAAGCCGAGGTGGACGGCTTCCTGGACGAGACGCCGCTCGAAGGCGACGCCGCCGATGTGCTGACGCCGCTCTCGGGCGAGCTCGAGAGCGGCGCGGAGGACGAGTTCCACGACGAGACGGCGGCGCTCGACGAGGGCCCGCTCGCCCTGGCCGACGAGCGCGAAGACTCGCTGGTGCTCCCGCAGCCCTCCCCCAGCCCAAACCCCTTCGCGCGGCGGGAGGGGACGGCGCCCTTGATGGACGGCTTCCCCGAGGACGTGCTGACGCACGTCGAATCGGACGCATCCCTCGACGACGAGTTCCCCCCGATCACGTCGTCTCCGGGGGGCACGCTCGACGACGCGCTCCCCTTCGCGTCCACGGTCAGCGCCCCGCTCGACGAGGACTCCCCCGAGTCGTCGTCGCCATGGGACGACGACTCCGACGTCGAGGAGGTGCCCGTTCGGGACGACCCGCCTGCTCCCCGCTTCGCGGCGGATCTCTCCTCCGGCGACCTCGACTTCGACGAGGATCTCGGCACGGGCGACGTGCTCGCGATCGGCACGGGTGAGCTCGAGGCCGTCCCGCCGCCCCTCCGTCCCGTCGGCGCGCCAGCACACGCGGCGGCGCTCGACGCCGAGGAGCTCGACGCCGAGGAGCTCGACGCCGAGGAGCTCGACGCCGAGGAGCTCGACGCCGAAGAGCTCGACGCCGAAGAGCTCGTGTTGCCGCCCCCGAGCATGCCGCCGCCTCCTCCTGGGCGAGACCGCTGATCCGGAGCGCTCGCGTCACGTGTCCGCAGACGGCGTCGCTCAAGCGCCGCGCTCATTGGGCGGCGTCGACCATCCGACGCACGATCTCCACCCGCTCCACGTGCCGGTCGGTGCCCGCGAGGACGCGGAGGTCGAAGGGCCCCGCCTGGAGCTCCTCGCCCACGCTCGGCACGCGCCCCGCGAGCTGGACCACCATGCCCCCGAGCGAGTCGTAGCCGCCATCCTCGTCCCCGAAGGGCTCACCCAAGCGCTCGGCGAGGTCGTAGACCGAGACCTTCGCGTCGGCGATGAAGCGCCCCGGCTCCGGCTCGGCGATCGGCTCGTACGCTTCATCCAGCTCGTCGTCGATCTCGCCGACGATCTCCTCGAGCACGTCCTCGAGCGTGGCGATGCCCGCGACGCCGCCGAACTCGTCGACCACGACGGCGAGGTGGAAGCGGCGCTGCTGCATCTCCCGCAACACCTTGTCGATCTTCTCCGTCTCGGCGACGAGGAGCGCAGGCCGACGCATCAACGTGCTGAGCGTCTCGTCCGTCGTGCCCGCGCGCATCACGCGGAAGAGATCCTTCGCGTAGAGCACCCCCTCGACGTGGTCGATCGTGTCTCGGTAGATGGGGTAGCGGCTGTGCCCGCTCTCCTCGACGAGCGCGACCACCTCGTCCATGGGCGTGCCGATCTCGAACGCCTCGACGCGCGTGCGAGGGATCATGACCTCGCGAGCGACCGTATCTCGGAACTCGAGGACGCTGCGCAGCATCTCGGCGTGGCCCTCTTCGAGCGCCCCGGCCTCCTCACCTTGCTCGATGAGATGCTCGAGCGCGCGCGCGCCGATCTCGCCGCTGTCTCGCGGCGGGGGCGGGACCACCCGCTCGACGACACGCTGCACGACCTCGAGCGGGACCGAGATGGGCGCGACCAGCACCTCGAGCGGACGCGTCCACCGAAGGACCCGGATGGCGCCGTGCGGCCCACGGCGGTTCACCACCGCGAGCGCGATGTGCACGACGACGCCATAGAAGAGCGCCACCACGAGCGCCGCGCCGAGGCCCGCCCAGACGTTGCCCCATGGCAGGAGGGCGGCGCAGCCCGCCGCGAGCGCGAGCGCGATGACGCGACCGACCAAGAGCCGCGCGCGGACGGCGGGCCCGTGGGCGATGAGCCGGCCAGCCACACCCGCGTTCGGACCCCCCGCGTCCCGCAGCGCGTGCAGCACGCCGTCGCCCAGCGCCGAGAGCGCGCCGTTCGCAGCAGAGTACAGCATCGCCACCACCAGCCCCGAGATGATGCCGACCGCGAGCTCCGTACTACCTGGTTCGTCCAACGTGCCTCGACGGCGTGACGTGTCCCCCCGTCAGCCGCTTCCCCTACCGTAGTGGGTGATTTCGCCCATCGCAAGCGCCCGCACGGCCTCGAGGTCGACCGAAGCTGGGGCCCGCCGAGCGCGTCAGCGAGCCATCTTCGCCTCGAGCCGCGCCTGCATCTCCTCGAGCCCGGCGACATCGTCCTGCAGGCCGATGAGCTGGATGCGGACGTGTTGCTCGGCACCCGTGCGCCCGTCGACCCCGCGGACCGCGAGCGTCCCGTCGGCGTCCAGCATGAACGTGACTTGGATCTCGACCGAGCCACGCGGCCCGGGCGCGATCTCGCTCAAGTGGAGCTCCCCGAGCAGCTGGTTCTCGTCGAGCCGGCGAGACTCGCCCTGGCAGATCCGGACGACCACCTCCCGCTGGTCGTCGGTGCCCGTCGAGAAGAGGCGCATCTGCTCGGTCGGGATGGCCGAGTTGCGCTTGATCACGTGCTCGCAGAAGCCGGCGACCGTCTCGATCCCGAGCGAGAGTGGCGTGACGTCGAGCAGGAGCGGCGGCGCCACGGGCTCGGGCGGCGCGTCGTAGATGAGCGGCGCGTCATAGGAGGGCGGGTCGAATGCGCTCGGCGCGTCGAACCCACTCGGCGCGTCGAGCCCGCTCGCGCGACCGAGCCCAGGCGGGTCGAAGCTGGGGAGCTCGTCCGGTGAGCCGATCGCGAACGAGGGGGCAGGTCGAATCGGCTCGACGGGCGGCGCCTCCGGCAAAGGAGGCGGCAGCCCCAGCTCGGCGCCCCCCGGTTTGGCCAAGGTCGCGACCGGTGGCGGGAGCGGCGGGGGCGGTGGGGGCGGCGGCGCCGGACGAGGCGGAGGGGCGGTGGCGGAGGGGGAGAGCGGCGGCGGCGCGGGAGGGCGAGCAGAAGGCGGCCGGGAGGCCCTCCCCACGTCAGCCCGCGGATCCGGCGCGACGACGCCGATCTCCTCGATCGAGACCCGCGGCTGGCTGACGCGACGCAGCGCGACCTTGCCGAGCCGAGATTTCGCCCGCGACGTCGCGAGCGCGCGACCTTGGATGGCGGCACCCTGCGCGACGACGACGTCGGGATCGATGTGCGCGAGCGGCGTGCGGCCGAAGTAGTCCTCGACCATCCGGTGGACGAGCGGCATCCGCGTCGAGCCGCCGACCAAGATCACGTTGTCGATCTGGGTCGGGCGAATGCCCGCGACGCGCATCGCCTCTTCGCACACGTCGAACGCGCGCGACAAGAGCGGCATCGCCATCGCCTCGAGCGCCGAGCGGGTGAGTCCGAAGGTGAGGTCGAGCGAGACGCCACCGGGCCCGTAGGCGAGCTCCTCGATCCGCAGCTGCACCTCCTCTTGGGGCGTGAGCTGGCATTTGGCCCACTCGGCCGCCGCGCGGAGGCGCTCGTAGGCCTGGCGATCGTTGCGCGCGTCGTAGCGATGGTGCGCGAGGAACGCCTCGGCCATCTGCTCGGCGACGAGCCCGTCGATGTCGTCACCGCCGAGGTACGTGTCGCCCGCCGTAGCGAGGACCTCGAAGACCTCGCCCGCGAGCTCGAGGATCGTCACGTCGAAGGTGCCGCCGCCGAGATCGAAGACGACGACCCGCTCGCGCGATCCGCGACCATAGCCATAGGCCAGCGCGGCCGCGGTCGGCTCATTCAGGATCCGCAGGACGTCGAGGCCCGCGACCCGGCCTGCCGCCTTCGTCGCGCTCCGCTGGAGCTCGTTGAAGTTCGCGGGCACGGTGACGACCGCGGCGGTGCATGGCTCCCCAGTGGCGGCCTCGGCCACCCGCCGCACCTCGCGCAGGACGAACGCGCTGATCTCGCTGAGCGTGTAGCTCTCGTTGCGGGCCTGCACGAGCACACCGCCCGCGGGGCTCTGCACGAGCTCGAAGGCGAAGCGCGAGCGGGCCCGGCGCACCTCCTCGCTGTCGAAGGGGCGACCGATGAGCCGCTTCACCGAGTAGACGGTGTTCTGTGCGTCGAGCAGGCGGCGGTCCCGCGCCGCGCGGCCGACCACCACCTCGCCGCTCGGATGGAACGAGACGACCGAGGGGATCAGGCGATGCCCCTCGGCGTCGACGAGCACCTCGACGCCCTGCTCCCCCGCGACGGCCACCACGGAGTTGGTGGTGCCGAGATCGATGC
This sequence comes from Myxococcales bacterium, assembly GCA_019637115.1. Lineage (GTDB taxonomy): Bacteria > Myxococcota_A > Polyangia > Polyangiales > Houyiibacteriaceae > JACKEH01. The sequence continues at coordinate 3,025 of JAHBWH010000229.1, read as the reverse complement.
CGATGACGGGTCCGCTCAACGTGTCGTCCTTCTCACCCGCACGCAAAGTTACAAGAGCCCTGCGCTCGACGGAAGCCTTCGTCGCACCACGACGCCGCCCGCTCACCACCACGAAACGCGAACCCCGAACACACCGATCGAGCGGATGCGACAGCCCGGCCCGGCCTCAGCCCCGGACCTGGCCACCGCCCCGGCCGACCCCGGACGCCGGTCCCTGACGCCGGTCCCTGACGCCGGTCCCGGCCCCGGACCCAGACCGACCCAGTCGCGAGAACCTCAGTCCCCATCGCCGCCGGTCTCGCTGCCCGTCTCCACGGAGACATCTCGGGGACACGGCCCCGGACCCGGACACGGCCCCGGACCCGGACCCCGGACCCCGGCCCCGGACACGGACACGGACACGGCCCCGGCCCCGGACCCGGACACGGACACGGACACGGACCCGGCCCCGGACCCGGACACGGACCCGGCCCCGGACCCGGACCCGACCCGGACCGGACCCGGACCGGACCCGGCCACGGCCCCGGACACGGACCGGACCCGGACACGGACCGGACCCGGACACCGGCCCGGACCCGGACACCGGACACCGGTCCGACCCCGTCCCGAAAACCTCAGTCCCCGTCGCCGCCGCTCTCGCCGCCCGTCTCCACGGAGCCAGCCGCCGCGTCGTCGCCCGCCGAAGCCTCGAGCGCGGGCGGCGCCTCACTCACACCCAGCTCGACGCCCTCGGCGCCGCCCTCGTCCTCGGCATCGGCCTCTTCGGCCGACACGGGCTCGATGTCGACGACGCGCTCACCCTCGCCGAGGCGGATCACGATCACGCCCTGCGTGTTGCGCCCCGCCTCGCGGATCTCGCTCACGCGCGTCCGGATGATCTGGCCGCCGTCGGTGATCACCATGAGCCCGTCGTCGGGGTCGACGAGGCGCAAGCGCACGAGCTCGCCGTTCCGCTCGCTCGTCTGCATCGCGACCACGCCGATGCCGCCGCGCTTCTGCACCTTGAAGCTGCGCTCCGAGACCGCCTCGCCGTCGTCGCCCACCGTGAGCAGCGGAGTCCGCTTTCCGTAACCGTTGACGCTGATCGAGAGCACCTGCTGGCGCGTCTCGTCCTCGACCACGTCCAGGCCGACGACGCGATCCCCGTCGCGGAGCTCGATGCCCTTCACGCCCGACGAGTCACGCCCCATCGGGCGCACGTCGCTGACGTCGAAGCGGATCGACATCCCCTGCGCCGTGCCGACGATGACGCTCTGCTCCTCGCGGACGATGCGCGCGGTGAGCAGCTCGTCGTCGTCGCGGATGGCGACGCCGATGATGCCGTTTTGGCGGATGTTCTCGTACGCCGACAGCTCGGTGCGCTTGACCCGACCGCCGCGCGTGCACGTGAGCACGAAGCCGTCGTCGACGAACGCCCGGATGGGGAGGATGGCCGCGACGCGATCGTCCGGCTCCATCCCCACGAAGTTCACCACCGGCCGCCCCGGCGCGGTCCGCGACATCTCGGGGATCTCGTAGACGCGCTTGAGGAAGGCCTTCCCCTTGTCGGTGAGGAAGAGCAAATGCGCGTGCGCGTTCACGGCGAAGACCCACGCGACGTAGTCCTCGTCGCGCGTGCTCGCGCCGCGCACGCCCTTCCCGCCGCGGCCCTGCGCCCGGTACTCGGTCAGGGGGACGCGCTTGATGTACCCGCGGTGCGAGACGGTGACGACGACCTCCTCGTCGGGCACCAGGTCCTCGATCGAGATGTCGCCCTCGGCCTCCACGATCTCGGTGCGGCGCGGGTCGCCGTACTTCTCGCGGATCTCTTCGAGCTCACCCTTGATGATCTCCATCAGGAGCGACTCGCTCGCGAGCACCGCGCGCAGGTGCGCGATGAGATCCGAGAGCTGGCCGTACTCGGCGGCGAGCTTCTCCCGCTCGAGCCCCGTCAGGCGTGAGAGGCGCATCTCGAGGATGGCCTTGGCCTGCCGCTCGCTGAGGAAGTAGTCGCCGCGGGCCTTCGCCGCCTCGATCTCGTCCTCCGGGCGCCCGGCGCGCCGCACGAACTCCTCGAGCCCCTTGAGGGGAAGCTGCATGAGGCGCGTGCGCGCCTCGTCGGGGTCGCGGCTGTCGCGGATCGTCTTGACGACGAGGTCCACCTCCGTGACCGCCATGCCGAGGCCCTCGACGAGCTCTCGCTGCGCGAGCGCCTGACGAAGCTCGAAGCGCGTGCGGCGCGTGACGACCTCGCGGCGGTGCTCGACGAAGTGCTGCAGCGTGTCCTTGAGCGTGAGCACCTTCGGGCGCTGCCCCACGATCGCGAGGCAGTTGTACCCGAACGTGCTCTGCAGGGCGGTCATCCGGTAGAGCTGGTTCAGGACGATCTCGCCGTGGGCGTCCTTCTTCAGCTCGATGACCATCCGCATGCCGTCACGGTCGGACTCGTCGCGCAGGTCGGAGATGCCCTCGATGCGCTTCTCCTTCACGAGCTCCGCGATCTTCTTGAGGAGCTCCGCCTTGTTCACCTGGTAGGGCAGCTCCGTGACGATGATGTGCTCGCGCCCCTTGCTCCCCGGCATCTCCTCGATGGTCGCGCGGGCGCGCATGACGATGCGCCCGCGTCCGGTCTCGTAGGCCTGCCGGATGCCGCTGCGACCGTAGATGAACCCCGCGGTCGGGAAGTCCGGGCCCTTCACGCCCGCCCGGCCCGTCTCCGGGTCGTCCGTCATCAGCTCCGTGAGCGTGATGTCCGGGTGATCGATGAGGCGGATGGTGGCGTCGACGATCTCGCGCAGGTTGTGCGGCGGGATGTTCGTCGCCATGCCGACCGCGATGCCGCTCGACCCGTTGACGAGGAGGTTCGGCACGCGGCTCGGCAGGACCAGGGGCTCCTGCTCGGAGTCGTCGAAGTTCGGGCCGAAGTCGACCGTCTCCTTCTCGATGTCCGCGAGCAGCTCCGAGGCCATCCGCGACATGCGCACCTCGGTGTAACGCATGGCGGCCGCGGGGTCGCCGTCGACCGAGCCGAAGTTGCCCTGCCCGT
>JAHBWH010000228.1 GCA_019637115.1 Myxococcales bacterium | reverse complement strand
CGCCGCGCCGGTGTGGCGGGGCGTGTCCTCCCCCGCCGTGAGCCACACGGAGAGCGATCGAGCATCGACGAATCCGCGTCCGAGTCCGAGTCCGAGTCCGAGTCCGAGCCCGAGTCGAGTCCGAGTCCGAGTCCGAGTCCGAGCCCGAGTCCGAATCCGAGTCCGAGTCCGAGTCCGAGTCCGGGTCAAAGTCCGCGTCGCGGGTCCCTCGGGCGGGACGTTCAAAAACGTGATGAGGATTCACGATTCGTACGGCATCCTCGCTCGTGGATGAAGATCCGACCGCCGTCGCCGTCCACGCCATGTCCTGTCATGTCGATCGCTTCGCTTCGTGTCCTCCGCGCGCTCGTGCCGCTCGCGGCCCTGCTCGCGTTCCCCCACCCGAGCGCCGCGCAGCCCGCGGAGGGCGAGCCGGAGTCCGAGTTCTTCGCGCCGCTCGCGCACGACGAGCACGGTTGGCCGCGGATCACCGCCGCGCGCCTCAGGGGGCTGCCAGAGTGCGCGCCGGGTCAGGACGTGCCGCTCGCGCATAGCGGCGAGCCCTACACCTGCCACCCGCCCTTTCCCACCGACCTCGGCCCAAACATGGGGCTCCTCTTCGGGTTCACATACGGCCCGGGTCACGCCGTCGGGGATCTGCGGCGCGCGGTCGGCGTCGACTTCGGGCTCGAGCACTTCGTCACCCGTGGCTTCGGCGTTGGCGGTGGCTGGCGTTACGTCTCGATGGTCGACGTCGGCGACGCGATCGACGCCGAGGGCACGATCGTCGGTACGGGCTTCCTCGACCGCCCCGTCGTCCACAACTTCCACGGTGGCCTGCGCTTTCGCCTGCTGACGGACGAGTCGACGCGACGCGGCATGATCGTCACGCTCGACGGCGCCTACGCGCTCGCCGTGCGCGCGGGTCGCAGCGGGCTCCCCTCGGGCTTCTCGTCGCAGCTCGGCGTCTACTACCAGACCGGCATGTTCCAGACGCCGACCTGGGGGGCGACCATGCGCGTCGGGCTCCGCTACGACCAGGGCCTCGGCGAGGATCGCTGGGACTATCACGCCCTGCTCGTGAGCCTCAGCGGCGGCTTCGAGTGGAACATGCCCGCGCCGCGCGACTTCTCGGAGGTCAGGAAGCTGCGTCAGCCCTTCGTCGTCGTGCCGTTCTTGCCGGTCGTCTGTGTCCGCGACGACGCCCGCGCGACGCGCTCGGTCGGCTTCGGCTTCGGCGTTGGGCTCCCGCTCGTCGGCGGTCGTGTCGAGCCGCGCCTCCGCGTGGGCATCGAGTCGCTCTCGCGGCGCGGTCAGCGGGAGCCGGTGGAGGACGACCTGCGCCTCGCGACCAGCCGCCGGCTCGTGAGCACGCTGGGCGTCCGCGTTCGGCCGCTGCACTGGCTGCACTTCGAGGTCGGCGGCGGCTGGGACCATCGCTTCGGTGATCGACCCGTGAACGGCGCGAGCGCCCCCATCGTCGAGGTCGGCGTCGGCCTCGGCCTGCTCTTCTGCGGCGGCGGCATCGAGCCGCGCCTCGTCTATCGCGTGCGCCCCGGGGCCGACCCCGCGGGCCGCCACGAGCTCGGCGTCGTCTTCGACTTCGGGATCGCGTCGAGCTCGAAGGCCTACACGATCCGCGGCTGTCACCCGCCGCCGCCGCCCGCGCAGGTGAGCAACGCGCCCGTTCGTCGCCCGCCGCCTCCGCCGCCTCCGCCGCCCCCGCCGCCCGAGCGGCGCGAGGTGGAGGTCGAGGTGCGTCCCCCGAGCGTCGAGGTCGAGGTCCGCGTGCCGCAGGTCGAGCTGCGACCCGTGACCATCGAGGTCCCGATCGGCGTCGTCGTCTTCGGTGGCGCGGTGCAGATGCGCCTCGATCTCTCGCGACTCCCGCTCGACCAGCTGCGGCGCGCGGGCTTCGTCGAGGTCCAGATCGTGGCGCCGCGCGACAGCCACGCGCGGGTCGAGGCGGAGCTCCGGGCCACGCTCGGGCGGGAGGGGGCGCGGATCGACGCGACCGCCTTCGCCGAGTCGTCGGGGGTCGTGCAGGAGGTGAGGGCGATCTTCACGATCTGGCCGCCTGGCACCCGCCCCTGACCCGCGAGCGGCGCAGCGCTACGGGAAGTGGCGGCGGGCTTCGAGGGCGAGGTTTCGCAAGCGGAGGTCGCCCGTCTCGGCGACGAGCGCCTCGATCGTGCTCATCGTCTCGAGCTCGCGGCCGGCCTCGAGCGCGGCCAGCGCGAGGGCCTCCTGCGCGCCCGGACCGTTCGCGCTCGCGTACTCGCGCAGCGCCCGCCCGCGGAGCTCGGCGGGCACCGCGTGCGAGCCGAGCGCGACGAAGCCCCAATACGCCTGGCGCTCGACGTCGCTCAGCGACGCCGCGGGCTCGCGCCCCAGCATGGCGTCGAAGCGTGCGGCGAAGAGCGCTCGGACCACGATCGGCGGCGCGGTCACGCGACCCTCCGTCGCCGCCCCGTAGCGCTCGAGCATGCGGGGGAAGCTGCCGAGGAGCGCCTCTTCGTCTTCGGTCGAGAGCGCGCCGGCGAGCGCGGGCTCGAGGCGCTCGAGCGCCTCGGCGCGAACGGCGCGCAGCCCCTCCTCGCCGTGGCGCTCGAGGAACGCGCCGGCCGCCTCCTCGAGCGCGCGATCGCGGTCGGCGCGGGCCTCGGGGGCCTCGCCGGGGCCGACCTCGGCGCGGTTGCGCGCGGCGATCTGCTCGCGAAGGCGGGTGGCGACTTCGTCTCGCGGCGCGAGGGCCGCGCGCGCGGCTTCGGCCTCGAGCGCCGCGTCGATCGCGGCCGGGTCGAGGGCGAGCGGGGGCAGCTCCCGCGCAGGTACGGGGCGCGGCACGACCAGAAGCAGGGCGGCGCAGGCGCCCACGGTGATCGTGATCATCAAGCGCGCGCCCGAGGGCGTGAGCGTCGAGGCCTTCGGCTTGACGGCGGGGGAGGCCAAGCGCTACTCCTCGCGTCCCTCGCGCCGCACGGGCGCACCCGAACTGGCGCTCGGGCGAGTCCCTGAGGAGGCCGAAGTGACCGGACGTCGCGTCCACGAGCGATATGACTGTGAGCTCCCTGCGACTTTGCTCCACGCGGAGGAAGAGATCGCCGGAGTGGTCTCCAACATCAGCCTCGGGGGCATGTACGTCGTCACGGAGCGGACCTTCGCGTACGGCACGGAGCTGAAGGTACGCTTCACGCTCCCGGCGCTCAAGCAAGGCGCGACCGTGGACGCCACCGTCCGCTGGGTGAAGCCGGACGGGGTCGGTGTGCAGTTCGGGAGCCTCCGCGCCATCGAGGTGTGGGCGCTGAACCAGTTCTTCAAGGGGCTGAGCGTCACCGCCGAGCGTTGACCCAGCCCTCCTCGAGCCCCGAACCTCCGCGCGAACCTCCAAGCGCCAGGCACGAACCTCCAAGCGCCAGGCGCCAACGTCGGCTGGCGACAGCCCGCCATAGGAAGCTGACACCTGGCATCTGGCGCCAGTCTCGGTAGACTCGGCCCGCCATGAAGGATCAGAGCCGCCGCGAGCGTTGGGACGTGTGGATGGTGCAGGCCCAGCGCTTCGCTCGTCGCGAGAACTACATCGACGCCCTCGGGCGTTTCCGGTTGGTGCTCGCCGAGGTCGACGACGCCATCGAGAACGAGCTCGACCCGGAGGAGCTCGCCAGCCTCAAGCGCTATCGCGCGCGGGCGGACCGGCGCGTCGCCCACACGCGCGCCGCCTTCGAGGCTTGGAACGCCGCGATCGCGGCCCGCCGACAGAAGTGGACCGACGAGGCGGATCAGGAGATGAAGCGTCCGCTCCCGCTCGGCCCGAACGAGCACTACTGAGCGACATCATGACCGAGGCGCTCCCCGTCCTGTGCGCGGAGTCCGCGGAGCAGGCGGGAGAGCCGCTCGCGGGGACGGCGGCGCACGCGCGCTGGTGGATCCTGCTCGAGGAGCGCGGCGCTTGGGCACGCGAGGCCCTCGCGAGCGAGGGCCTCGACCCGTTCCGCCCTTCACTCGCGCGCTGGCTCGAGGTCCCGTCGTCACGGCTACAACTCGTCCGGCACCCTCGCGACGCGGGCCGGCGTCGCCTCTTCGTGGCGGACGCATGGACGGGTCGCGTCGGCGCGTGGACGCTCGACGACCCTGCCGCGTTCTTCGCCGGCGACCCGCCCTTCGACGCCCTCGCGGGCGAAGGGGATCTCCCGAGCGGCGGTGAGCGCGTCGAAGCGCCGCTCTTCTTCGTCTGCACCCACGGCCGCCGCGACCGCTGCTGCGCGCTCCGAGGGATGGCGCTCTATCGAGCGCTCGCGGCGACGGAGGGTCCAGGTGAGGTCTGGCAGACGACCCACCTCGGCGGGCACCGCTTCGCCGCCACGCTCGTCACCTTCCCTCACGGCTATTGCCTGGGGCGCGTGGCGCCCGAGGAGGCGCCGCTCGTGCGGGCAGCGGGCGGTCTCCACGACGCCTCGCGGATCCGCGGGCGGGTCGGCTACGACGAGGCGAACCAGGCCGCCGACGCGGTCCTGCGCGCGCAGCTCGGCTTGCTCGCGCCCGACGCCGTGCGCCTCGTCGATCGGGTCGCGCAGAGCGACGACGTCGACCACGTCACGCTCGCCGTGGGCGCGCGGCGCTACGTCGCCGAGGTCACGCGGCGATCCATCACGGGACAGCGACCGAAGAGCTGCGGCGACGCGCCGAGCGCGATCGTCGCGTGCGCCGTCGCCATCCGCGCAGAGCGCGAAGGGGAAGCATGACGCGAGCGAACGACGAGCTCTCGAACGCTGCCGTGGCCGCCGAGGCGCCCGTGGCGAGTGGAGAGTCTCTGGCAGAGGGGAGCGCGCCGATCGCGGCCACGACACGCACGGGCGCCCGCGCGCAGGCGCCCGTGCGCGTCGGAATGCTCGGCTGCGGCGTCGTGGGCACCGGCATCTTGCGGCTCTTGCGCGACAACGCGGGCACCATCGAGGGCCGCCTCGGCGCGCCGATCGAGGTGGTCGGCATCGCCGTGCGCGACCCGTCGCGGCTGCGTGGCGACATCGTCCCCGCAGGGATCGTCACGACCGACGCCTTGGCGCTCGCGATCCGGGAGGACGTCGACGTCGTGGTCGAGGTGATGGGCGGGCTCGAGCCGGCCGGGACCTACGTCCGCGCCGCCATCGCGGCGGGCAAGCACGTCGTCACCGCCAACAAGGCGTTGCTCGCCGAGGAGGGGGACGCGCTCCTCGAGTCCGCCGAGGCGCGCGGCGTCGATCTCTACTTCGAGGCCGCGGTCGCGGGTGGGATCCCGGTCATCCGCGTGCTCCGCGAGGGGCTCGCCTCGGACCGCGTCATCGCCCTCCGCGGCATCGTGAACGGCACGAGCAACTATGTGCTCTCGCGCATGCAGCACGAGGGGCTCGACTTCGAGGTGGTGCTCCGCGCGGCGCAAGAGGCCGGCTACGCCGAGGCGGATCCCTTCCTCGACGTCAGCGGCGGCGACGCCGCGCACAAGCTCGCGATCCTCGCCACGCTCGCGTACGGCGCGCGGGTCCACCCCTCGCAGATCGCCAAAGAGGGCATCGACGTCGTGGGCGCGGTCGACATGCGGTACGCGCGGCGCTTCGGCTTCGTGATCAAGCCGCTCGCCGTCGCGCGGCCGTCGACGTGGGCGGGGGAGGAGGCGCTCGATCTGCGCGTGCACCCGGCGCTCGTGAAGGAGTCGAGCGTGCTCGCGTCGATCGGCGGCGCGCTCAACGCCGTCTTCATCGAGGGCGCGATGCTCGGGCCGTGCCTAATGAGCGGCCCGGGCGCCGGCGCGCTGCCGACCGCCATGAGCGTCGTCAGCGACATCGTCGACGTCGGGCGCAACATGCTGGTCGACGCGCACGCGCGCGTCCCCACCCGCGCGTTCCGAGGCGAGAGCCTCGTGCCGATGCGCGTCCGGCCCGCCGCGGAGCATCGCTGCCGCTGGTATCTCCGCTTCGGCGTCTCCGATCAGGCGGGCGTGCTCTCGCGCATCGCGGGCGTGCTCGGTGGCTTCGACGTCAGCATCGAGCAGATGGTGCAGGAGGGCGGTCGCGGCGGGAGCGACGACCGCGCGACCTTGGTCATGCTCACGCACGAGGCGCGCGAAGGGGACGTGCGCGAGGCGCTCTCCGAGATCGCCCGCCTCGCCTATTGCCACGAACCCCCGCGCGCGCTGCGGGTCGAAGAAGACGCGTGACTCGCGCGCTCGTCCTCTTCGCGGCGGTGGTGCTCGTCTTCGCGGCGTGGGTGCTCACACACCTCGCGGCGCTCTGGCTCACCGCGCGCTCCGACGTCGCGCCGCGTTGGAAGTGGCTCGCGCTCGTGCCGGTGCTGACGCCCATCGCGGCTTGGAAGGCCGAGCGGCGCGGGGCAGCCGTGACGTGGGGGATCCTCGGGATCGCCTACGGCGTTTTGCGCTTCATCACGGGATGAGCCCTTCGGGGACGGGGACGTCTCGTCTGCAGCTTCTGCGTCCGCGGCGCCCGCCGTGCAGGTCCTGCGCCGCCGAGCGAGGCGGGCGCGGTCCCATCCACGGTCCCGCGCACGAGGGATGCCGCTCCTGCGCCCGCGCACGAGCCCCGCAGCGTGGGACGGCGGGGTGAGCGCTCCTGAGGCGTGACGAGCGCCTCGGCCGCGTTGGCACGGCGGCACGCGGCTTGCGTAGGGCACGAGCAGGGGGCCCGCGCTGGCCTCGGGGCCGACGACGCGCATGGAGCGCCCGGACTGGTCCGCGCACGGAGAACGAGATGAAACATCTGCTGGTCCCGGTCGATGGCTCCGAGAACGCTTGCCGGGCGGCGGCCTTCGCCGCGTCGATCGCGCGGAAGCTCGGCGCGAAGGTCACCCTGATCCACGTCTACGACGCGCCCACGGCGGCTGCGATGGGGCTCGCGCACCAATCGAAGGAGCACATCGATCGCGCGATGCATGAGGTGTCGCGAGGGAGCTTCGAGCGCGCGAAGGCGGAGATGGGAGGCTTCGAGCCCTCGACGCACGTCGCGATCGGGCATCCCGACCGGGAGATCGTCGCGTACGCGCGAGCCGAGGCCACGGATCTGATCGTCATGGGCAGCCGCGGCATGTCGGTCTTGCAGGGCGTGCTGCTCGGGAGCGTGAGCGATCGCGTCGTGCGTCAGGCGCCGTGTCCCGTGACGATCGTGCACTGAGCGGTGGCTGAGCGCGGTGGCCGAGCGCCGCGGTTGCGGTCGTCAGACCTTCGAGCCCGCGCGCGCCCACCGACCGCGTCGGTAGAGCGCGAAGCCCATCGCCGCCTTGACCACGAAGCTCGCCGGGAACGCGAGCCACACGCCCCACGGGCCGAGCGCGAGCGGGAAGCCGAGGAGCCAGCTCAGCGGCACCTGAACGAGCGTGCCGACCACGTTGATCAGCAGGCTCGAGCCCGTGGCGCCGGCGCCGCGGAGCATGCCGACGTACGCGATGTGGACGCCCACGATCGGCATCCCGTAGCCGAGCAGCCGCATCCACGTGATCGAGAGGTCGTGCAGCGGCGTCCCGACGGGAACGTCGAAGATCGCGACGATCGGATAGGCCCCCGCGACGAGGACGAGCGCGAGCGAGCTCATGATCGCGACGCAGAGGATCACCGAGGAGCGGACGATCGCGCGCGCCTGCGGCACGTCGGCGGCGCCGAGGGCGTTGCCCACCATCGCGCCCGTCGCTTGCGCGACGCTCAGCCCCGGCACGAACGCGAGCGCCTGGATGCGCAGGCCGATGCCGTGCGCCGCGACCGCGACCGGATCGAGCCGCCCGAGCATGCCCACGATGCTCGCGAAGCTCGCGTTCAGGATCACCATGTCGAGCGCGGCCGGGGCGCCGACGCGCGTGAGCGTGCGCGCGAGGGTGGCGTCGAGCCGCGTCGGGGTGAGGCGCAGGCGCAGCCCCGAGACGACGCCGCGGCGGAGCAGCGCCGCGAGCACGAGCACGCCCACGCCCTGCGCCGCGACGGTGCCGATGGCCGCGCCTCGCACGCCCAGGGAGGGCGCCCCGAGGTTGCCGAGGATCAAGGCGTAGTTGAAGAGGACGTTCAGGCCGTTGCTGCCGAGGGCGACCAAGAAGGGCAGGCGCGTGTTGCCGACGCCGCGGAGGATCGCGGCGTAGAGCATCGCGAGGTATGAGAAGACCGTGAGCCCCAGCATCGGCCGCAGGTAGTCGAGCGCCAGAGGCAGCGAGCGCTCCGTCGCGCCGAGGAGGGTCACGAGCGGCGCCGCCAGCGCGTTCCCCACGACGGCGACGGCGACCGCGACGATCACCGTCAGCCACGTCGACTGTCGCAGGATGTGATCGACGCTCGACGAGTCCCCGGCGCCGTGCGCGCGGGCGACCAGCGCCGTCGCGCCGACGACGAGTCCCATCATCAGGACCATGAAGAGGAAGACGATCTGTGTCGCGAACCCGAGGGCCTCGAGGGCGTCGGGGGCGTCGGGGAGCCGGCCGCACATCGCCGTGTCGACGGCGAGGGAGAGCACGCCGAGCACGTTGAGCCCGATGACGGGGAGCGCCAGGTCGAAGAGCCGCCGGGTGATCCCTCGGGGGCCCGAACGCCCCGCCCCTCGCGGGGGCCCGTGCTCGTGTGCCGGCGTCATGAGCCCGGCCTCATACCACGGTGAGCCCTCACCGTCGGATTGGATGCCGGCCCCGTGTCGGGCTCCGTGTCCGGCTCCGTGTCCGGCTCTGGTCCTGGGAGGGGCGGAGGGCGGGGGCCGTCGGCCCAGGTCGTGCTACAGCACCCTCGTCGCCTCGCGGAGACGCGGAGTCTCGGTGGGCGCACTCGATGACGCCACGCCACCACCACGGGTCCGGCCCGCGCTCTGCGCCAGGCCTACGGGCCTCGGGCACCAAGGGAGAGCACGCCGATGAGCAAGTTCCAGCCGAAGTACCGAAACCTCGTCGAGATCTTCGAGCAGAGCGTCCGATCCTTCGCGGACCGCCCGCTCTTCGGGACCAAGAAGGATGGCGCGTGGGTCTGGATGACCTACCGCGAGTTCGGCCAGCAGGTCGACGCGGCCCGCGGCGGGCTCGCGGGCCTCGGCGTCGCCAAGGGGGACGCGGTCTCGATGATCGCCAACAACCGGCCCGAGTGGGCCGTGGCGGCCTACGCGACGTACGGCCTCGGCGCCTCGTTCGTGCCGATGTACGAGAGCCAGCTCGCCAAGGAGTGGGCGTACATCCTGAAGGACTGCGGCGCCAAGGTGCTCTTCGTCGCGAACGAGAAGATCCGGGACGGGATCGAGAAGTACCTCGACGAGCTCCCCGAGCTCCAGCACGTCGTGCTGCTCGAGGGCGCGCCGAAGGGCGACGCGCAGCACACCTTCGCGAAGCTCGTCGAGGCCGCGCCGGTCCCCGTGGTCGCGGTCGAGTCGAGCGACATCGCGGGCTTCATCTACACCTCGGGCACGACCGGCAACCCGAAGGGCGTGCTGCTCAGCCACGAGAACATCGCGAGCAACGTCTCGGCGGTGCACGAGATCTTCCCGATGAGCCCCGACGATCGGTCGCTCTCGTTCCTGCCGTGGGCGCATAGCTTCGGGCAGACGTGCGAGCTGCACGCCCTGCTCTCGATGGGCGCGTCGATGGGCATCGCCGAGGCGGTGGACAAGATCGTCGCGAACCTCGCCGAGGTGCGGCCGACGCTGCTCTTCAGCGTGCCCCGCATCTTCAACCGCATCTACGACAACCTGCACAAGAAGATGGCCGAAGAGGGCGGGCTCAAGGAGTCCCTCTTCAACGCGGCCATCGCGAACGCCGACTACCGCAAGCGCCTCACCGAGGAGCGCAAGCGCAGCGGGTGGGCGGACTTCAAGCAGGGCATCTTCGACAAGCTCGTGTTCTCGAAGGTGCGCGAGCGCTTCGGGGGCCGGCTGAAGTACGCCTTCAGCGGCGGCGCGGCGCTCAGCCGCGAGGTCGCCGAGTTCATCGACAACCTCGGCATCATGGTCTACGAGGGCTACGGCCTGACCGAGACCTCGCCCATCGCGACCGCGAACTGCCCGAGCGGGCGGAAGATCGGCTCGGTCGGCAAGCCCATCCCGGGCGTCTTCGTCGACATCGATCTCTCGGTCTCCGACGACCCCAAGCAGGGCGGCGAGATCGTGATCTACGGCCACAACGTGATGCAGGGATATCACCACCTGCCGGAGGAGAACGAGAAGGTGCTCGTCGAGAAGGACGGCGTGCGTGGCTTCCGCTCGGGTGACCTCGGCTACGTCGACGGCGACGGCTTCCTCTACATCACGGGCCGCATCAAGGAGCAGTACAAGCTCATCAACGGCAAGTACGTCGTGCCGACGCCGCTGGAGGAGCGCCTCAAGCTCTCGCCCTTCATCGCGAACGTGATGGTCCACGGCGCCAACCACAACCACAACGCGGCGCTCATCGTCCCCGACCTCGACTCGTTGTCGGCGTGGGCGAAGGACCACGGCCTCCCGACGGATCCCGTCAAGCTCTGCGAAGACCCGAAGGTGCGCGAGCTCTACACGCGCGAGCTCGCCGAGTGGTCGAAGGAGTTCAAGTCCTTCGAGAAGATCCACAAATTCACCCTGATCCCTGAGGACTTCACGACCGACAACGGGATGCTCACGCCCTCGATGAAGCTGAAGCGGCGCGTCGTGCTCGACCGCTACGGCGCCGAGTGGGACGCGCTCTTCGCGGACTGAGCCCGAGCGACGGATCCTGCGTCGAAGACCCCGAGCGCACGCCCATGACCGAGCCTCGCTATCCTTACGTCCACGTGCTCGTCTCCGCCGACGACGTCGAGCTCGTCTCCGACCACCTCTGGGCGCTCGGCGCGCTCGGCATCGAGGAGCGCGACGCGACCACGCTGCCGATCCCGGGCGCCGAGGCCCCCGCGCCGGGCACCTCCCTCCTCGTCGCCTCGTTCGGGGACGACGCGAGCGCCGGCGAGGCGCAGGCGGCGCTCGAGGAGCAAGGGCGCCCGTCGAGCGTGGAGCACGTCGTGGGCGACGAGTGGCGAGACGCCTGGCGCGAGCACTTCCACCCGACGAAGATCGGCGAGCGCCTCTTGCTGCGTCCGAGCTGGCGCGAGGTCACGCCGGCCGCGGGCGACGTCGTGCTCACGATCGATCCCGGGGGCGCCTTCGGCAGCGGGATCCACGAGACGACGCGGCTCGTGCTGCGTGAGATCGACGCGCGAGTCCGCGGCGGAGAGCGGGTGCTCGACGTCGGCTGCGGCAGCGGGATCCTCGCGGTCGGCGCGCTCCTGCTCGGGGCCGCCGAGGCGTACGGCACCGACATCGAAGACGTGGCGATCGACGTGACGATGGAGAACGCGACGCTCAACGGCGTCGCCGCGCGGATGCGCGCCGACACCCGCGACGTCCGCGAGCTCGAGGGCGCGTGGGAGCTCGTCCTCGCGAACATCCAGGCGCCCGTCCTCATCGCCATGGCGGACCCGCTCGCGGCCCGCGTCGCGCCGGGGGGCGCGCTCGTGCTGAGCGGCATCCTCGCGGGCCAGGAGGACGCCGTGCGCGACGCCTTCGTCGCGACGGGCCTCACGCACGTCGAGACGACGGCCGAGAACGAGTGGCGAGCCGTCGTGCTCGCGCGGCCGTGACGCGCCGCTTCTTCGTGCCCGCGCTCGCGCCGGTGGGGGAGACGCTCGCGCTCCCCGAGGGCGTGCTCCACCACCTCGAGGTGCTCCGCCTCGGCGACGGAGCGCGCTTCGTGCTCTTCGACGGCGGGGGCGAAGAGGCGCGGGTCGTGCGCGAGGGCGGGCGCGCGCGCGTCGAGTCGCGGGCGTCCGCCGAAGCGACCGGGCGGCGCGTCGTGCTCGTGCTGGGGATGCCGAAGGGGACGAAGCTCGACGAGATCGTGCGCATGACGACCGAGCTCGGCGTGTATGCGATCCACCTCGCGCACACCGCGCACGCGGTCGCGCGGCCCGACGAGGCGCGCGCGCAGAAGAAGGTCGAGCGCTGGCA
>JAHBWH010000227.1 GCA_019637115.1 Myxococcales bacterium | reverse complement strand
AGGGGGGGCGTCGAACGCGGGCGCAGCCGCTTCGTCCTCGCCGCCGCCCGCGAACCCGAAGTACGAGCCCTTCGACGCCTCTCCCGCGGGCCCGAGGATGGCGTCCAGATCCTTCGCCTTCTTCGGGCTCCCACCCGAGGCCTGCGCGCGCTCGAGCGCCGCGTTCACGTCCGCCGCGATCTGGCGGAAGCGTCCGCGCATCGCCGCCTCGTCGATGCGCTGCGACGAGCCGCTCCCGATGGCCTGGGCGGCCTCGCGGAAGGCGCGGAGCGGCCGCCCCAGCTCGAGGAAGAGGAAGAGCAAGCCGAGCAGGCCGAGCAAGACGGGCGCGCCGATGACGATCGGCCACGGCACCGCGTCGAGGGAGTCCTCCGAGCGGAAGAGCTCCGCGGGCGTCGCCATCGGGACGTGCCCACGAGCGATGACGTAGCCGACCTGCGCGTGCGCGGCGGCTCCGCGGACGAGCCCCGCCGCGTACCGACCGTTCTCGAGGTCGCGCAGCTCCGAGCGCCCGGCGTGGAGCGTCTCGAGCGCGGCGTCGTCGGCGAGGAGCGAGCCGAGCGACGCGACGACCGTGTTCTGTTGCACCGCCCCCTCGACCGAGGGGACGTGCGCGCCGACGATCCGCTCGCGGAAGAAGAACGCGAGCGTGGCGCCCGGGATGCGGTTGCCGAGCCGCTGCGCGAGCGCGCCGCCGACCTCTGCGCCGTGGATGATCGCGCCGACGTATTTGCCGCCGTCGATGACGGGGCGCGCGGCCATGCGGTAGACGCCGTCATTGTAGACCCAGACGTCGTCCCCGACGTAGCCGCGGAGCGCGCGCTGGACGAGCGGGAACTGCCCGAGCCCGGCGCCGGCCGAGAGCGACGAGCCGCCGAGCTGCGCGATGATCTCGCCGTGCGCGTCGACGGCGAAGAGCAGCTGCGCGGCGCCCTCTCGGAGCTGCTGGTTCTGCTCGGCGAGGCGCTGCCCGAGCTCCGATCGCACGGAGTCGTCGAGGCGGCTGCGGTCGCGGCGCTCGCTCGCCGTCTTGAGCGCGGAGCGGACCGCCGAGTGCGCCGCCATCGGCGCGATGTCGTCGGTGCGCGCGCGGGCGTCGTAGCGCAGCCAGAGCTCGAGCTCGGCGCGGTCGCGCCGGAGCTGATCCTCGAGCTGCGCGGCGTCGGCGCGGTTGATCTGGTCCTGGGCCATGAAGGCCGCAGCGACACCGGCGCCCGCGAGCGCCGCCACCAGGAAGTACCAAAAGCGGGAGAGCATCGGTGGACCTCAGTTGTCGACGGCGATGGGCTCGACCGTCGTCTCGCCATCGGTGAGGGTGACGGCGGCCGAGTGGACCTCGCGCGCGCCCTGCAAGACCTTCAGCGTGTAGCTCCCCGCGGGGACCCCCTCGAAGACGAACGCGCCGTCGTCGGCGATGCGACCACACGCCGCCAGATCGGGGAGCGCGTGCACGACGCCGTGCACGTGCGCGTAGAGCCGGTCGTGGATCTCGTGCACCCCCGCGGGGACCACGACGTTGCGGGGGTTGCCGGGCGCGGTCGCGAGCGGCGCGAAGTCGGGGATGGTGTCCGAGTAGAGCTCGTGGGAGCAGCCGTCGGTGTTGACGAGGCGCAGCGTGCCGCCCGCCTTCACCGCCATCGTCCGCGACATGAAGCCGCCGCCGCGCAGGCCGTGCTCACAGCCGACCGGGTCCCCGCCCGGACCGCCCGTGAGGATCACGGCGAGCTCGCGCGAAGGGCTGGCTTTCGGATCGACGGGGTCGACCAAGCCGTTCCACACGCTCCAGTAGTATGGAGGGCTCTCGTCAGCGGGAGTGTCGGCGGGGTCCGCCATTCGCACCGTGCCTCGGAGGGTGCCTGCGAACGCGGTCGCCGACGCCGCGAGCACCCCCACCAAGACCCACTTCCCCACGCTCGTGCGTCGCATGAATCCTCTGTCGGTTCGCCGGTTTAGGCGAGCTGATGCTACGCGCCCCGGTGGACGCGGGTCAACGGTCTCGTGGCCCTCCGGGCGCCGCTGGGCCCCCACGTCCGGTGGAACCGGACGAATCCGACCTGGGCGCACTCAGCTTTCGATGAGGGACTTGCCAACACGGCTGAGCTTCTTTCGGACGACGGCTCAACCGACAGCTCGGCCGGCACAGCTCAGTCGACGGGGGGTGGCGCGTAGTAGTCGACGACCCGCACCGGCTCGGTGATGCGCGCGCGGATCTCGCGGCGCGTCCCGTAGGCATCGCCGCCGATCTGGAAGGGTTGCGGCCGCTCGAACGAGATCCTCACGTCCGCCGCGAGGAAGTCGTGCAGACGAGCGTCCCGGTAGGTGCCCTTCCAGATCTCTCGGATGTTCCGTGCCACGTCGAGGCTGCCGATGTCGACCACCCGCAGATCGAAGCGATCTTCGCGGTCCTCGGCGAAGGGGAAGATGCGGGCCCCAAACCCCCAGTAGGGGATCGTCGACATCCACACGCCGCGGGAGGGGCCCTCGTAGAGCACCTGCCCCGCCTCGATGGGCGCGCCGACGGGCTGACCGTCGGCGCCGAGCCGCACGGCGGGCGCGCCGAGGTTGGTGATGATCACGGGCTGCTCGGGCAGGACCAGCACCTTCGGCATCGAGAGGCCGACGATGCTCACGGCGTAGGCGAGGCCGCCGGTGCCGAAGCGCCGGAGCCCCGGCACCTTCTGGAAGAACGCCTTGACGTCGTTGAAGTCCTTGAGCGCGAGCGCGTCCGCGCCGAAGCCCGCGAAGGGCGCCATCACGTCCTCGACCTCGAGCAGGCGGAGCGAGCGGCTGCCGCCCTCGCGGCGCAGCCGCCCGAGATCCGCGACGACGCCGCTCTGCGCGCCGAGCGCCCAGGCGAGCGCGTTGCCCGTCCCCAGCTTGAGAAAGCCGAAGCGCGGCGGCTCGACTCCCCGCGCGCGCGCGGCGCGGACCACCCAGGTGACCATCTGGGTGAACGTGCCGTCGCCCCCGCCGGTGAGGACCGTCGGGTAGCCACGCTCGACGATTCGCTCGGCGATCTCCTGACCCTCTTCGAGGCTCCGAGAGACGAAGAGGTCTCCCGAAGCGACGATCTGGTCCAGGATGTCGACGAGGTCCTCGGTCACGCGCTTGGCGTTCCCGTTGACGACCACGGCCACTCGGTCGCTCGCCACGGTCACGTCGTGCCCTCAATCGGCCAGCACATCGTCGATGCACCGCGCGAGGTTCGTGTCGCGCGAGGTGACGACGTTGCCCGCGTCGTGCGTGGAGAGGCGAAGGGTGAGGCGGTCGTAGACCCAGACGAGCTCGGGGTGGTGATCGGCGCCCTCCGCGAGGTCGCCGATGCGCGAGATGAGCCGTAACGCCGCGCGCGCCGACGGCGCACGGTGCTCGCGCACGAGCGCGCCGCCCTCGTGCGACCACGCGGGGTGCTCGCGCAAGAAGGCGTCGATCGCGGCGGCGTCGAGGGGCCTACGGGCCACCACCGCGCTCCTCAGAAGAGGTCCTCGAGGCGAACCGTGCTCTTTTTCTTCTGCTCGAGGATCCGGTTGACCGCGCGCGTGATGCGGGTCTTCGCCGCGCTCGGGATCTCCTTGCCGACGAGCGCCCGGCCGAGGAGCGGGGCCGAGACGGCCTTGCCGCTCTTGCCCTTGGCCTGCGCCTTCTCCTTCTGCGCGTCCGTCGCCTTGTTCTTCTTCACGCGGATCTTCGCGAAGCGGATCGCGCGATCCTCGTCCCCGAGCGCCTCGATGGTCTTCGAGGCCACGAGCAGGCGGCGGGTGTCGATCTTCTGGGCGCTGAGGAAATCGGCAAGCTTGGTCATCGGAGCTCCATGCGGGGGCTGCCCGCGGCGAAAGGTGTCATCCCGCCCGCGCGGCTCGACGAGCCCGCGGGGGCCGGTGGTTCTAGCAGGGCGGCGCGGGCGAGAACAAGTCGACGCGGAGGCCCCCTGTGGCGAGGGCCGCCGACCTGCTACCGTCGCGCGGCCGGCGACGCGCCATGACCCTCCTCTTCGTCTACACCGGCTTTGCGCTCGGGTGCTCGTTCCTCTGCTCGATCCTGGAGGCGACGTTGCTCAGCATCTCGCCCTCGTACGTCGCGCACCTGAGCGAAGAGCGGCCGGCTCTCGGCGGCAAGCTGGCGGAGCTCAAGCGGGACGTCGACCGCCCGCTGGCTGCGATCCTGAGCCTGAACACGATCGCGAACACCGCAGGCGCCGCTGGCATCGGCGCGGAGGCGACGCGGATCTTCGGCTCGCACGCGCTCGGCGTCGTGAGCGCGGTCCTGACGTTGCTCATCCTGATCGCCGCAGAGATCGTCCCCAAGACGCTCGGCGCCGTGCACTGGCGCCGGATCGCCCCGTTCGCGACCCGCGCCCTCCCCGTCCTCATCGTGTCGATGGCGCCGCTCGTCTGGCTCGCGCGCTACGTCACCCAGGCGCTCAAGGGTCGAGACTCGTCGCCGAGCACCGTCTCGAAGGACGAGCTCGCGGCGCTCGCCCGCCTCGGCGAGGAGCAGGGGGTGATTCACTCGTCCGAGTCGCGCATCCTGACGAACCTCTTCCGGGTCAACGAGCTCCGCACGCGCGACATCATGACCCCGCGCACCGTGATGTTCGCGCTCCCCGAGGCCTCGACGGTCGGCGACGTCGTGCCCCGCGGCCCCATCGCGCAGCGCGAGGGCGTCGACGAGCCCCCGGATCGCGGCGCGCTGATCTTCTCCCGCATCCCCGTCTTCCGCGAGAACAAGGACGACATCCTCGGCTTCGTCCTCAAGAACGACCTCTTGTGGCACGCCGCCCGCGGCGATCGCGCGCACCCCATCGCGGATCTCGTCCGGCCGCTCACCGTGGTGCCCGAGACGCTGCCCGTGCCCCACCTCTTCGACCGGCTCGTCGGCACGCGAGACCACATCGCGCTCGTCGTCGACGAGTACGGCGGCGTGGACGGCATCGTCACGATGGAGGACGTGGTCGAGACGCTCCTCGGCCTCGAGATCGTCGACGAGGCCGATCGCACGGTCGACATGCGAGAGATGGCCCGGCGCCGATGGCGGGAGCGCCGCATCCGCCTCGGCATGCCCGTCGACACCGAGAACGACGCGGCCCGCGCCGTGACCGACGCCAACGAGGTCGCGCCCCCGCTCCCGCGACCGAGCGAGCGTCCACCGCGTGGATGACCACGATCGCCACGTTGGTGGTATCGTCGACCGCATGGGCGTACGCCAAGCCCCCTGCCCCAACTGCGGTGGGCCGATCGAGATCAAGCTCGGCTCGAGCTACGCGCTCGTCTGCCCGCACTGCCGCTTCTCGGTGGTCCGAACCGATCGCGATCTGCAGTCGATCGGCAAGGTCTCGGACCTCGTGCCGACCTCCCCGGAGCTCGCGCTCGGCGACCGGGCCTACCTCGGCCAAGCCGGCAACACGGAGGAGCTCGTCGTCGGCGGCCGCGTCCAGCTCGATCACGGCCGCGGGCCTTGGGACGAGTTCTACGTCTCGAGCACGCGAACGGGCGTGTGGGGCTGGCTCGCCAAGGCGCAGGGACGTTGGTACCTGACCTCCCCCTACGCGCTCCCCGCCCCCGTGCCGGCCTGGCAGCAGCTCTCGGCTGGCGCCCAAGGGGCGTTCATCCCCGGCATCCCCACCGTCTGGTCGGTCGCCGAGCAAGGCACCTCTGCGACGCTCAGCGCCGAGGGCGAGCTACCCTTCCCCGTCCGCGGCGGCGAGCGCGGCTGGTACGTCGACCTCGAGGGCCCCGGCGGCGCGTTCGCGACCATCGACTACGGCGACGGCAGCCGCGCGCCGACGGTCTACGTCGGCAACGTCGTCGCGCCGGACGCGCTGCGCCTCGACCGCGCGGGCGGCCCGCGGGTCGTCGAGAAGGTCGACGCCTCTCGGCTCCGCTGCCCCCAATGCGGCGCCCCCGTCCCCCTCACCGTGCCCGAAGAGGCCGAGCGCGCGGGGTGCGGCCACTGCGGCGCGCTGCTCGATTGGCGGCAGGGCAACTTCGAGATCGTCGCCGCGATGGAGAAGGCGCGGCGCGCGGCGTGGATCCCGGTCGGTGCCGAGGGGACGCTCTTCGGCGAGAAGCTCACCTGCATCGGCGTGATGGAGCGCTCGACGTGGTCGCACGGCGAGGAGTTCCGCTGGACCGAGTACCTCCTGCACGTCGACGGTCAGGGCGGATACCGCTGGCTCATGGAGGACAACGGTCATTGGACGTGGCTGTCGCCGATGAGCAGCGGCGACGTCGCGGTGCAGATGAGCCGTGTCCGCTTCGCCGGGAAGGACTACCGGATCTTCTCCGGGCAGAACGTGACGGTGCGGAGCGTCGTCGGCGAGTTCTACTGGAAGGTCGAGGCCGGCGAGACCACCTACACGCGCGACTACATCGCGCCGCCGCTGATGGTCAGCGAGGAGCGAGGCGACAACGAGGTGAACTGGACGGCGGGCCGCTACGTCGAGCCACGCGAGATCCAGAAGGCCTTCGGCCTCGAGCGCACCCCGCCGAGGTCCGGCGTCGGCTTCTGCCAGCCGAACCCCCACTCGGTCGCGAAGGCCTCGCTCGTGGCCGGGCTGCTGCTGCCGCTCCTCTGCGTGCTCTTCATCTTCTTCGAGCTCGCGGGCGACCGCCCGCGGGTCGCGAGCCTCGGGCTGACCGTGCCGCCCGTCGCGGGCGAGCCGACGAGCCCCGTGATCTCCACGAGCGATCCCTTCCGCGTCGACCGCGGCCCGACGACGCTCGCGCTCGATCTGCGGACCAACGCCGACAACCAATACGTCGGCGTCGAGGCCGCGCTCCTCGAGCAGACCACCGGCGACGTGCGCCACTTCTTCCTCGAGACGGGCTACTTCCGGGGGCACGACGGCGAGAGCTGGTCCGAGGGATCGCAATCCGCCGTCGCGTACGTCGACCGGGTCCCGCCGGGGACCTACGTGCTGCAGCTCCAGCCAATGTGGGAGGCGTCCCCCCAACGCGGCGGCCCCAACGGCCTCGTCCCGCCGGCCGTCGCGGTGGACGTCCGCGCCCACGAGCGCAGCCCGATGCTCTTCCTGATCGCGCTCGGGCTCTTGCTGCTCCCGTTCTTCTGGGTGCTCATCCGCCGGGGCATGTTCGAGGCGAAGCGCCAAGAGAACGCGAACGGCTGAGCGAGCGGCTCACTTCCGGGCTCACTTCCCGACGCGATACCCGCGCGAGTAGCGGCCATACGCACCGACCAGCGGGGTCGCCGCCGGGGCGACGCGCGCCTCGGGGGGCACCATCGTCCGCTCGACGCCGGCCGCGAAGGGGTCGACCCCCGTCACCTGAAACGCCGCGTAGCCGCCGACCACGCCGAGCCCGAAGAGCGGGTAGAGCAAGAACCTCACGGGGTGGCAGCCTACCAGACGACGACCCCACAGGACACCGCCGCAGGACGCCGCACGCTAAAGTCTGGGCTCGCGCGCCCTGGCCGCGGCAAGCTGAGGGCATGAACGACGCGCTCCCGACCACCTCCTACCAGCGCTGGCGCCACGCGCTCAAGCCCGGCAGCTGGTCGAAGCTCTTCGTGCCCGCGTTCTTCGGGCAGTTCCTCGGCGCGGCGCACCTCGGTCGGCTCGACCTCGTCCCCCTCGCGGCCGGGATGGCGCTCACGTGCCTGATGCTCGCCTTCATCGTGCTCGTCAACGACTTCGCGGACCGAGACGTGGACGCCATCAAGCGCCGCCGCTTCCCGAGCGGCGGTAGCCCCAAGACGATCCCCGACGCGATCCTCCCCGCCCACCGCGTGTTGGCGGCCGGCATGCTCGCGGGCGTGCTCGCGCTGGCCTTCGGCTTCTTCGCGGAGGGCTGGCTCAACCGCCCACAGGCGGGGCTCGCGACCGCGCTCGCCCTCGGTCTCTTCGCGGCGTACTCGCTGCCCCCGATCCGCCTGAACTACCGCGGCGGCGGCGAGCTCCTCGAAGGCGTCGGAGTCGGCTTCGTCCTGCCGTGGCTTCAGGCCTACCTCCAGGGCGGGCTCGGCGCCTTCGACCTCGCCTGGCTCCCCCGCGCATGGCCGCTCCTCATCGGCCTCGTCCTCCTCTCGCTCGCGAGCGCGATCGCCAGCGGCCTCTCGGACGAGGTGAGCGATCGCGAGGGGGGCAAGCGCACCTTCACGACGACGCTCGGGAACCCGCTGGCGCGGCGCCTGGTCGAGCTCTGCGTGGCGCTCGCCGCGCTCGCGTGGATCCTCGCTGGCTCCTTCGCCACCCACGTCCCCCTGGTCGTGACCCTGGCGCCGGTGCTCTGGCTCCTCGTGCGCCTCCGCGAGCTCTGGGCGATCAGCCCCGACGCCGTCACCAACGCCTTCGCGGCGCAGGCGCGCTACAAGGCGGCGCTCCACCGCGGGAGCTGGCGCGCCACCGAGGCCCTCGGCGCGCTCCTCCTCTTCCACCGGATGTTTTTCTGAGCGTCGCCTTCCCGATCGGATGCGCCCCTCGCCCGTCGACCCCACGCTCCGCAGCGACGTCATGAGCCAGATCGACCCCGCGCGCGCTCGCGGCATCCTCGCAGACCTCGACGCACGCATCGACGCTACGCCGCGTAGGCGCGACGAGCGGCCCGCGGCGCGCGTGAACGCGGCGTGCGCGGACGAGGCACGCGCGGACGAGGCGCGGGCCACGCGCGCGACCCTCGGGACGGATCGCGACGCCGCGACCCCGCTCGTCACGCTCTACGACGAGCTCGGCGGCGCGCTGCCGGACGCGCCGCGGGTCGCGTTCGGGCTCGCGCTGCGTCGGATCGCCGAGTCGATGCTCGAGGCCTTCCCCGACAACATCTTCTGGGACCTCGACGCGCTCGCCGCCCAACTCGCCGCGGGGGCTCGCGAGCACGGCCCCGCATGGGTCACGGCCGAGAGCGCGCTCGTCGCGTCCCTCCAACACCTCTTCGGAGGCGGGACCGTGATCCGCTTCCGCTACGTGCACGACTTCCTCTATGGCTTCGACTGGGCCAAATGGGTGCGGCGCGACCCCGAGGCGCGCGCGCGGGTGGGGCCCTTCGACCCGCGCTTCGTGCGCGTGATGTGGCAGCGCGGGCACGAGCTGCTGGCGCTGATCGCGCGAGACGACGCGAAGTACCCACGACTTCGCGGAGAGGCCGCGCGCAACCCCTTCGGCTTCCGGCGCGAGCCGGACGACGAGCGCCGGCTCTTCCGCGACCTGGCGGCGCACGATCTGCTGCCGGTGCGCGCGTGGGAGCGCGCGCCGCGCACGTCGTTCGCGGAGCCCTTTCGGGAGCGCCGCGAGGAGCGCGCGCGCGCGCTCGGGCTGCCGACGCCCTGAGTACAGCTCCCTGGAAGTTCGCGTCAGCTCGCCGGGGCCGGGGTCCAGCGGAGCACGGGGTTGCGGGCCGCCTTCGTCTCGTCGAGCCGCCGGAGCCGCGAGAGGTGGGGCGCAGCCTTCACGGTCTCGGGCGCCTCGAAGGACTCCTTCGAGATCGCCGCCATCGCGTCGACGAACTCGTCGAGCGTCGCCTTCGACTCCGTCTCGGTCGGCTCGATGAGCATCGCGCCCTTCACGACGAGCGGGAAGTAGACGGTCGGCGGGTGGAAGCCGTAGTCGATGAGCCGCTTGGCGACGTCCATCGTCGTGACGTGCGCGTCCTTCAGGTGTCGATCGCTGATCACCACCTCGTGCATGCACGTCGTGTCGTAGGCCACGTGCCACGTCTCGCCGAGCCGCGCGCGGAGGTAGTTGGCGTTGAGCACCGCGAGCTCGGTCGCGGACTTCAGCCCCTCGGCGCCCATCTCCCGCAGGTAGGCGTAGGCGCGGACCATCATGCCGAAGTTGCCGTGGAAGCTACGCAGGCGGCCGATGGACTTCGGGCGCGCGCCGTAGTCGAGCGCGAAGGAGCCGTCGTCACGTCGCTCGACGACCGGCACCGGCGCGTAGGGATCGAGGATCGCCTTGTACCCGACCGGCCCGCACCCCGGGCCGCCTCCGCCGTGCGGCGTCGTGAAGGTCTTGTGCAGGTTGAACTGCATCACGTCGACGCCGAGATCACCCGGCCGCGCCCACCCCATCAGCGCGTTCAGGTTCGCGCCGTCGCCGTACACGAGCCCGCCCTTCTCGTGGATCATGTCCGCGATGCGCTTCAGCTCGCGCTCGAAGAGCCCGACCGTGTTCGGGTTCGTGATCATGATCGCGGCGACGCCGTCGTCGATGAAGGGCGCGAGCTGCTCGGCGTGGACGATCCCGTCGTCACCGGCGGGGAAAGGCACCGCCTCGAGCCCGTTCGCGGCGCAGCTCGCGGGGTTCGTGCCGTGCGCGGTCACGGGGATGAGCACCTTCTTCGGGCTCCGCCCCTGAGCCTCGTGGTACGCGCGGATCATCGCGAGGCCGGCGTACTCGCCCTGCGCGCCCGCGGCGGGGTGCAGCGAGACGCGATCCATCCCACAGACCTCGGCGAGGCCACGCTCGAGCCGCCACATCAGCTCGAGGGCGCCCTGCACCGCGTGCGCGGGGGCGAGCGGGTGCAGACGCGCGAACCCCGGCAAGCGCGCCGCCCACTCGTTGACCTTGGGGTTGTACTTCATCGTGCACGACCCGAGCGGGTACATGCCGAGGTCGATCGCGAAGTTCTGCTGGCTCAGCCGGACGAAATGCCGAAACGCCTCGGGCTCCGAGAGCTCCGGCAACGCCGCGGGCTCTTTGCGACGGTGCCGCCCGAGGATCGCGTCGGGGTCGACCTCCGGGACGTCGGACGTGGGGAGGGACGCGGCGCTGCGTCCAGGGCTGCCCTGCTCGAAGAGCAGGGGGGTGCTGTGCTCGAGACCTCGATGAGCGGAACCGGCCACGACATACCTCCTCGGCGGGGGCTCGCCGATGCGGGCGGAACCTAGCACGCTTGCCCCCCTGGAGAAGCCACCGCGTTCGAGGTCTGGGGTCACCGCTCGCGCGAGGCCGCGCGTCCCCTCACGGCGAGACGGTGAGGACGGCCCCGAGGCGCTCGGCCAACGTCGAGACGAGCGGCGGCTGCAGGATCGTCGTGTGGTCTCCGGGAAGCTCGTGAACGATCACCTCGTCGGCGACCTGGTCCCAGCCGACCGGCGCGCCCTCCGATCGCGTGGCCTCGGTCACGAAGCAGTCGACGCGCCCCGCATAGCGCTCGAGGCGGTGGTGGTCGCGGGCGCGCGTCCAGTGCTCGTTGAGCAGGCGCTCCCGGAAGCGCATCGGGATCGGTCGCCCCGCCCAGCGGCTCGCGGCCACGACCGCCCGGAGCGTCCAGCGCTCGCGCTCCCACGCGAGCCGCCCGCGCCCCCACGTGAGCAAGAAGCGCGCGCCGTCGGTGGTGAAGCCGGTCTTCAGGCGCTCGGCCTTGTCCACCGCGGACTCGGGTGCGACCGCGTCGAGGGGGAAGTCGAGGATCACGAGGCGCGCGACGTCGCGACCACGCCGCCGGAGCTGGTGCGCCATCTCGAAGGCGATCACCGCGCCGCCCGAATAACCGCAGAGCAGGAGCGGGTCGCGGGGCGCGTGCGCGAGCATCGCGTCGACGTTCCGCCGCGCCATGACCTCGATGTGCGGGTCGGGCAACATGCGGCCGTCCACCCCCGCCATCTGAAAGGCGAAGAAAGGACGCGCCGGGCCGAGCGCGTCGGCGAGCGGGCGGAAGCCGAGCACGTTGCCGCCCGTCCCGCAGACACAGAACACGGGCGGCGCGCTTCCCTCCCGCCGCAGCGGGACGAGCGGGGAGAACCCTGCCTCGATCGTCGCGCCGCTTCCGGGGGCGCTCCGCGCGCGCAGCGCCTCGAGCCGGGCCGCGAGCCCCGCCACCGTCGGCGCCCGCACGAGCTCCGCGAGCGGAAGAGCGACCCCTTCGCAGCGCTCGATCTCCGCGAAGAGCTCGAGCGCCGCGAGCGAGTCCCCGCCGAGCAGGAAGAAGTCGTCGTGCCGCCCGACCTCCGGGACCGCGAGCGCGCGCGCGAAGAGCGCCGCGAGCGCCCCCTCGACGCGGCCTCGTGGGGCCTCGGTGGCCGCGGTC
>JAHBWH010000226.1 GCA_019637115.1 Myxococcales bacterium | reverse complement strand
TCCGCTCATCGAGTGAGGGGCCGCTCGCGTGCGCGACCGACGCGAAGATCACCCACGAGGCGAGCGCCCACACACCGAGCTTCATTCTGGGTCGCCATGAGTGCTCGGCGCGGAGGTCGTTGGCCGCGCCGACGAAGGACGAGCCAGCGCCTCTTCGAGCAGGTCGGTGAGCGCGATCCGCGCCCTTGGCCGTGGATGCCCGGGACGAACCTCGGCTTGGGGGCAGGAGCCGCACCCCCGCATCGAAGCACGCGCGCGCGGCCGACGCCAAGAAGCGGGCGGCGCTCCGCGGCGCCGGTCGCGCCGGTCGCGCCAAAGGGGGTGGGCAGGGGGCCCGCATGGCGCTCGCGGCATGGCATACTTCGCGGATGGAGCCCGCGCGACGACGTGCGACCTTCGACGACCTGCGCTCACTTCCCGAGGACGCGCGAGCGGAGGTGGTGTCGGGCGAGGTGATCGCGGCCCCGGCGCCCTTGCCGCGGCATGGCTGGGTGATTCGCACGGTGGGCAGCTACGTCGGCCGGCCCTTCTCCGACGACGAAGGCGGGCCGGGCGGGTGGTGGATCTTGCCCGAGGTCGACGTCGAGCTCGGCCCGCACGACGTCGTCCGCCCGGACCTGTCGGGCTGGCGTCGCGAGCGCTTGGCGGCGCCGTGGGATGAGCGACCGATCCGGACGCGACCCGACTGGGTCTGCGAGGTGCTGTCACCCAGCAACGTGCGACACGACCGCGTCACCAAGACCAACCTCTACGCGACCTTCGGGGTGCCGTTCTACTGGATCCTCGATCCCGCGATCGGCACGCTCGAGGCGCTCAGGCTCGACGCAGGCCGCTGGACGCTCTGCGGGAGCTGGTCGGCCGACGAGAAGGTCCGAGTGCCACCCTTCGAAGCGATCGAGCTCGACCTCGGTCGGCTCTTCCCTCCCGTGATCGATGGCCCCGTGATCGACGGCCCCGTGATCGACGGCCCCGGACCGGAGTGACTGCGCTCGTCGAGCGCACGTGGCGTCGGACCGAGGCCCTCGCGCTCACTCCTCGACGCCGAGCTCGCGGAGCGCGCGTTTGGTCACGATGTTCGTGGTCTGATTCGCGGCGTCGAAGACCACGAAGACCTCTCCCCGCGCGAGCTGCCGCCGGACCGCGGCGATCTTCTCGTCGAGGTCGACGTCGCGGTCGCCGTACTCCGTGCCCTCGCGCGTGACGAGCTCTTCGATCACCCCCTGGAGGGCGTCGGGCGAGAGCTGCTCCCACGGGATGACCAGCTTGGGAGGCTCCTCGTCGATCAACGTCGACCCCGCCTCGTCTCGGTCGCCGGCGTCGCGGTCACCGCCATCACGGTCACCGACGTCGGTGCGCTCCTCGTCGAAGCTGCTCGCCTCGTCGGGGAGCGCGATCCCCGGGTCGGTCGCGTCCCCATCCAGCTCGTCCGGCTCGCGTTCGTCGATGTCGATCACCTGACTCCCTCACTCCGTCGGGTCGTCCTCGCCGTCGAGGTCGTCACCCTCTTCATCGTCGCTCGCCTCGAGCAGCTTGGCCAGCGCGCCGCGGCTGTCGACCGGCGCGGCCTCCGGCACGTCCGCGAAGCGCTCGTAGGCGATCTCGACCACCGTGACCTCGAGATCCCCTTTGGGCCGGCGGATCGTCACCTCGTCGTCGAGTCGCCGCCCGAGCAGCGCCTTACCGATCGGGGAGTCCATCGAGACGTACGCCGGGTGCATGTCGTGCTCGTCGGGGCCGACGATCCGGTAGACGCGCTCCTCGCCGTCCTCGTCCTCGGTCCGAATCCAGGCCCCGAAGTAGATCCGGCTCTGCTCTTTGCGCCGCTCGCTCGGGTCCACCACCTCGAGCACGTCGAGCCGCGTCGAGAGGAAGCGGATCCGCCGGTCGATCTCGCGGAGCTTCTTCTTGCCGTAGATGTACTCGGCGTTCTCGGAGCGATCCCCCTCGGCCGCGGCCTCCGCGACGCCCTTGACGACCTTCGGCCGCTCGTCCTGCCAGAGCCGCGCGAGCTCTTTGCGGAAGCGCTCGTAACCCTCGGGGGTGATGTAATGGCTCGGCTTCGGACCGGCTCTGCGCAGGCGCGCCATCCGCCGAGCCTGATCCCTCACCCACGCTCGCGCAACGCCCTCTCGCGCGCCGCTCCCGACCGAGGATCGGGCCTCTGGGGCGTTTCGTGGTAAGCCACCGCCATGGACCCGGCCGAGATGCTCCGGCGTGGCTTGACGCGCGAGACGGCGATCCGTCGCGACGCCGAGGGTCGCTGGTGGAACGGCGACGAGCGCCTCGACCAGGCGTCGCTCGAGCGCGCCTTCGACGGATGGATCGACCGCGCGCCGGACGGCCGCTTCTGCCTGATCAACGACATCAACTGGGCCTTCGTCGCGATCGAGGGGCCACCCTACTTCGTGCGCTCGGTCGAGGTGCAGGGCGACGCGGCCACGCTGCGCCTCTCGGGCGACCTCGACGAGCCGCTCGATCCGTCGACCCTGCGCCTCGGGCCCGGCGACGCGCTCTGGTGCGACGTGCGCGGCGGCCGCGTGCCCGCGCGCTTCGACGACCACGCGGTGCAGCGGCTCTCGGTCGTCCTCGACGAAGACGAGCACGGGCCCTATTTCCGATTGGGCGGCGAGAAGGTGCGACCGCCCGAGGTCGCCGATCCCTTCGCGGGCTGGGACCCGTCGAAGGGTCACGTGGAGCAACGATGAAGTCTCGAGAGCTGCTCGCCGTCGGTCTGGTCGTCGCCGTCGGCGCTCCCCTGGTCGTGATGCTCGGCATCGCCTTCGCCGACGGCACGCGCCGAAGCCGGGAGTCCGTGATCCGCTCGATCATCGGCGACGGCCGCTACGAGGCGCTCGCGGCTCACCACGACGCGCTCGCGGCGGGGACGGCGCCGCCCGAGCTCGGCACGCCGCATTACTACAACCCGCTGGGCGGGCATCGCCGCGCCCCGAGCTTCCGGCTCCAAGATCGCTGGGGCCACGACTTCGATCTCGCGGAGCATCGCGGCAAGGTCGTGGTGCTGAACTTCTGGAGCATCACCTGCCCGCCCTGCCTCGAGGAGATGCCCTCCCTCGAAGAGCTCGCGAAGCAGGCGAAGCTGCGCTGGGGCGACGACGTCGCGGTCGTGGCCGTCTCGACGGATGCGGGCTGGGACGCCGTGCGCACCGTGCTGCCCGCCGATCCCGCCCTGCGCCACGTCTTCGACCCCGACAAGCGCGTCGTCGAGGGCATGTTCGGGACCAAGCTCTACCCCGAGACGTGGATCATCGATCGGCAGGGCTTCGTGCGTTTCCGCTACGACGGCGCCTTCGACTGGTCGAGCCCCATCGTGCACGACCTCATCGAGAGCTTCCGCTGAGCGAGGCCGAGCGCGCCGGCCGCGCGCGGAGCGAGGCCGAGCGCGGCAGCCGCGCGCGGAGCGAGGCCGAGCGCTCGTGACGCGACGAACCGCCGCGCACACGACGACGAGCGCGCCAGACGGGACGACCGGCCGCACGCGAAGCGAGGCCGAGCGCGCGTGACGGGACGAGCCGCCTCGCACGAGACGACGAGCGCCGTCCTCGGTGCGTCGACGACGACGCTGGCGTAAGAGGTGAAAGCGCGTCACCGACGAGGCCGCGCCATATAGGCTGCACCATGCGCGCGCTCCTCCTCTCGATGCTCCTGCTCGTCTCCCTCGGCTGCGGCGGTGACGACCGCCGCCCCGCGGCCCGCCCCGACAGCAGCGTCTCCCCGGACGCAGCGTCCGCCGACGACGCTGGCGCGGTGGACGCGACCATCCGACCGCCCTTCGACGCGGGCGATGGCCTCGACGACGTCCAGGTCTGGGCGCACTCCCCGCGCGAGCTCTACCGCTTCGACCCGCGCACGAACGAGGTCTCGTTCGTCGGCCGCTTCGTCGACGCCGCGGGCGCTCCCGCCGACGACATGACCGACCTCGCCGTCGACGGCTTCGGCAACCTCTACACGTGCAGCTTCACGGACCTCTACCGCGTCGATCCGAGCACCGCGGTCGTGACGCGCGTCGGCTCGCTCGGCGACGGCGCGTTCGCGCGCTTCAACGCGCTGACGTTCGCGCCGGCGGGCGAGCTCGATCCGAGCTCGGAGGTCCTCATCGCCGCGAACGCCGAGGGCGACTTCTACCGCGTCGACCCGACCACGGGCGCGTCCGCGTCCATCGGTCAGTTCTCGGACGGCTTCGGCTCCTCGGGGGACATCGTCTCGGTGCTCGGCGCGGGCACCTTCGTGACGGCCTTCCGGGAAGACCTCACGAGCGACTGGCTGATCCGCGTCGACCTCCGCACGGGCGTCGCGACGCCGGTCGGCGCGACGGGGACGACGCGCCTCTTCGGCCTCGCGTATTGGCGCAACCGCCTCTACGGCTTCAACAGCCTCGGCTGGCTCTACGTCATCGACGTCGACACGGGTCGCGCGACCCGCGTGACGGGCGACACGGGCGCGAGCACGTTCTTCGGCGCCGGCGTGACGACGAACGCTCCGACCGCGCCCATCTGAGCCTCGCGCCCCCGACCGCGACGCGTTCACCCTGACGCGGGAGTGAAAGCCGAAAACCAGCGCTTCCGTGAGGAGGCGTAACGTGAGCGCGGCGGCGAGCTTGCGGAGGCCACGAGTCGTGAGGGCGCGCAGCCATCAGCGCTCGTCCGTGAACACGGCGGCGAGCTTGCGAGGGGCCACGACCACGCCAAGCGCGCGCACTCGTCCGGAGGGTGCGACGTCGAGCGTGAAGACCACGCGGCGGGCGTAGCGGGGCAGGCGCTCCGGGTAGCGGAGGGCGATGGCCGGTAGGCCGTTCAAGCTGCGCTCTTCGACGTGGATGGGCATCGGCGTGAGCGTCCGGAGCTGCTCGTAGAACGCGAGGATCGCGTCGCGGCCGCGGATGGGGCGGACGGCCGAGACGTACTCCCCGTTCGCGTCGTGCGTGGCGACCGCGTCATCCGTGAGCAGCGTCGCGACCGCCGCGGCGTCTCCGGCGCCGAGCGCGAAGAGGAGCTTGCGGAGCGCCTCGCGGTGCGGCGCGTCGTCGGCGGGGAGCGTGACCTCGGCGTCGTCGATCGCCCGTCGGGCGCGGTGGTGGAGGACGCGGACGTTTCCTTCGCGGACGTCGAGCAGGTCGGCGACCTCGGCGGCGGAGAGGCCGAGCACGTCGCGGAGGATCAGCACCGCGCGGGCGCGCGGCTCGAGCGCGTGCGTGGCGAGGAGGAACGCAGCGCTCGCGCTCTCCAGCACCCCGAGGCGTGCCTCGGGTCCGGGCTCGAGGTCGTCGACGAGCTGCTCGGTCGGCACGGGGCCCGGCAGCCAAGGGCCGAAGTAGCGCCCGCGGCGCCGGAGGTCGTCGATGCAGAGGTTGGTCGCGACCTTGAAGAGCCACGGCCGCAGCGGCGCGTCGAGGTCCGAGGGAGGGCGCTCGAGCGCTCGTCGGAAGGTCTCCTGGACGAGATCCTCGGCGTCCGCGGGGCAGCCGGTCATCCGGTAGCAGAGCCCGAAGAGGGCCCGCCGGTGGCGTTCGGCGTCTTTCAGGACGTGGTGGCTCGTGGGCATCTGACTCCTTCGCACGGCGCCTCGCGCCGAGGTCGTGACACCGGTGTCACGATCGGGCCTCGCCAGACGTTACACGCCCTCGTCGGCCGAGGGGACGACCAGCCCCACCCGCGCCTGGAGGACTCGCGCTCGCGCTCGCGCCGCGCTCTTCCCGTCCGCGCCGCGTAACGAAAGCGTGGGCCCGCTCGTGAAGGTCGCATGAGCCAGTTCATCACCTCTCGCGACAGCTCGTCGGTGCCCCTCCACGCGGACGCCGATCCCACCCGCCGCTCCGAGCATGGCGTGCTCCCGCTCCCGCCTCTCGAGCGGCCGCGAGGCCTCGTCTCGCGGCTGCTCTTCCGCGCGATGCGCAGGCGCTACGGCCGCGTCCCGACGGCGTTCGGGGTCGTGTACGCGCGGGCGCCAGCGCTCGTCTGGATGACGCTCGGCTTCGTGATGGCGAGCCGTTGGCTGCGCATCGGGCCGGAGCTCTCCCACCTCCTGCGCTTCGCGCTCGCGAGTCGCGCGGGCTGCACCTTCTGCGCGGACCTCACGCTCGCGGAGGCGATGAGGGCGCACATCGGGCGCGAGCGCTTCGCGCGCGTGCGCGACTTCGAGGACGCCGAGTGCTTCGACGAGCGGGCCCGCGCTGCGCTCGCCTACGCCGCGATCGTGCACGAGACGTTGCGGGTCCCCGACGACGCCTTCGCGCGGCTCCGGCGTTCCTTCGACGAGCGGGAGATCGTCGAGATCGTCTGGTTGTGCGCCGTGGAGCGCTACTTCAACGGCATGGCGCTGCCGCTGCGGATCGGCTCGGACGAGCTCGCGCCAACGACCTGACGCCGCGCGGTCGATCGCGGCATCGAGGCATCGCGGGCACGCGTCCCGTTCGCGGCATCGCGATGACCACTGTCGGATCCAGGAAGAAGCGCTCTCGGAGACGTGAGCGTCGACTGCGCCAGTGCGTGCGACCTGTTCCAACGATTGACGAACGAGCTCCTCGATCTTCATAGCTGCCTCGCGGCATCTGACACCCGAGCTGGTCGCCCCCCGCTCGATGTGTGCTCAGGCCGCGCCGAGATAGATCTTCAGCGTCTCGGCGGCCCTCTTCTTGTCGAAGGGCACCCCCTGCAGCTCGTTGCGGCGGTTGATCTGCGCGAAGAGCCCGTCGAGGAAGACGAAGAACGCGGCGCACTCGTCGACCGCGCTCCGGAGGCGGTTCGGCTCGAGGAGGTCGACGTCGCGCAGCGCCTCGAGCGCGGCGAGGAAGCGGTCGATGTGACCGTAGTCGCTGGCGCGGACGAGCTGGAAGCCGATCGCCCGGAAGTGGTCGAGGAACTCGCGGACGAAGTGGAAGCTCGCGTGGCTCGCCCATTGGTCCGGGTCGCCCTTGGCGACCTCGGCCTTCGCGAGGAAGGCGCGGAGGACCTGCAGGAACATCCAGACGTCGCGCCGCAAGCGATCGCTCGCGTCGCGCTGCGCGACCGCGTCGCTCGCGAGCTCGGGCAGCGGCGTGTCGGAGGCGAGCTCGCGGCAGAGCGTGAGCACCGTGTGGTGGAGGGTCGCGCGCAACGACGCCGTCGCGAGCACGATCTGGGTGCCGAGCTCGCCTGAGGGCAGGCTCGCGTCGAGCGCGGGGATCTCGCGCTCGAAGACCTTCCGGATCTCCACGCGGAGGCCGTTGGCGAGCGACTCGAGCGTTCCACGCAAACTGACGAGGTGCGCCGCTTGGTGCGAGAGCCCGTCGTGGGCCTCGTGGATGACGCTCGCCGGCACCGCGAGGAGCTGGCGCTCGAAGGTGTCTGCCATGTGGTCGGCGGCGTGCCGACCGAGGAAACGCGCGAGCGCGCGGAGGTCGCTGCGGAACACGGCCAAGATGGCGTACGCGCGCCGCGCGGTGCGCGGGTCCGCGGCGTATTGGTCGATGAGCCGCGCGTAGCGGAGCCCACGGAAGAGCGCGAGGAACGCGACGGTGACGACGCGGTGGGCGGCCTCGTGCGAGCGGTGGAGGCGCTCGAGCACCTCGGGGTGGCGGAGGCGATCGAGCTCGGGGCGGAACTCGAGGGCCACGAGCGGATCGAAGTAGGTGTTGCGGCCGATCTCGCGCACGACGGTGCCGACGAAGCCGTCGTAGAGGCGATGCGAGACGCGCGGCAGGCGGAGCAGACCCTCGGCCATGTCCGAGAACGACGTGAAGGTGTTGCGGAGGACGAGGAGCGACTCCTCGGGGGTGTCCTGCGAGAGCTGCTCCTTGAGCAGCCGCGAGCGGACGGTGTCCTCGGGGAGGACCGTCTCGAGGTAGCGCGCGAAGACGTAGGCGCGATCGCGATCACCGAGCAGCTGACGCACGCAGTGGATCGACTGACCGAGGACGTCGTGCAGGACCTGCAGCTCACCGCGGAAGTCGTGCGCGGCGGGCGGCTCGAGCCCTGGGCGTCCGGGGTGGTTGCGCGGGTTGGCGAAGCAGGCGAGCCCCTTGAGCAGCATCTCGAGCTCGAAGAGCGTCTCTTCCTTGTCCTCCCACGCGAGGCGCTCGTACCAGGCCTCGCGGGCCTTGGACTGATCACGCCGCAACCCCCGGGTATCCCGGAGCAGGTTCGCGTAGACGTCGCGCGCGCCCGTCGCCATCGGAGGAGGAGGAGTACCACGGCCAGGGCCGCGTCGGCGACCGGTTCCTCCACGACGTACGCCGACGCCCAGGTGCCCGGCCACGTCAGGTCCGCGCGCCCGCACCGCCCCGCTCAGGTCCTCCATCGTCCGCGTCTGGGCCCGCTTCGGCTCCCCGTCCCGTCCGCGTCCAGGTCCGCTTCCGGCTCCCCGTCCCGTCCGCTTCCGCGAGCTCGTCCGCTGGAGCTGGCTTGTCGGGGAACCGCTGAGCGTGCGAACGTCACTCACCAAAGACGTCCTCCATCGAGGACGAGTGGAGGAGGGACGATGAAGCGCGCGCTCGTGATGCTCTGGGTCGCCATGATGGGGAGCGCCGCGTTGGCGCAGGCGCCCGCGCGGATCCCCGTTCAAGGGGTGCTGACGGACGCGGCGGGGGTGCCCGTCGAGGGCGCCACGGCCGTCACCTTCCGCCTCTACGACGCCCTGACCGGCGGCGTGCTGCTCTTCGAAGAGACGCAGACGCTCTCGATCTCCCGCGGGGTCTTCTCGGCGCAGCTCGGCGCCGTCGAGACGCTCGAGCTCAGCCTCGTCTTCGACGCGCCCGACGGGCTCTTCCTCGGCCTGCAGGTCGGCGCAGGGGCCGAGCTCAGCCCTCGCCTCCCGCTCGCCACCGTGCCTTTCTCCGCCTACGCGCCCTTCGCGGGCGACGCGCGGACCCTACAAGGGTTCGGCGCATCGTACTTCTCCGACGGCACCGATCCGCGCGTCGACGACGACCTCTCGATCGACAACGGCTTGCTCCGCGCGCCGTCGGGCGGCGCGACGCTCGGGCTGAGCGGCGACGTCCTCTTCTCGCGCGAGGGTGACCGCGTCATCGGCATCGAGAACGCCAACGCGTCCGGTCGCTCGCTCGTCATTCACGCGGGCGGCAGCGTGAGCAGCCACGGCGTCGGCGTCGAGGGAGGCGAGCTGATCCTCCGCGCGGGGAACGCGAACGTCTCCGGACCTGCGGATTGCCCCAACCAGACGCCAGCCCGCAACAGCGTCCGGATCGAAGCGGGGATCAACATCACGCAGTTCCTGTGTGGGACGGTCCGCAACGGCGACATCGAGCTCTACGCCGGCAACCCCAGCATCTTGGGCACGGAGCCGATCGAGCGAATGCGAGTCGTCGGCGACACCGGGAACGTGGGCATCGGCACGAGCAGCCCTGCGTACCGCCTGCACGTCAACGGCTCGGTCGCGGGGACCTCGGCGTACCAGAACCTCTCGGACGCGCGCCTGAAGACCAACGTCGCGCGCATCGACGACTGGCGGGCGGTGCTCGCGGGGCTGCGCGGCGTGCGCTTCGACTGGCGCCGTGACGAGCACCCCACGCGCGAGCTCGACGAGGGCCGTCAGGTCGGCTTCCTCGCGCAAGAGGTCGCCTCGGTCCTTCCAGAGGCCGTGTCGACCGACGGTGAGGGCTTCCACTCCGTCGCGTACGCCTCGATCGTGCCGGTGCTCGTCGAGGCCGTGAACGCGCAATCTCGCGAGATCGAGACCCTCGAGGGCGCCCTGCACCACGAGCGGGCGCGGCTCGACGCGCTCGAGCAGCGCCTGGCGCAGCTCGAACGAGGCGCACCTCCGGCGACGAGCCCATGGCTCGGTGGCGCGGCCCTCGGGGCGCTGCTGCTCCCGCTCGGCTGGGCGAGCTGGCGACGCCGTCGCGAGGACGCATGAGGACGCTGCTCTACATCGCCGCGCTCTCGCTGGGCGTGGCGTGCGGTGGGGACGACGAGACGGTGGAACGCGACGCGGGTCCCGACTCGGGCAACCTCGACGGCGGCGGCTTCGGCGTCGACGGCGGCCCACGCGACGCGGGCCCACGCGACTCGGGGCCACCTCCGAGTCCGACCGCGACTGGTTACTCGGTCACGAGCGGAGGCGGCGAGGCGAGCTCCGCGACGCACCGCGCCGTCCTCAGCGTCGGCGCGCCCGTCCCGCGAGGCGAAGCGTCGAGCGCGACCCACCACGTCGTGCTCGGCCCGGCATTCGTCGCGCGCTGAGTCCGAGCGCGACCGAGCCTGGACCGCCAGACACCGCGGACGCGGACACGGAACGGACGGAACGGGCTCGGACGCGGACTCGGACTCGGTCGCGGACTCGGACGCGGACTCGGACGCGGACTCGGTCGCGGTCGCGGTCGCGGTCGCGGTCGCGGACACGGTCGCGGACTCGGACTCGGACTCGGACACAGACGCAGCCCAAGACTCCCGCAACGCTCACTCCCGCTCGTCCGGCCCCTCCTCGGGCAGCGGCGTCGACGGCACCGCGCCCGAGCTCGGCCGCACGCCGATGAAGCGCACGGCGACACGCACGCGACGCAGCGACGCGCGCACCGGCAGCAGCGGCAACAAGAAGAGCAGCGCGATCCCGCGCCCGAGGGCCGAGAGCACGAAGACGTCGGCGTACGCGAACGCGCTGCGCAACGCCCACCCGCCGAGGAGCGAGCCGACGAGCTGCGTCGTCCCGACGAGGCTGCCGACGAGCGCGAAGAACTCGACCGGCCCCTCGTCGGGCGCGTCGCCGAGCAGCAGCTCGAGGCTCGCCAGGTCGTAGCCCGCCCACGCGGCCCCGCCGAGGAGCTGCGCGACCACGAGCACGCCGAGGTTCGGAGAGGCCGCCCACGCGAGCGGCACCGCGGCGATGCCGAGCCCCGCCACCGCGAGCATCGAGAGCGGCTCGAGTCGCGCGCGCTTCCACGCGCGGAACGCCACCGCCTTCGCGAAGATCGCGACGCTCGAGAGCAGCGCGTACTCCGTGAAGTCGAGCCCGAGCTCGCGGAGCATGTAGGGCGTGAAGAAGGGCACCGCGAGCTGCGCCCCGAAGAGCATCGCCGCGCAATAGAGCGCGACCCGCCACCGCCCCGCCGACAAGATCGTGCGCAGCGCGGGCCGCGGCTTCGCGGGCCCCGACGCCGGGAACGGCGCCTGCCGCGAGAGGGCGAGCGCGCTCGCCAACCGGGCGACGAGCGCGAGCGCGTAGAGCGCCGCGAAGCCGGCGAGCGCCGCGCCGACGCGCTGGCGCTCCGCCTCGAGCCAGAGCCCGGACCCGAGGAACGCGACGAGCAGCACCGCGTGCGTGAGCATGTTGCGGCGCGCGAAGTAGGGGCCGCGCAGCTTCGGTGGCACGAGCCGCACCATCCAGGCGTTCCACGCCGGCCCGATGACGGCGCCGCTCACCCAGTAGACGATCTTGGTCGCGAGGAGCGCCAGCAGGCTCGACGAGCCGGAGAGCGCGATCGCGAGGAAGCCGAGGTGCGCGAGGCCCTGCAGCGTCGCGCAGGCGACGATGAACCTCCGCTCGCTCCCGGCGAGGCGCACGAGGCGGGGCGTCGCGAGCTGGGCGAGCGCGCCGCAGAGCAGCGGCACGGTGACGAGCACCGCGAGCGCGACGTCGCGGTGACCGAGCTCCACCGCCAGCGCACCGAGGTAGGTCTCGCTCGCGCCGAGCATGACCGCATGGAGCGCGCCGTCGATGGCGGACCAGCGCAGCGCACGCCGACGTGAGGTCGGCCCGGCGGCGGCGAG
This sequence comes from Myxococcales bacterium, assembly GCA_019637115.1. Lineage (GTDB taxonomy): Bacteria > Myxococcota_A > Polyangia > Polyangiales > Houyiibacteriaceae > JACKEH01. The sequence continues at coordinate 278 of JAHBWH010000226.1, read as the reverse complement.
GACGTTGGGGGAGCGGTCCACGGAGGTCGCGCGCAGTATGCGTCAGCGGATCGGGCGCGCACTCGAGACCGCGTCTGGTTGGGTCCGCCCGAACGCTCTGCGACCTCGGGTCAGCTTCTCGACGAGCCTCGCTCGCCGCCCTCTTCTCACGAGCCTCCGCTCGCTGCGCTCGCTGCGCGCCGTCCGGTAGGGCGGCTTGCGAGAACGGCTGAGCATCTTTTCAGCTCCTGACCGCCCTGCCCGGGCGAGCCATAGGGATGAAACCGGCCGCCGATTTT
>JAHBWH010000225.1 GCA_019637115.1 Myxococcales bacterium | reverse complement strand
CATCAAGCGCGTCGAGATCCTCGCCGCCATGCGCGAGCGCGCGCCCGGCCTCCCCGAGGTCGACCCCGCAGAGCTCGGCAAGCTCCGCACCCTCCAGGAGATCGTCGACCGCATGGACGTCGCTCTCCCGGTCGCGCCGAGTCCGGCCCTGAACCTCGCGCCAACCGACCACGCTGCCGCCCCGGTCACGACCGCCGCTCCCGCTACCGCCGCTCCCTCCGTCGATCTCAAGGCGCTCATGCTCGAGATCGTCGCCGACAAGACCGGCTACCCCGCCGACATGCTCGAGCTCTCCATGGACCTCGAGGCAGACCTCGGCGTCGACTCCATCAAGCGCGTCGAGATCCTCGCCGCCATGCGCGAGCGCGCGCCCGGCCTCCCCGAGGTCGACCCCGCGGAGCTCGGCAAGCTCCGCACCCTCCAAGAGATCGTCGACCGAATGGACGTCGCCACCCCGACGACGCCGCAGGTCGCCACCGCCGCGCCGAGCGCCCTCCCCGGCGCGCCCGACGCCCGTCGCTACGCGCTGAAGCTCGTGGACGCGCCGGCGACCGGCTTCGCGCTCGCGGGCCTGCTCGACCTGCGCGATCCCGCGCACCCGCTCGTGCTCGTCGAGGACGGCCGCGGCGTCGCCCCGCGCCTCGCCGAACACCTCCGCGTCATCGGCTTGGCCGTCGAGGTCGCCCTCGCGGTCCCGGCCAGCGCTGGCGGCGTGATCTTCCTCGAGGGCCTCTCCGAGGTGCCGACGATCGACGACGCGCTCGCGGTGCAGCGCCGCGCCTTCCTCGCGGCCAAGGCCGTCGCGCCTCGCTTCGCCGAGGATGGCGGCGTCTTCGTCACGGTGCAGGACACCGGCGGCGACTTCGGCCTCGGCGGCGCGGGTGAGCGCGCGTGGCTCGGCGGGCTCCCCGGCCTCGTGAAGACCGCCGCGCAGGAGTGGCCGAAGGCCGCCCTCCGCGCGATCGATCTCGAGCGCGCGGGGCGCGACGCCGACGCGCTCGCCGCGCAGCTCGCGCAAGAGCTCCTCCACGGCGGCCCGGGCGTGGCCCTGGGGCGGCCCGGAGAGACGCTCTCGGGCGGAGGCCTCGAGGTCACGCTCGACGCCGCGGGTCGTCGCCGCACGCTCGTGAGCTTCGCCGCGGACGTCGTCACGCACGACGGCGCGCCGCGCGTGGACGCCAGCTCGGTCATCCTCGCCTCTGGCGGCGCGCGCGGCGTCACCGCCGCGACGCTCATCCGCCTCGCGCAGGCCACGCGCTGCAAGCTCGTGCTGCTCGGGCGCACCGCGCTCGCCGACGAGCCGCCCGCGTGCGCGGGCGCGCAGACCGACGCAGAGCTCAAGCGTGTCCTCCTCGCCGCGGCGCAGGCCGAAGGCCGCAAGGTCAGCCCCGCCGACCTCGGCCGCGAGGTCGGGCGCATCCTGAGCGCGCGCGAGGTCCGGCAGACGCTCGCCGCGATCGAGGCGGCCGGCGGACAGGCGCGCTACGTCGCCGCCGACGTCGCCGATCGCGACACGCTGCGCGCCGCGCTCGCGCCGATCCGCCGCGAGTGGGGCCCGATCACCGGCGTCGTGCACGGCGCGGGGCTCCTCGCCGATCGCTTCATCGCCGACAAGACGCCCGAGCAGTTCGACCTCGTCTTCGACACGAAGGTGCGCGGCCTGCTCAGCTTGCTCGAGGCGACCCGCGAGGACGCGCCGAGCGTGCTCGTGGCGTTCTCCTCCGTCGCTGGCCGCTGCGGCAACCGCGGCCAGTGCGACTACGCGATGGCCAACGAGACGTTGAGCAAGGTCGTCGCGGCCGAGGCGCGCGCGCGTGGCCTCTTCGGCCGCTCGCTCGGCTGGGGCCCGTGGGAGGGCGGCATGGTCACGCCCGCGCTCCGCGCGCACTTCGAGCGCCTCGGCGTCCCGCTCCTGCCGCTCGACGTCGGCGCGCAGATGCTCGTCGACGAGCTCGCGGGCGCCGCGCCCTCCTCCGCTGGCGCCGGCGAGGTCTCGGTCGAGCTCGTCCTCGGCGGCGAGCCACGCCCCGAGCCCCTCGCGGGCGACGCGGGGCCGCGCCGCGACTTCCGCTACGACCTCGTCCTCGACCGGAGGGGCTTCCCGGCCATCGACCACCACCGCGTCAAGGGCGAGCCCGTGGTCCCGGTCGCGCTCGTCCTCGAGCTCTTCGCCCGCGCGGTCCACGCGAGCCGGCCGGATCTCGTCTTCGCGCGCTGCGAAGAGGTGAAGGTCTTCCGTGGCATCCCGCTCCAGCGCTTCGACGCCGAGGGCGACCGCTTCGCCATCACGCTCGACCAGCGCTCCAACGGAGACGGCGTCATCTTCGTCGCCGCGCTCCTCGACCACGAGGGCAAGCGCCGCTACGGCGCCGTCGTGCACGCGCTCCGCGCGCACCCGACGCCGCTGCCGCTCTTGCCCGTCCCCGACGGCCTCGTGCCCTTCACGGGCGTCGTCTACGACGGCGTCGCGCTCTTCCACGGCGACGCCTTCCAGGTCATCGACGGCGCCCCCGCGATGAGCGAGCAGGGCCTCACGGCCACGCTCGTCGGCGGCGGGGCGAAGGGCTGGACGGGCCCCTACGCGCTCGACCCTGCGCTCCTCGACGGCGGCCTCCAGCTCGCGCTCCTCTGGACGACCGGCGGCACCGGCGCGGCGGCGCTCCCGACCGCCATCGGCGCCCTCCACGTCCTCCGCGCCGGCCTCATCGAGGGCGACGTCCGCGTCGTCCTCCAGGGCCGCGAGCGCCGCTCCGACAAGGGCATCTCGGACCTCGTCTTCTTGGACGAAGCCGGCGACGTCATCGCCGAGCTCCGCGGCGTCGAGATGCACGTGCTCCCTGCCACCGCCCCGAGCGCCCACGCCTGAGGCCATCTCGCACGTTGGCAGACCGAGTCGTCGCGCAGATGCGACGACTCGTGGCCGCCCCGGGCCGCGCGTCCTAGGGCCTTCCCGGACGAAGGGCCCCGAGCTGCTCCTGCCGCCGCGTGAGCGGCGCCCAACGACCCGAGCGATCGCGGAAGGTGAGGGTGTGCGTTTCGCCCTCGTCCAGGATGTCGATGATCACGTCGGCCCACCCCAGGAGCGCAGAGCGTGGGAGCACCCCTTGCTCACGCTCCGTCTCGAAGACTACGGCCGGAACCCCCGTCCGACGGAGCGCCTCGGCCAGCGTGAGGATGGCGCGGCGGAGACCGCCTGCGTGCGCGTACGCCGTGAGCGCTGCGAGGTCTCCGATGACGACCCGCGCGACGTGCCCACAGTCATCGAGCGCCTCACGGGCGAGGGCCAGAAACATCTCCGGTTGGAGGTCAGGGTCCGAGAGCACGACGAATCGCGCGTCGTGCGACCCAGCCGTCGTTGCTCCGGACTCGGGCGAGCCGGCGCCCCAGTCGAAGACGAGCTCGGACCCGGGGGCGCCCGCCGCGATCAACCGGGCGTAGGCTCTGGTGGTGGACGGGTCGTCTCCGCAGACCGCGATGAGCCCAGACGGTGGCGGGAGCGACTCCGCGCCTCGAAAGCCCCAAGCGTGCTCCGCCGCGCCCGACGCCCACTCGAGCACCTCGCGCGCATGACCGGAGAGATAGGCGCTCGCGATCGGTAGGCAACGCAGGCCGTGCCGCGCCTGGATCACGTAGGGATGAGGCCCGACCTCACTGGCCGCGAAGCGATGCTTGACGACCGAGAGTCTGCGCTGCGGGCCGTGCTCGAGCTCGAGCACCGTGTCCACCGCGAAGCGCCACTGACCCGGGTCTGCCCCAGCCTCCTCCGCGAGGATCAGGAAGAGGCCCTCGTCTGCCGCGAGCTTCACGAGCCCATCCGACACGGCCCTCGGGGTCGTCGCCGCGAGCCCGTAGCCGTGGACGAGCGAGTCGATGACCAGGACCTTCGGCCGCGCGCCCGAGGCGCGACTCGCCGTGAGGAGGCCCAGGACGGCGTCCCCGAGGTGCTCGTGCTCGTGCTCTCCAGTGCCGAGGTCGAGGAGCCCCGCGAGGACGTGCGACGCGCTGGGGTCGACCCCCGCGAAGGGCGGCTCGTGCTCGGCGTCCGCGGAGATGATGCGGAGCGCCCCCGCGGACCACATCGAAGCCTGCTGCGCCTGCAGCTCCACGGGCAGCAGCTCGACGCAGCCGTACACGACGTCTCCGCCGAGCCGCTTGGCCACCGACATCGCGATCTGCAGCGACAGGACGGTCTTCCCAGCGCCAGCGCCTCCTCGAATCAAGAGGCTCCCGCTCGGCTCGGCGTAGGCTCCACGGCGCAGCGCGCAGAGCCCCCCACCGAGCACCAAGTCGAGCCCGCGGTCCGACGTCGAGACACGAATGATCTCGCTCACGCGGCCAGTCTCCAGTTCCGTCTGGTGTTCCTCGAGACCGTCGCGCGCTGCCGTATCCTGTCGCGCGGCCTCGCCAAGGCGCTGCCACCTACGGGAGAGGGGAGCGTCGTCTCGCGCCACACCCGCTCCGCGTCGGCCCGCTCGAGCCGTCGGACCCCGTCCAGGCGCCGAAACCCATCGAAGGCGATCTCCTTAGCGTCCTGGAGGCCCGCGCGCTCCAGCGCGCGTCCGGCGAGCGCGACCTCGGCGGCGTCCATCGCGGCGGCGTAGAGCCACCAGCCCAGCTCCTCGAGCTCCTCTCGCTCTGCCCCGCCCTGCGCGGCCCGACAAACGCGCTCCGACGACACGTCGCGGATCGCGTCCCAGACGCGCTCCGCGTCCGCGGGCGCGAGGTAGAGGTGTGTCAGCGGCTCCGCCCACTCCAATGGTTCGAGCTCGCAGGAACGCAACGCTTCGTCGAGCAACCGCCGATATTTTCGCTCCTGCGCCCCGAGCACCACGAAGAAAGCAGAAGCGATGGGGGCCCGCTCGTCCACCAGCGTGAAGTCACCGTCCCGCACCGGCTCCACCACGACGTCGTCACCGCGCCACGAGACCACGCGGTATCGCACGTCGCGATCCTCCGCGTCGGCGAAGAGCGGGAGCTGTCGCGCTGGCGTCTGATGCGGCGACAGGCTCCCCTCGTAGCCGACGACACGGAGACGACTCACGGGGATCGAGATCATTCGCCCTTCTCCGAGAGCAAGATTCCCAACATGACGTTCGATTGCCGATACAAGGTCGATGTCCCTGCAGGTGCTCCGCCCCGCGTCTGCTCGATCCGAATCCGTCGGCCCGGCGCGCCGAGGTCCCGGACGAACGCGCGCGCGTCGCGATACTGATTGGGTTGCACGTGGATGAGGGCGAGCTGGTCGAAGGGCACCGGCTCCGTCGAGCGAAGCTCCCAAGTCCACGCCCGACGGTCCGCGCACCGGTCGTGCTTCGCCCGCCCGCGCTCGCCGTTGTGCTCGAGCAGTTCGGGGGGCTCGGTTCGGTCCGGCGCCCCATCGACGAACGGATCATCGCTTGTCTCGAGGTAGCGGTCGGGTTGCGAGTAGCAGGCGTGCAGCAGGCGTGCAGCCATCGCTCGAGCTCACCCCGCCACCCGGTCATTCGGCGCGACGACGCCTCGATCTGCGCCACACACACCGCCTCGTCGTCCTGCGTCGCATAGGGTTGGAGGCGGCCCCCATCCCGCGCAGGCCGGCATGCGCCCGTGTCGAAGGGACACACGGCGCCATCGAGGACCGCCTCGACCTCGGGCCGAAAGTACATCGCGCTCTGCCCCGCCACGCTGGCCGCATAACAGCAAGGTCCCGCGTACAAGAACGAGTGGCTCCACTCGATTTGGTCGAGGGTGCCTGGGGGCTGCGGACGCCTGAGCTGCTTGGGGCTCCTCAGCGCTCCCCAACGTGACCACTCCTGCACGGGTCGCTCCGCGGGGATGTGGGTCAGCGGAATTCTCTCAGTATCGAGGGGCATCGGCTCTCAGGTTACCAAGGGACCCCCCTCGGGGTCGACTCGAACGCGGCCGCGTGCCCTTCGGACGGGTTCGCAGGATGATATGCTGGGCGCATGGACGAGACGGTCGCCGCGCTCAGCCGCATCCGTCGCTTCGTGGGATCGATGAAGCCCGACGTGCCCGCCCTGGACGACGCGCTACCAGAGCTGCGACGCCTGCTCGCCGCAGCGGGTGTGCCCTACCGTCTGGTCGGCGGCGTCGCAGTCGTCCACCACGGCTACGTCCGCGCGACCGAAGACATCGACGTGCTCGTGCCTGCGGACGCGCTCGAGGCGCTCGACGCGGCATGCGAGGCGCACGGCTTCGAGCGAGCCACCGCGCGACGGCTCCGACACCGGTCGACCGGCGTCAGCGTCGACCTCCTGGTCGCGGGTGATGCGATCCCGCGGGGCGAGGACGTCTACCCCGATCCCACGACGCTCGACGTCAGCGAGACCGCGCCCGACGTCGTCGGGCTCACGGGCCTCGCGCGCCTGAAGCTCATGGGGCGTCGACACCAAGATGACGCCGACCTCGTCGCGCTCCTCCAGCGCCTCGACGAGGGCGAGTACCTCGGCCTCGAGGCTGCGACGCCGCCGCACCTGCGCGGCCGCCTCCTCACGCTTCGCGAAGACGCGCTCGAAGAGCTGCGCTTCGCGACGGACTGAGCGCGTCGCGGGGCCGCTCGCGGAGCCGCTTGAGACGTACGCGTTCACCCCCTGACCCCTACGGGTGATTGCTGAGGCAGCCGATCCAGACGGCGAGGGACGGGGCGCCGCGGGGGCGGGTTCGCGGGCAGAGACGCGACACCCTCCTCTGGGCCGCGCGCGGCGCGCGGCCCAGAGGAGGGTGAGGAGATCTTCTCGGCCGCGCCCCTGCCCCCGCGGCGCCCCGTCCCTCGCCTGGCGCGTGGGGAGAGTCGCAGCGCGAGCGCCGCCGTCGACGCGCGGCGCCGGGGACGTCCCGCGCCCTCGCTGGTTCACGACTCCTGAAGCTCGCGCACCACGCGGCTTCGGGTCCGGCGCTGCGTTCGATCGCCACAAAGGCCGTCGGGAACCGAGCCGCGGCCGAGCGCGTGATGCGCGAGATCGTCGCGCGCTTCCCCACCAGCCCTCAAGCCGCGCGCTACCACCGGCAGATCATGGTCCAGTAGATCGCGCGGTCACCGCGTGCGGAACTCGAGGCCGAGCCACACCTGCCCAGCGCCCTCGTCGGGCGCCGGGAAGGTCCACGCGCGCATGAGGTCGAGCACACAGACCTCCGTGGCCCGTGTCCGTAGCTGCGTCTGAACCAAGCTCCGCGACTCGATGGTCCCCCGCGCTCCCACGGCCAGATGGACGACCATCACCCCGGCAGGGGCCTCCGGGACCGACGCGTGACAAACCCGGAGCGCGCTCATGTGCCGATCGACGGCTCGCCGGACGAGGTTGTCGGCTACGCCGTTCGCGCGCAGGCTGGCGACCCGCACCGAGACGCGCTGCGTCGCGTCTGGTGGTGGAGGATCGAGGGTCGAGGGGCCGTGGACCGACCGCGCGAGCTCGCGCGCCGCCGACCAGGCGCGCTGAAATCGCTCCAGCGCGTCGATGTACCCTTCGAGCACCTCCCGCTCCGCCGGAGTGGCCGCCGCGAGGTCCCGCCGGCAGCCCGCGGCGTCGCCCGCCGCTCTCCGAACCAACGCGGTTCGCTCCCGGAGCGCGCGGGCCTCCTCGAGGTGGCTCACCAGCGAAGCGTGCAGCGCGTCGTGCTCGGTCACGCAGCTCGCGAGCGCGAGGCCAGGCACGGCGCCGGACACCGCCGAGGAGTCCAGGTCGACCGGCGCGACCGACGCTGAGGCAGTGGTCGTGGGGGTCAGCGGGGCGCTCGCGACCGTGGGCGGTTTGTGCGAGGTGTCGCTTCGACCGACGACGAACCAGACGCACGTCGACACCACCCCGAGACCCAGCATGGCCGCGCCGATCGCAGCGCCGAGGATCCAACGCGGCGTGCCAGCCGAGGCCGGCGTGACCTGCCACGGCGCGTCGGGCGCCCATCCGGCCGGTCCAGTCGGTGATGCGCCGCCGAACGAGGGGTCGCGCGGGGCGGCGCCCTCGAGCGGCGGCCACGCCACGCCCGCCGCCGACGCGCCGAGCGGCCCCGTGTCCTGCGGCCTCGAGCTGGCCGCCCCTGGCGTCGGGCTCGCGGCGACGGCGGGGAGCGCGAGGAGCGCCTCGCGCACCGCCGGCACGTCTGGGAAGCGTGCGTTCGCGTCTCGCGCGAGGAGCCGCGCGACGACGCGATCGACCTCGACGCCGAGCCCGCGGCGAAGCGACGAGACGGGCGGCGCGTCCTTGGTCACGACGGTGATGACGAGCTCCCCGAAGCTCTCGGCCTCGTGGGGCACGCGCCCGGTCAGCAGCTCGAAGAAGACCACCCCGAGCGAGTAGAGGTCTGCACGCGCGTCGACGTCGCGCGCCCCTCGCAGCTGCTCGGGCGCCATGTAGAGCGGGGTGCCGAGCATCGCGCCCGTCTGCGTCAGGCGCCCGGCCGGCGCGCTCGGCGACGCGAGCTTCGAGATGCCGAAGTCGAGCACCTTCGGCCGCACGCCCCCGCTCCGCGGGTCCTCCTCGAGGAAGATGTTCTCGGGCTTGAGGTCGCGGTGGACGATGCCCGCCGCGTGCGCGGCCTCGAGCGCGTCGAGCACGGGCATGAGCAGCTCGCGCGCGACCCCGACGTCGAGCGCCCCCTCCCGCGCGAGCTTCGCGGCGAGGTCCTCGCCACGCAGCAGCTCCATCGCGATGTAGGGCGCCCCCTCGTGGATGCCCGCGTCCCGGATGTCGATGACGTTGGGGTGGCGGATGCGGGAGGCCGCGCGCGCCTCGCCCAAGAAGCGCTGCACGGCCTCCGTGAGGTGCCCGAGCTCCGGCAGCATGAGCTTGAGCGCCACCTCCTCGTGCGTGACGAGGTGCGTCGCCGCGAAGACCACGCCCATGCCGCCGGCGCCGAGCTGACGCTCGAGCCGGTAGCGGCCCGCGATGACCTGTCCCGCCTCCGGACGCCACGCTCGACTCTCGACGCTCATGCTTCGCCGCCCCCGCGTCCGATCGCCGCCCACGACCGTGTCTTCCACGCGGCGCGATTGCCGCGGCCGATTCGTAGCAGCCCGCAGCCACGCGAACCAACCCGCGGTTGCGGGCTGATTGCGCCCACTCGCGACCTCGAGCGCGCGAGGCGATCCGCAGGCTCGCCGGTGCGACCCGACGCTCCATGGCGCGAGCGCCTCCCGCCTTCGACTTGACCCTGTCGGCCCTGGCCGCGACCCTCCCCGCGCGCGGGAGAGCGCGCTCGGCCGATGACCTCGGGTCCTCACCAAACATCCCCCCGGCGCTTCCTCGAAGTCCTGGGCCAGTGGTCCGTCCTCGGCGCGATCGTCGGCGGGTTCGCGGGCTGCGCTTCGGCGCTCTTCCTCTGGCTCCTCGACGAAGCGACACGCTTTCGTGGGACCCACGAGACGATCGTCTTCGCCCTCCCGGTCGCGGGCTTCGCGATCGGCTGGCTCTACGATCGCTTCGGCGAGCCCATCCGCGCGGGGACCGACCTCGTCGTCGACGCCGCGCACGAGCGCGAGACGCCCACGATCCCGCTGCGGATGGCGCCGATGGTGCTGGTCGGCACGGTGCTCACGCACCTCTTCGGCGGGAGCGCCGGACGCGAGGGCACGGCGGTGCAGATGGGCGCCGCGATGGCGGACAACGTCGCCGCGCGCGTCGGCGTCACGGGGCCGCTGCGTCAGCAGCTGGTCGCCGCCGGCATCGCGGGCGGCTTCGGCTCCGTCTTCGGCACGCCAGTCGCGGGGACGGTCTTCGCGCTCGAGATGGTCGTCATCGGCCACCTCCGCTACGCAGCTCTCGTGCCGGCGATGATCGCGGCCCTCGTCGGCGACCAGGTCTGCCACGCGTGGGGGATCGGTCATACCGTGTACACGGCGGCCCCTCACGTGCCGCTCACGCCGCTCCTGATGGGCAAGTGGGTGCTCGTCGCGATCGCGATGGCGCTCGCGACGACGGCCTTCGTCGAGCTCACACACCTCGTCAAGAAGCTCAGCACGCGCTGGCTGCGCACCCTCGCGCTCCGGATGTTCGGCGGCGGCGTCGTCCTGGTCGTCCTCTGGCAGCTCGTCGGGACGAGCGACTACCTCGGGCTCGGCGTGCCGATGATCGTCCGCGCCTTCGACGATCCCGCGCTGCCGATGTACGCGTTCGCGCTGAAGATCCTCTTCACCGCGGTGACCATCGGCACGGGCTACCTCGGCGGCGAGGTCACGCCGCTCTTCTTCGTCGGCGCCACCCTCGGGAGCGTGCTCGCGCGCCTGCTCGGGATCCCCATCGAGCTCGGCGCTGGCGTGGGCCTCGCGGCCGTCTTCGCGACCGCCTCGAACGCGCCGCTCGCGCTCTCGATCATGACGGTCGAGATGCTCGGCGCGGGCGTGCTGCCGCACGTGTTGATCGTCTGCGTCCTCTCGTACCTGCTCGTCGGCCACCGCGGCATCTACGGCGCGCAGCGGCTGCCGATGGACAAGCTCGGACGCGCGCTGGCATCGCCGCGCACCCTGCGGGAAGGCGTCCACGGCGGCGGCGACACGCCCCCCGCAGCGCAAGAGTCACCTCCCGAGACGCCGAATGCCCCCTGACCGGAGCGCAACCGGCCGATCAGAAGTGGTGGTGGGGAGCGGGCGCGCTCGAGGGGCGGATCTCGAGGGTCGCGTGGTCCACGTGGAACTCGTCGTGGAGACGTTGGCGGATCCGGTCGGCCAGCGCGGCCGCCTCCTCGAGCGTGCCCACCTCGCTGAGGATCACGGCGCTCGCCACCGTCTGCCCGGTGTCCAGCTGCCACACGTGGAGGTCGCGCAGTGTGCTGACGCCTTCGACCGCCGCGATGGCCGCCCGCGCGGCGGCGACGTCGAGCCCGGCCGGGGCGCGCTGGAGCAAGATGCCCATCGCGTCGCGCAGCAGCGGGAGGCTCGCCCCGAGGATGAGCGCCGCGATGACCACGCTCGCGATCGCGTCGATGGGGCTCCAACCGGTCAGCAGGATCACGATCGCCGCGACGATCGCGGCGACGCTGCCGAGCGCGTCGGCGATCACGTGGAGCAGCGCGCCGCGCACGTTGATGCTCTCGTCACCGCTCCGGTGCAGCAGCCACGCGCCGACGAGGTTGACGCCGAGCCCGATCACACCCGCCACGAGCACGGGCGCCGCGAGGATCTCGTGCTCGGGGGCGCCCAGCCGATCGATGGCCTCGACGACGATGAGCACGACGATCGCCAAGAGGCTGATGCCGTTGACGAGCCCGCCGAGGACGGGGAGGCGCCGCAGGCCGAAGGTGTACGAGTCGTTCGGAGAGACCTCGCGCAGCCGCTGTGCAAAGTACGCGAGCAAGAGCGCCCCGACGTCCGAGAGCATGTGGCCGGCGTCCGAGAGCAGCGCGAGCGAGCCCGTCCACCAGCCGACGACCGCCTCGACCACCATGAACGCGGCGTGCAGCGCCGCGCTCACGGCCAACGCGCGCGACGCCGCGTCCGCCGAGCGGGGGCGCCGTCGTTCGCCGTGACCGTGGCCGTGACCCATCCACCGACCTCGTAGCAGGCAAGCGACGACGAGGCCTGCGCTGCCGCAGACGCGCCATGGCGGCGCGAGCCCCTCGGGCGGTCGGTGTGAGGGCGAGGCCCCCATGCTCGAGGCGCGCGACGGCGGTGAGCCTCTCAGCCGGTGGTGAGAGCGGGCGAGGGGCCACCTACTTCCCTCGTGCCACATTTGTCCCGTACAATCGGAAAAATATGACGAGCGCGATCGTCGAGATCTTGTGGGAGGGAGAGCAGGAGGCGGCGAGATACCCGATCCTGCTCGCCAAGGGACGTACGCTGCGCGTGGAGGTCTCGGGGCGCCTCTTCACCGTCGGTCGCGTGGGGACCTTCCTCCTCGAGGATGAAGGGGGCATGGCTCGTGGGAGCCTCCAGGTCGTCTTCCTCCGCGACAACCAGGCCGGCCTCCGGATCCTCTCTCACCAGGTCACGACGCCCTCCCGCCCGCGCTCGATCCCGGTCGAGCTCGACGACGAAGCCGCTCGCCCTGACATCCCATCGCTCCCGGAGCTCCCCGAGCTCGACCTCGACGAGCTCCCGGACCTGCCGGACACGTCGAG
>JAHBWH010000224.1 GCA_019637115.1 Myxococcales bacterium | reverse complement strand
CCGGACTGGACTCGGAACCGGACTCGGAACCGGACTCGGAACCGGACTCGGAACCGGACTCGGAACCGGACTCGGAACCGGACTCGGAACCGGACTGGACTCGGAACCGGACTGGACTCGGAACCGGACTCGGAACCGGACTCGGAACCGGACTCGGAACCGGACTCGGAACCGGACTCGGAACCGGACTCGGAGCCGGACTCGGACCGGACTCGGAACCGGACTCGGACGCGGGTTCGTCAGCGCCGGGGGCGCCGGGCGCGGCGCCAGGCGAGCAGCGCGAGCGGGGCGAGGAGCCACCACGTCGCGCTCGAGGCTGGCGCCTTGCCCACCACGCGGCAGCCGCAGCCGCCCTCGTCGTCGGGCGTCGGCTCGACGCCGCCATCGGGGAGGCCCCCGGCGTCCGGCGGTGCGCAGGACGTGCAGACGCCGCTGCCGTCGTCGCAGACCTCGCCGTCGTCGACCACGCCGTCGCCGCAGTACGCGCGGCGGCAGCTCGTGCGGCACGCGCCCGGGACGGTGTCGGAGTTGGCGACCCCCTCGTCGCACTCCTCCTCCGAGTCGACGACGCCGTCGCCGCAGCTCGCTAGGCGGCACGTCGTGCGACAGGCGTCCGGCTCGGTGTCCGAGCGCGCGTCGCCCGTATCGCACTCCTCGGTCTCGTTCACGAGGCCGTCGCCGCACGTCTGGGTACAGACGCTCGGGCCCTCGGGATCCGGGTGGGCGCACGCCCAGCCAGGCTCGACCTCGCACGTCGAGCTGCACCCGTCCCCGTCGTCGGGCCCGTTGTCGCATGCCTCGCCAGGCGTACGCCGTCCGTCGCCGCAAGAGCGCACGCACGCCTCCCCTTCGCGGGTCGTCCCCGGCGGGCAGACGCACTCGTTCGGGGCGCCGATCCGGTTCACGCAGCGCTCGTCGATCCGGCAGCCGTGCGTGCCCCGCGCGCACTCGTCGACGTCGTCGCAGGTGACCCCTGAGCCCTCCCAGCCGCTCCGGCACTCGCAGCGGTACGAGCCGACGTCGTTGATGCAGCGCGCGTTGACGTCGCACTCGTTGAGCTCGGGATCGAGGCACTCATCGACGTCCACGCAGTCGCGGCCGTCCCCTTGGTACCCGGTCCGACAGATGCAACGGTGGCTGCCGACGAGGTTCTCGCAGTCCGCGTTCAGCGAGCACAGGCTGAGCTCAGGGTTGAGGCACTCGTCCACGTCGACGCACGTCACCCCGTTGAACTCGTAGCCGAGGTTGCACGCGCACCGGTAGCCCGGCGGCGGGTGGTTCTCGACGCAGCTCCCTGGGCCGCAGGGGCTCGTGGCGCACTCGTCGATGTCCTCGCAGGTGCCTCCTTCGAACGCATAACCCAGCGGGCAGTTGCACGTGTACGAGCCCGCCAGGTTGACACACATGCCCACGCCGCAGACGCCCGGCATCTCGTTGCACTCGTCGATGTCGACGCAGGTCCCTCCGGTCGCGGGCGCGCGATACCCCGTGGGGCACGTGCATGCGTAGGTGCCCGGGAGGTCTCGACACGTGCCGGCGCCGCAGACCGGCGGACGCCGCAGGCACTCGTTGATGTTCGTGCAAATGCGGCCGTCGCCCGAGTAGCCAGGGTGGCAGGCACAGGTCCAGCCCGAGTCGCCGTCTGGCGTGCAGGCGGCGTTCGGGCTGCAATTGTGGGTGCCCGCGACGCACGCGTTGTTGACGACGCACGTGACGCCGTCGAACGTGTAACCCATCGGGCAGGTGCAGGAATAGCTGCCAGGAAGGTCGTCGCAGCTCCCCACACCACAAATGCTCGGCGTCTCCGCGCACTCGTCGACGTTCGCGCACGTCCCCCCGGTCGCGGGCGCGCGATAGCCGGAGTTACAGTTGCACCGGTACGTGCCCTCGAGGTTCGAGCAGCTCCCCGGGCCGCAGATGCTCGGGTTGTTCGCGCACTCGTCGACGTCCCAGCACCCTCGGCTGAGCAGGGACACGATGGCGTAGCGGTCGCGCGCGCCCGAGGTGGTGAAGTTGTGGCTGGTCGTCCGCCGATGTCCGTTGCGAGTCCCAAAGGTCGCGTGCGTGCCCGTCCAGCCGGGGGAGCAACCGCAGACCCACCGCCCGCTGCCGTTGTACGTGTCCGTGCAGGTGCCCCCGAAGCCGCTCGCGGTGCAGTCGTTGTAGGCGGAGTTCCCACAGAGGTTGAAGTTGGCTGGCACCGAGCCGGGCTGCCCGGGGTTGGCCCGGTAGGCGCTCGGCGGGGTCGTCCCAGGGGTCCAGGTCCCGAAGGGGTCGCCGAGCTCCTGGCCGTTGGTCCAAAAGTCCCCGTCCGAGTCGTGTCGCGCGAGAGCCGCGTTCCACACGTATCCGTTCGCGGCGAAGCGCAGCCCGAAGGCGTTGCGCGCGTCACCGCCCGCCGCGCTCGCGTGGCAGAGGATGCAGCCCTGTGCGACCCCGTGAGGGACCCGCTCCGGGTAGTCCGGGAAGGCGTGCGCCACCCCCGACCCGAACAAGCCCATCACGACGATCCACGCCCCGAGAACGCTCCTGGACAAGCCACCCTCCCCGCGCCTTCGATCGGGATCATAGCGGAGTCGGGGATCCAACGCATCCGCCGAAGGCGCCCCGAGCCGAGCGCTGCTCGTCGGGTTTGGGCGGGCTCGTTTCGCGCTGCCCATCCGCTTCGGGGTGGCGCACCCTATGATGTGGAGGTCGGCGCGGGGCGCGCGCCGCGGAGGTCAAAGTGGAGCAGCTCTCGGGACTCGACGCCGCGTTCCTCTACGTGGAGACGCCGCACATGCACATGCACGTGGCGCTCTGCGCCGTGCTCGACCCGAGCGAGACGCCCGGCGGCTATCGATACGACGCTCTCGAAGATCTGCTGCGCGCGCGGCTCTACGCCCTCCCCCCCTTCCGCCGCCGCCTGCTCGAGGATCCGCTCGGGCTCGACCACCCGTATTGGGTCGACGACCCCGACTTCGACATCATCCACCACATGCGGCGCGTCACATGCCCGGCCCCCGGCGAGGCGCGTGAGCTCGGCGCGCTCGTCGGGCGCATCACGAGCCGCGCCCTCCCCCGCGACAGGCCGCTCTGGGAGCTCTGGGTCGTCGAGGGCCTCGAGGCGGGGCGCATCGCGCTCGTCGCCAAGATCCACCACTGCGCGGTCGACGGGATGATGGGCGCCGGCCTGCTCGCGAGCCTCTTCAGCATCTCCCGCGAGACCGGACCCACGCCGCCACGCCCGCTCGCGAGCGAGCCGCCCCCGCCCGACCTCGAGCTGCTCCGCCACTCGGCGGCGTCGCGGCTCGCGCAGCCTCGCAAGCTCTTCGACCTCGCGCGCCGCACGGTCAAGGCCGTCGGCACCGTCGTCGAGCGTCGCCTCGATCCCGCAGAAGAGCGCAAGGGCGGCACCCCCTTCACGGCTCCCCGCACGCGCTTCAACCACGCCATCAGCGCGCGCCGGGACGTCGCCTTCGCGCGCCTGCCGCTGCCCGACCTCAAGCGAATCAAGCACTCGGTCCCCGACGCCAAGCTCAACGACGTGATCCTCACCGTCGTCACCGGCGCGCTCCGGCGCTACCTGGAGGCTCACGACGACCTCCCCGAGACGCCGCTCGTCGCGACTTGCCCCGTGGCGACGGGCGCGGGCCGCGGCAGCAACCGTGTCTCTGCGATGTTCGTGCCGCTCCCGACGCACGTGGAGGACCCCCGGGTTCAGCTCGCGCAGATCATGAACGCGACGCGCGGCGCAAAGGCGGAGCAGGAGACGCTCGGCGGCGCGCTCATCCAGGAGTGGGCCGACCTCGCGCCGACGACCACCTTCTCGCTCGCGGCGAACCTCTACACGCGCCTGCGCCTCGCCGAGCGTCACCGCCCCATCCACAACCTGATCGTCTCCAATGTCCCTGGTCCCCCCGTGCCGATCTACTTGGCGGGCATGGAGCTCGTCGCCGCCTACCCGATGGGCCCCGCCATGGACGGGGCGGGGCTCAACGTCACGGTGATGAGCTACCGGGGCCACGTCGACTTCGGCTTCATGGTCGCGCAGGACGTGCTCGAAGACCCCTGGCTGCTCGCCGACGCGATGCGCCCGAGCTTCGAGGCCGTCCGCGACGCGCTCTCCCCCGAACCCGCGCGCGACCAGGACGCGTCGACGACGTGAGCCGAATCGGCTTCCCATGAGCCTGACGCCGCTCTGGAAGGCCACGCGAACTCCAGCGCAGACGCCACACGTCGGCTCCGAGCGTCGCGCACGACGCTCGCGTATGGTGCGCCCGTGCTCGGTGACGCCCTGACCCGCTGGCTCGAACGCGCTCCTCGAGGGGTCTTCGCGCTCTACGCGGCGGCGGTGGCGTTCGCGACCTACTTCGGGATGTACGCCTTCCGAAAGCCCTTTGCGGCCGCGAGCTTCGAGGGCGAGACCTTCCTCGCGAGCGGCGTCGCGCTCAAGACCGCGTTCGTCATCGCTCAGCTGGTCGGCTACACGCTGAGCAAATACGTCGGGGTCGGCGTGGCGCCTTCGCTCCCGGACGGCCGGCGAGCTCGCGCGCTCGTGACGCTCGTGCTCGCCTCCGAGCTCGCGCTGCTTCTCTTCGCCGTCCTCCCCGGCGACCTGAAGGTCGTCGCGATCTTCGCCAACGGCCTCCCGCTCGGGATGGTCTGGGGGATCGTCGTCCGCTACCTCGAAGGCCGCCGCACCTCGGACGCTTTGCTCGCGGGGCTGGCGACCTCGTTCATCGTCGCGAGCGGGGTCGTGAAGGACGCGGGGCGGTGGCTCATGCGCGAGGGTGACGTGAGCGAGGCGTGGATGCCTTTCGCCACGGGGGCGGTGTTCCTGCCCGGGTTCCTCTTGGCCGTGTGGCTGCTCGATCGGCTCCCGCCGCCGACCGCGGACGACGTCGCGTCCCGCTCGGCGCGCCCACCGATGGACGCCGCGATGCGCCGCGCGTTCTTGCGCGATCACGGCGCCGCGCTCGCCCCGCTCCTCGTCGTCTACGTCGCCGTCACGGCCTACCGAGACTTCCGCGACAACTATGGCGTCGAGCTCTTCGACGAGCTGGGCTACGGCGCCGCCCCCGCGATCTTCACGGAGACCGAGGTCCCGGTCGCGCTCGGCGTGCTCGTCAGCCTCGCGCTCCTCGGGCTCGTGCGGCGGCACCGCGCCGGCCTCTTCGCGACCTACGCGCTGATGAGCGCGGGCGCGGCGCTCATCGGGGGCTCGACGTGGCTGCTCTCCCACGGGGGGATCGATGGCGCGACCTGGATGCTCGTCACGGGCCTCGGCAGCTACCTGGTCTACGTGCCCTACAACACCGTGCTCTTCGAGCGCTTCGTCGCGGTGACCGGCGTCGCGGGCAACGCGGTCTTCGCGATC
The DNA here is from genome assembly GCA_019637115.1 of Myxococcales bacterium. Classification (GTDB taxonomy): domain Bacteria; phylum Myxococcota_A; class Polyangia; order Polyangiales; family Houyiibacteriaceae; genus JACKEH01. Next base: position 6,887 of record JAHBWH010000224.1, on the reverse strand, counting down.
CAGCTCGCCGACGCCCTCGGCTACACGGGGAGCGTCGTCGTGCAGCTCGTCAAGGACCTCGGGGCGGCCGACGCGACTCGGCTCGCTTTCTTCCGCGGCTTCAGTTCGGTCGTCGCCGCGCTCGCGCTCGCGCTCTTCGCCCTGAGCGCCGCGCGTATGGCGCGGACGATCCCCGCCGCCGCGGACCCGGCGCCCTGACCCCAGGCCGCGTCCGAGGCCGTGTCCGAGCCCGTGTCCGAGGCCGCCGCGGAGGCCTCAGTTCTTGGTCGGGAGATCGGCGGGGGGCGGGGCGCCTTGGCGCTGCGAGGGGTTGACGGGGGTGCCGTCCTCACGGATCGCCCGCGCCATCCGGTTGAAGAGGTCGCGGTGCTCCTCGGTGGCCTCCCGCTCGGCGCGGACACACTCGCCGCGGTGGTCGGCGCGATAGTCGTAGCGCGCGCACGCGCGCAGGTCCTCGGGCAGCGACGCGCAGACGCGCAGGTACTCCTCGCGCCGCATCACCTCCCAGCGCGGCGGGCTCACGCCGCCGGGCATCGCGGCGATCCCTCGCGACGAGATCGCCATCGCCGCGACCACCGAGGCGTAGGCCTTCTCGCACTCGCCCTCTTCGGTCTCGGCGGCGGCTGCCGCGCCGCGCTTCATCTCCTGCATCAGCACGCCGAGCGCCCGGAGCCGCTGTGAGAGCGTGTTGAGGTTGACGTCCGGCGCCTGCGCGAAGGCCTCCACTTCGGGTGGCTCGCTCGGGTCGACGAGGCTCATCTCGGCCGGCGGCGGCTCGGTGGGAGTGGGGGGCGCCTCGACCTCGGGGGTCGGCGCAGAGGCTGGGGTCGACGTGCAGGCCGTCGCGACGCCGAAGAGGAGAGAGAGGAGGAGAGCGCGCGTCGGCATCGAGTGAACCTCAGGCACGAACGAGGCGTAGCAGGGAGATCTCCGAAGGCACGCCGGCGCGGTTCGGTGGGCCCCAATAGCCCGTCCCGCGGTTCACGTAGATCCACGTCCGCTCGCGCTTGCCGAGCCCTTCGCTGAAGGGGTGTACGAAGCCCACGAAGAGGCTCACAGGGAAGAACTGCCCGCCGTGCGTATGCCCAGAGAGCTGCAGGTCAAAGCCCGCCGCCGCGCCAGCGTCGATGCTGCGGGGGTTGTGGGCGAGGAGGATCGAGAAGTCGTGGGGTGGCGCGCCCTCCTTCGCCTTCGCGGGATCGCTCCGGTGCGCCTCGAGGATCTGGTGGGCGGTGTGGTCGGTGCAGCCCGCGACGAGCAGACGCGCGCCCCCGCGCTCGACGAGGCGGTGGGCGTTGTTGAGCACGGTCAGCCCGAGCCGCGCGACCTCCTCGCACCAGGCCTCGGCGTCCCAGTAGTACTCGTGGTTGCCCGTACAGAAATAGACGCCGTCCTTCCCGCGGAGCGCTCCGAGCGGGGCGACCTCGGGGCCCAGCGATGGCACGAGCCCGTCGACGAGATCACCGGTGACCGCGACGAGGTCGGGCTCGAGCGCGTTCACACGCGCCGCGACGCGCGCGAGGAACTCCCCGCGGATCGTCGGCCCGATGTGGATGTCGCTGAGCTGGACGATGCGGTAACCGTCCAGGTCCGGCGGTAGGTTCGGGACGGGGATGTCGACCTCGACGAGCTCGGGCTCCGCCACCGCCTCGACCAGGCCCCACGCCCCGAGCACGCCGGACGCCCCGACCATGCCCGCGCTCGTCGCGTGGTGGAGGAAGCGGCGCCGCTCCGGGTCCATGGGCTCGACCCGGCGCCACCGGAACGCGAGCTTCGCGACCGACGCGGCGAGGTCGCCCACGAGCACGAGGGAGAAGAGCAGGAAGAAGAGGCCCATGTGGGTGAAGGCGATCCACTGGAGCGGCGCGAGCCAAGGTTCGGCGACGAAGACCCGCCCGAGGCTCATCACGAGCGGCGCGAGCGCAAAGAGGCCCCAGAGCGCGAGGCGAGCGCGACGACGACGGCGCGGCGCGAGATCCCAGCGGCCGAGCAGGCGTCGATCGACGTAGAGGTGCGCCAACGCCCAGATGGTCGTGGTGACGAGGAAGAAGAGCGTGAGGCGGAGGAGCACGAGAGGTCGTCGTGGGGAGAGCGAGAGCGTTTCCGTGAGGCTCGACTGGGCGCGTGAGGCCCAGGGGCCCCAGTTGACACCACTGCCGGTCGGCAGGACGTTACGCCCCATGAGCAACTGGCAACAAGGTGGCTGGAACCCCCAAGGGGGGCAGCCGGGTCCGCAGGCATACGCGGGCGGGGGGAGCGCGGCCCAGGCGAGCGTGGAGGACCGCGCGTCCTTCCTCGTGAAGACCTACCTGCACCTCGTCGGCGCCATCTTCGTCTTCCTCTTCCTGGAAGCGGTCCTGATCACATCGGGAATCGCCGTGAAGCTGCTCGAGCTCGCGAGCTTCAGCCGCTTCGCTTGGCTCGCCTTCCTCGGCGGCTTCGTCGTCGTCAGCTACGTCGCCGACCGCTGGGCGCGCTCGGACGCGTCGCGGGGCATGCAATACGCAGGGCTCGCGCTCTACACCGTCGCCGAGGCGATCCTCTTCGCGCCCCTCGTCGTGATGGCGATGTACATCGCGGTCGAGGACGGCGGCGGCGCCTTCGACATCCTCGGCAAGGCGCTGTGGATCACGATCGTGCTCTTCGCGGGCCTGACGGGCATCGTCTTCATCACCCGCAAGGACTTCAGCTTCCTGCGCGGCGCGCTCATCTTCGGCGGCATCGCGGCCTTCATCCTGATCGGCGCGAGCATCCTCTTCGGCTTCCAGCTCGGCCTGATCTTCATGTGGGCCATGGTCGTCTTCGCCGGCGTGTCGATCCTCTACAACACCTCGAACGTGCTGCACCACTACCGCACCGAGCAGTACGTCGCCGCGGCCCTGAACCTCTTCGCGAGCTTCGCGCTGCTGCTCTGGTACGTGCTGAGCATCCTGATGAAGTCGCGCGACTGAGCCCCTCGGCCCCTTCGAGCGAGCGAGCCCGCCCCTGGCGGGCTCGTTTCGACGTCGAAATCCGTTGCGCACGACCTGCGCACCCGTACAGTCCTGCACATGAGCACAGGTTCGGCGGACGAGCCCTTCGGGGGGCCGCGCAAGCTCCCCTGGACGCCCGCCCTCCGCGGCTTGGACGACGTCTTCGCGCATTGGGAGGCCAAGGGCGTCACGCGCGACGTCGTGCTCGACGAGACCCTGCCCCCCCGCCCCGCGCGCACGGTGCCCCTCCCCGAGGATCTCGACGTCGGCGTCCGCCGCGCGCTGCTGAGCCGCGGCATCACGGAGCTCTACGCGCACCAGGCCGCGGCGCGCGCGCTCGGCCAAGCCGGGCGCTCGTTCGTCGTGGCGACGCCGACCGCGTCGGGCAAGTCGCTCTGCTACAACCTGCCGATCCTCGAGCGCCTCGCCGTGGACCCAGACGCGCGCGCCCTCTACCTCTTCCCGACCAAGGCGCTCAGCCGCGACCAAGAGGCCGCCCTCCGCCAGCTCATGGGCGACGCCGGGCTCCCCCACGGCGCGATCACCTTCGACGGTGACACGCCCGGCGACGCGCGCCGCGTCGCGCGCGAGCGCAGCGGCGTCATCCTCACGAACCCCGACATGCTCCACGCGGGCATCCTCCCGCACCACGCGGGGTGGGCGCGGGTCTTCTCGAACCTCCGCTACGTCGTCCTCGACGAGCTCCACACCTACCGCGGCGTCTTCGGCTCGCACCTCGCGAACGTCATCCGCCGCCTGCGCCGCGTCGCCGCTTTCCATGGATCGAGCCCGGTCTTCGTCGGCGCCAGCGCGACGATCGGCAACCCGGGCGAGCACGCGGCGCGGATCCTCGGCGAGGACGAGGTCGAGGTGATCTCGGAGAGCGGCGCCCCCACCGGCCCACGGCGGGTGGTCGTCTACAATCCTCCGCTCGTGAACGCCGAGCTCGGCATCCGCGCGAGCTACCTCAAGAGCGCCGTCCGCCTCACGACCGACCTCGTCCGCGCGGGCGTGCCGACGCTCGTCTTCGGCCAGAGCCGCAACGGCGTCGAGGTGATGCTCAAATACCTCCGCGACCGCCTGCAGCGCGAGGCCGGGCTCGACGCGAGCGCGCTGCACGCCTACCGCGGCGGCTACCTCCCGAAGCAGCGGCGCGCGATCGAGGCCCAGCTCCGGAGCGGCGACATCCGCTGTGTGGTCGCGACGAACGCGCTCGAGCTCGGCATCGACATCGGCGCGCTCGACGCCGTGGTCTGCGCCGGCTACCCGGGGACGCTCGCCGCGACGTGGCAGCGCTTCGGCCGCGCCGGGCGTCGCGAGGCCCCCGCGCTCGGCGTGCTCGTCACGTCGAGCATGCCGCTCGACCAATACGTCGCGCGGGACGCGCGGCAGCTGCTCGACGCGCCGGTCGAGCACGCGCGCATCGACCCCGACAACCCCGAGATCCTCGTGCAGCACCTGAAGTGCGCGGCGTTCGAGCTCCCCTTCGAAGAGGGCGACCGCTTCGGCCGCCTCCCGACGGACGATCTCGAGGGTGCCCTCGGCTTCCTCACCGATCACGGCGTCGTGCACCCCTCGCCCGACGGCAGCGGCAAGACCGTCTGGCATTGGGCCACCGACCACTACCCGGCGAACGGCGTCTCGCTGCGCAGCGTCGGCTGGGACAACTTCGTCATCATCGACCTCGACACGGATCGGACGATCGCGGAGATGGACTGGCGCAGCACCCACACGATGCTGCACGAGCAGGCCATCTACCAGCACGCGGCCGAGCAGTACCAGGTCGAGCGCCTCGACTTCGAGAACCACAAGGCCTACGTCCGCCTGGTCAAGCCCGACTACTACACGACGGCGATGACGCACACGAAGGTGACCGTCACCGACGAGGATCGACACGCCGAGATCGCGCTGCGCGACGGCGGCCACGTCTTGCCGATCGGCTTCGGCGAGGTGTCGGTCGTCGAGAAGGTCGTCGGCTACAAGAAGATCAAGTTCCACACGCACGAGAACGTCGGCTATGGCGACGTGCACCTGCCCGAGATGCAGATGCACACGACCGCCCTCTGGCTGACCTTCCCCGAGCCGCTCGTCGCCGCGCTCCTCGAGGCCCTGCGGGTGCCACGCGCCGCGGTCGTCGATGCATTCGGGGGCCTGCTCGCGTCGATGCACGTCGTCGGCGCGATCGGGCTGATGGTCGACCCGCGCGACCTCGGTCAGACGCTCGGCGACATGTCGGATCCGAGCGCGCCCGGCAGCAGCGGCCACGGCGCCACGGGCTTCGACCCGACGCTCTTCCTCTACGATCAGGTCCCCGGCGGCGTAGGCCTCGCGTCGCGACTCTTCGAAGAGCGCGAGGCGCTCCTCCGCCGCGCACGCACCAGCGTCGCCGGCTGCGCCTGCGAGGGCGGCTGCCCCGCGTGCATCGGACCAGGCGCGGGGCTCGAGACCGAAGCGACCGCCGGTGTGCTCCCGCGACGCAAGGCGCTCGTCCTCGCCCTCCTCGACCACCTCGGGATCGGGAGCCTGCACTGATGTCGCTGTCGCGGAAGCTCTCGCGCCTGAAGACCGCGGGGCCGGGGAGCCGGAGGGAAGCCGAGGCCACACCCGAGGCCGCACTCGAGGCGGCACCCGAGGCCGCAACGTCCACGTCGACGCCCACGTCCACGTCGACGCCCACGCCCACGCCCACGTCCACCTCGACGTCCACGTCGACGTCCACGTCCACGTCCACGTCCACGTCCACGTCCACGTCCACGTCCACGTGCGCGTGCGCGTCCACGACCGAAGCATCCGTACCCGCCCCCGGTTCCGCGCCCGCCCCCGGTTCCGCGTCCGGCTCCGCGTCCGCCCCCGGTTCCGCGCCCGCCCCCGGTTCCGCGTCCGGTTCCGCGTCCGGTTCCGCCCCCGCTTCCGCCCCCGGTTCCGCGTCCGCCCCCGGTTCCGGCTCCGCGCCCAGCTCCGCGCCCGAGACCCCCTCTCGGGCGGCCGACGCGCTCGCGGCGGCGCTCGGCGGCGTGGTGCCGCGGGTCGCCGCGAGCTCCGGCCGTTCGCTCCCGGGGCGGCGCGAAGAGACGCCGCATGGCCCGCTCCACCGCGTCTCCACCTGGCTCGAGCCGCACCACTGCCATGGGCGCGTCCCCGTCGCGTCGGCGCTCTCGGTCGAGGCGCGCCTCGTGGCCGACCTCGCCATCGACCGCGCCTTCGAGGGCCGCGATCTGCGTCGGGTGCTCTTCCTCGACACGGAGACGACGGGGCTGTCGACCGCGAGCGGCACCGTCGCCTTCCTCGTCGGCGCCGCCACCTTCGAGGACGAGTCGCTGCACGTCGAGCAGCTCCTGCTCACCCGCTACCACGAGGAGCCCGCGATGCTCCGGCACCTCGCCGATCGCATCGCCGCCGCGGACGTCGTCGCGAGCTACAACGGCAAGAGCTTCGACTGGCCGCTCCTGCGCACGCGCTTCGTCATGAACCGGGTGCCCGCGCCGCCGCTGCCGCCGCACCTCGACCTGCTGCACTGCGCGCGCCGAGTCTTCAAGCGTCGGATGGAGCGGCTCCGGCTGGTCGACATGGAGCGCGAGCTCCTGGGCTTCGTGCGCGAGCACGACGTCAGCGGCGCCGAGATCCCGGGCATCTACCACCACTTCGTCCGCAGCGGCGATCCCGGCCGGCTCGACGGCGTCGTCGAGCACAACGCTCACGACCTGGTCGCGCTGGCCGCCATCCTCGGCGAGCTCGGCCGACGCTACGGCGAGCTGCGTCGAGAGGACGAGCCCGAGGACCACCTCGGCTACGCCCGCGTCGCCGAGCGCGCGGGCGATGCCGAGCGCGCGACCCGCTTCGCGCTCGCCGCGGCCGACGGCGGCGGCGACGAGGCGTGCACCGTCGACGCGCTCGTGCTGGCCGCCCGCGTCGCGA
>JAHBWH010000223.1 GCA_019637115.1 Myxococcales bacterium | reverse complement strand
AAAAGGAGCTCAGCCGATTTCGCAAGCCGCCCTACTGGACGGCGCGCAGCGAGCGGAGCGAGCGTAGGCTCGTGGGAGGGGGCCCCGCGGGGCTTCATGCCCCGTGGGGGAGGGGCTGGCGACCTGGCGACAGCCCCTCATAGGAAGCTGACCTGGCTTCAGGGGAAGAAGCCGCCGATGAGCCCCCCCTGCGTCACCCCGGCCGCGCGGAGGGTGTGGATCATGGCCGTCATCCGCGCCTCGAAGGGCGCGTCGCGCTCGAGGTGCGACTTGAGGATGGGCTCGGGCAACGCCGCCACGGGTGGCCCGACCGCGAGCAACGCCGAGTCGAGCCGCGACGCGTCGAAGATCACCTCGAAGGGCCCGGACGTGTTGGCCGCGTTCCTCGTCTCACCGTTTTTGCGCACCGCGAGGGTGCTCATCCGCCCGTTCCCGAGGAGCATCCCGCGCGGCCCGATGATGAGCACCGCGCCCCACGAGAAGTCCTGGTGGGCGTCGTTCTCCGCACGCACCCGCTCGACCTCCTGCTGCACGAACGATCGCAGCTCCCCGAGCACCGCGACCGCCGTGTCCTGCTCCCAATGCTCGCCCCGCTGCCAGAGGCGCTCGGCGAGCGCGTCGCAGACTGCCGCCGACAGCCAACACGGCCCCTCCTCCTCCGAGGGCGCCCCGCGCGGGACGTGGCCCACGACCGCGAGCTCGCAGCGTGGCGAGCTGAGGGTCGGGACCAAGCTGCATGGCAGCGTCGTCTCGAGCACGCGCAGGTTGCGGTCGAGGCGCGCCACCAGGTGACACGCGCCCGCGTCGAGGCTCGCGCCCGTGAGCACGATCTCTTCGGGTCGCTCGTGGTGCAGGATGCGGAACACCTGGCTCGGTGTCCGCATCCCGGGGAGCTCGACGTCTGGGTTGCCCATCATCCACCTCGGTGGTTGTCGTCGATGCGGCGGAAGACCGTGCGCGCGAAGGGGGCCCGCTCGGCCACGAGGTAGGAGAAGAGATCCTCGAGCTCCGCCGGATCGTCGTGCCGCTCCGGGACCCACGAGGTTCGACGACGACACTCACAGGTCTCGAGGTTTGGCGGTAGCGACTCGCACTCGCACACCACCGAGAAGAGCTCGGTCGTCTCCGAGTTCGCGGTTTCTACGCTGGCCATGATGCACCTCCCCCCGATTGCGATGGGGTGCTCGAGATGACGCCCCCCAGCGTCGGTGTGAAAAGATCGAGCAAGGTTCGATCCAACCAGAAAGCGCAATTGTTTCGCGACCAGCCGGTCACGATCGTGGCGGGACGTCACGTGCGAAGTCGGCACAGTAGGACGAACGGTCACATCTCCGACATTACGCGACACCTGACCGTTCGTTTCTCGACGTCCCCAGCCCTCCTCGAATGGGCTTCGGCCGGTCCTTCATCCACGCCTCCTCGAGTTGGGGACACTGGTGACAGCTCGGCTCGCCCGGTTCTGGCTCCGTTTCGTGTACGATTCAGCCGATGTTCCGCCCACACATCTCGCCGGCCTCAACCGCGCTCTCGACCCACGTTCGCATGTCCACGATCGCGCTCTTTGGCGTGGTCCTCGCGGGCTGCGACTGCAACGGCGGTACGCCGACGCGCACATGCGAGACAGCGGCCGACTGCCCGGGTGGCGAGCTCTGCGTCGACTCCCGGTGCGTCCCCTCCTCCGATGGCGGACCGGCAGACGCCGACCGGGACGCGGACGCGACCATGGAGGGCCTCGACGCAGGCCCCTGCGGTCCCGCGTGCCGCCCGCCCGCCCGCTGCCGATTCGACACGTGCGTTCCCGATCTCGGCACCTGCGACTCGAACGACGACTGCCCCGGAGACTCGTACTGCAGCGGCGAGGGCGAGTGCTTGCCCTATGGCGTGCCCCCCGATGTCCTCTTCGATCCGGACTGCCAACGTCGCGACGTGCTGGAGGAGGTGCTGCCCGTGACGCAGTGCGAGTGGACCGGTCCCGGACCGGGAGATCCCGAGCCGCGCTCGGCGTCCATCTACACCGCGCCGATCGTGGTCGATCTCAACCTCGACGAGGACCCGGGCCGCCTGCAGCCCTCGATCGTGGTCACGACCTTCTACTCGGACTCGTCCCTCGGCGCGGGCGCCGCGCGCCAGCGTGTCGGCATGCTTCGTGTGTTCGATGGCCGCACCTGTGAGGAGCAGCTCCACTTCGGCGGCCCCGGCGACGAGGGCAACGCGCCGGGCTACGGCACCCAATGGGTGGCGATCGATCTCGACGACGACGTCGCGACGGGAGGACGCCCGGAGCTGGTCGGCCTCCACCGCGTCCCCGTGTCCGCCGTCGAGCCACCGCTGAGCGTCTACGCGGTGAAGATCGACCTCATCGACGGTGTCCCCACACCACGTCGGCTCTGGTACGGGCGCGACTGCGCGACCGGCGAGCCCATCCGCTTCGCCACCAACGGAGCCAACTACGGCCCAGGGGCGTTCGACGTTGATGACGACGGACGCCCGGAGATCCTCGTCGGCACCATGGTCTTCGACCACGAAGGCTGCCTGCTGAACACCCCGGAGCCCCAGGACCTCGGCCCGGAGATCTACGTGGTGCACGGCCCGATGCACACCGTGGCCGACGTCGACGGCGACGGCCGCGTCGAGCTGGTCACGGGGACCCGCATCGCCGAATGGGACTCCACGCTCAACGAGTGGGTCGACGAGCCCTACTTCGCGCCGACCGCCGCCCTTCAGACCGGTCACGTCGCGCTGGTCGACCTCGGTCAATACTCCGAGCTCCCGGGCGTCCCGACCCCGAACACGCTGCCGGAGGTGGTCGTGGTCTCCGCGGCGAGCTTCAACGCAGGGACGAGCTCGACGGGCACCATCCGCGTCCAGACCCTCGACGGTCGCATCGTCTTCGGCCCTCAGCCGCTCTACTTCGATCCAGCCATCCACGGCTTCGGCGGCAAGGGAGGTCCCCCCACGGCGAGCGACTTCGACGGCGACGGCCAGGTCGAGTTCGCGGCGGCGGCGGGCGACTTCTACACGGTGTACGACCCGGACTGCGACGGGACCCCGGACGAGAGCCCCGCCGAACGCCCGGGCGGGCGATGCGATCGCAGCGCGGCCATGGCGGGCATGCCGAACGGGGTGTTGTGGGCGCAGCGCTCGCAAGACCGCTCCTCCAACGCGACCGGCTCGAGCGTCTTCGACTTCAACGGGGACGGTCGCGCCGAGGCCGTGTACAGCGACGAGTGCTTCACCCGCGTCTACGATGGACGGACCGGGGAGGTGATCTTCAGCGGCTCGGGCTCGAGCGGCACGGGCTACGAGCTGCCGGTCATCGTCGATGTCGACGGCGACTTCGCGACCGAGATCGTCGTGGCACGCACCCTTCGTTCCGGATGCCCCGCCTTCGATCCGCTCTTCGGCGCGGGCGACGAGATCCCCTTCGTGAACGCGGCCGGGTTCATCATCCTGCGCGATCCCGAGGATCGATGGGCCGCGTCGCGCCCCATCTGGAACCAGCACGCCTACTCGGTCACGCACGTGACCGACGACGGCCGCGTCCGCCGAACGCGTGACTGGCCGCAGAACTGGCTCCAGCCCGGCCTCAACAACTTTCGCCAGAACGTCCAGGGCGACGTGGGTCTCTTGGACATCGCCGACCTCACGGTCGTGTTCTTCGAGCTCGACGAGCTCTGTCGCACCGAGCTGCCCGCCGACCTCACGCTCCGCGCGCGGGTCTGCAACCGAGGCACGAACGGCGTGGGCGATGGCGTGCTCGTACACTTCGCGGAGGGCGAGCGGCTCGTCTGCGAGACCGAGACGACGCGGCTGCTCCGTCCCGGCGAGTGCGAGGAGGTCCGGTGCGAGGGCAACGTCACCTCAGCCGAGGATCTCGTCGTCCGCGTCGACCCGAACGAAGAGGTCGCCGACTGCAGGCCGGGGAACGACGAGGGCGTGCCCGCGGCGCGCCTCTGCCTCATCTGAGGTCGGCGCCACGACACCCGACGGGGCACGCCCGCCGCCCCCCTGCGCGGCGGACGTGCCCTCGCCCCCCGAGTCGGGGGGTCACGGGAAGAAGCCGGCGATGATCCCCCCCCGGGTCACGTCGGCCGCGTGAAGCGCCTGCGCCATCGCGGTCAGCCGCTCCTCGGGCGCCGCGTCGCGCTCGAGGTGGCCCCGCAGCGTCCGCTCCGGCAAGACGCTGACGGTGGGGCCCACGGCCAAGAGCGCGGCGTGCAGCGCCTGCGCGTCGAAGACCCGCTCGATGGCGCCGTCACCGCTGGCCGCGCTCCGGGCCTCGCCCGCGCGCGTGAGCGCCAGCGTGCTCACGCGACCGCCGCCGAGCAGCAGCCCGCGCGAGGCGACGACGAGCACGGCGGCCCACGAGAGCTCGCGCTCGGCGTCGAGCCCCTTGCGCGTGCGCACGCGCTCGACCTCGGCCTGCACCCAGACGCGCAGATCGCGGAGCACCTCGCCGGCGGCGTCGTGCTCCCAATGCTCGCCGCGCTGCCAGAGGCGCTCGGCGAGCGCGTCGCAGACGGCGGCCGCGAGCCAGCTGCCCCCCGGCGTCGGGTCCGCGCTCGAGGCGTGCGCCACGACCGCCAGGTCGCAGCGTGGCGCGGTGAGCGCGGGGACCAGGCCACACGGCAAGGTGGTCTCGAAGACGCGGAGCTGGCGGTCGAGCCGCGCCACCAAATGGCACGCGTCGGCGTCGAGGCTCGCGCCCGTAAAGACGAGCTCGGTTGGGCGCTCGTGCTGGGTGATGCGGAGCGTCACGTCGGCGATCGGTTCGCGGCCGGAGACATCCTGCACCGTCATCGATCACCTCGCTTGCGCTCGCGTCGGCTGAGGACGACCGCGTAGGGCGCCCGCTCGCTCAGCCAATGCCAGAAGAGATCCCGGAGCCGGCGCGCGTCGCGCGGGTCGGGGTTGTGCGGGCAGGCGGCCGCCTCGCACGTGTCGAGGGTCGGCGGCAGCGCCTGCGGTTCGCAGACGACGGCGACGAGCTCGGGCAGGTCGGGCGTCGTGGTCTCGGCGTTGGCCATGGGGCACCTCCGTCCGGGTTGCGCGCGCGCTCGGGTGAGCACCCGCTCCGGACGCTCAGAGGAGGAGCAAGGCCCGGTCCAACCTCGGGAGTGCTTGGTTTTTCGCGATTTTCCCGTCGCATGGGGCGGCCTGCGGCGTGCCGTTCTGCCACGCCGCCGCCAACTGCCGCATGCGCTGGGGGAGCACTCCCGGTGAGGGGGACCCACATGGAAGACCAGGCCGCTGGATACCCTGAGCGCTGGCCACGGCGGCCGATCCGTGCTTCAAGGCGCGCGTGCGTCTCAGCGTCGTCATCCCCGTCTTCAACGAGCTCCAGACCCTCGAGGAGATCGTCGGTCGCGTCCAGGCCGTCGAGCTCCCGCCACCCTTCGTCGGCAAGGAGCTCGTGCTCGTCGACGACGGCTCGACCGACGGCACCCGCGGCCTGCTGGCCGAGCTGGAGAAGCGGTACGACAACGTGCGCGCGATCCTCCACGAGGTGAACCAAGGCAAGGGCGCGGCGCTTCGGACTGGCTTCGAGCACGCGACCGGCGACGTCGTCCTGATCCAGGACGCCGACCTCGAATACGACCCGAACGAGTACCCCCGCCTGCTCGAGCCGATCGCCGATGGGCGGGCGGACGTCGTCTACGGCTCCCGCTTCATCGGAGGCGAGTCCCACCGCGTGCTCTACTTCTGGCACACGGTCGGCAACCGCGTACTGACGCTCCTCTCGAACATGATGACGGACCTGAACCTCACGGACATGGAGACCTGTTACAAGGTCTTCCGCCGCGAGGTGATCCGGGGCATCACGATCGAAGAGAACCGCTTCGGCTTCGAGCCCGAGATCACCGCCAAGATCGCCAAGCGCGGCGTGCGGATCTACGAGGTCGGGATCTCCTACAGCGGCCGCACGTACGAAGAGGGCAAGAAGATCGGCTGGAAGGACGGCGTCCGCGCGCTCTGGTGCATCGCGAAGTACAACCTCCGCGACTGAGCTCCCACGAGCGGCCCGCGAGGCCCACGCACGGCCGCAGCGCTACGGAGGGACCGCGAGCACGTCGGACCAGGAGTAGGGGCCGGGCGTCAGCGCGGGCAGGCGCGCGCCGGCCGCGCGCGCGACGACGACGAGCAGCTCGTAGAGCGCGTGCGCCGTGCCGCCGTAGACGAGCCGCTCGTCGAGCTCGAAGACGGGGGAGAGCGCGACGCGACCGTCCGGCGTCGTCCACGGGATGCCGTTCCAACGCTCTTGGTCGAGGACCCCCGCGACCGAGAGCTCGAGCACCCGCGCGACCTCGCTTGGGCTGGGCACGAAACGAGCGTCGCCCGCGATCTCCGCCACGAAGGGTTCGAGGCGGAAATCGCTCGTGTAGAGCGGGATGCTGGAGAGGCGGCCGAGCACGTGCGCGTCCTTCAGGCCGATCTCTTCGCGGGCCTCCCGCAGGGCCGTCGCCTCGAGCGTCGGATCGCTCGCGTCCGGCTTTCCACCAGGGAAGCTGATCTCCCCGCCGTGGTGGCGGAGGTCGGCCGCGCGCTCCGTGAGCACGACGCTGACGTCGCCCGCGCGGAAACGGAGGGGGACGAGGATCCCCGCGCGCAGGTGGTTGCGTCGCCCGGGCAGCGCGGGGTGCTCCGCGCGCGGGTGGGCGGCGAGGGCGCGCGCCAGCTCGGTCGCGTCGGGCAGCTTCACGTACGCAAGATGCCACGGGGGTGAGGGGCGCTCAACGCCGACCCAAGCTGCCCTGACGCCTGCCCTGACGCCCCGTCAGCGCCATCGAATCGTCCCTCCGGCTTGGACCTCGCGTCGTCGCCCGCGGTCGCTCAGAAGGGGTTGTCGGGGGGCGCCGTCTCGGTCATCGACGGCGGGGGCGGCGGCGCCTCCTCGACCATCGCGGGCGCCTCGACCATCGCGGGCGGCGGCTCCTCGGTCATCGTCGGGGCGTCGTTCGTCTCGGTCATCGCGGGCGCCTCGACCATCGCGGGCGCCTCGACCATGGCCGGGGCCATCACGGGCGCCTCGACCATCGCCGGCTCGGGCCGCGGCGGCAGCGAGATCCGCACCGTCGCTCGCATGGCGCCGTCCTGCATCGAGAACGCGCTGGCGGTGACCGCCTCGCTCGCCTGCAGGAAGCCCGGCTTGTTCGCGAAGATGGTCACGTCGGTCCACTGGTCGAGCTCGACGGTGCCCGGCGACTGCAGGTTCCGACGCCCGACGCTCACGCGCGCGTTCGGGGGGTCGGTCTCGACGGTCAGCACGTACCGGACGCGCTCGAGCGTGAGGGTGAGCGGCTCGAGGCTCTCTTCCCCTTCGCGCCGCCGCTCGGAGACGACGACGCGCTCGGACGCGGGCGCGAAGCCCTCGGCTCGGGCCTCGATCAGGACCGTCGCGCTCGCGTCGAGCGTGACCTCCAGGCCCGCCCGGCCGGACTCGCCCGCGAGCTCCCCGTCGACGTAGATCGACGCCGAGGGGGTGGTGCGCACGCGCAGCGTGACCTGCTCCACCTCGGCGGCTTCGTCGGTGGTGTCGTCCGTCGCCTCGTCGACGACCTCGTCCGGCTCGTCGGTCCCGAGCGGCTCGGTGCTCGGCTCGGTCGCTGCAACCGGCGCCTGGGCGCCGTCGCCGCGAAAGAAGAAGAACCACACGGCTCCTGCGCCCGCCAACAAGAGGAGGACGACGAGGAAGAGCGGCGCGCTGCTCGGCTCCTTCGGCTCGGGCGGACGCTCGGGCGCGGCCACCGCGGGGGCGCGCGCGGCCGGTTTGGCGGCTGCGGGCTCGGCGGGCTTGGGCTCCGAGGGCTTGGGCTCCGAGGGCTTGGACGACGGCGCCGAGGGGGCGCGCTCGGCGGGCGCAGGCTCGCGGACCTCGTCGAGCGAGGGGCGCTGCGCCACCATCGTGGGCATCTCGTCGGTCGCGGTGGTGGGCGGCTCGGGCGCCTCCTCGGGCTCCGCGGGCGGCTCCGGTGCCTCGTCGGGCGCCTCGTCGGGCGCCGCCGCGGCGCCCTTCGGGACTTCGGCCGCGCGCTTCGCGGCCTCGGCCTCGGCCGCGGCGCGAGCCTCGGCCGCCGCCTCGCGCTCGCGCTGGATCTCTTCGGTGCGCTTCCGGGCCACCTCGGCGTTCGCCTTCGCCTCGTCGGCGGCGGACAACCCCGCGCCGGCGAGCGCCTCCGCGAGGAACTCGCTCGCGTGCCGCACGCTCGTGCGATCCTCGGGCGCCGGGAGCTCCGCGGGCCCGTCGTCGGGGAAGAAGGGCTCGGCGCCGCCTCCCTCGCCCGCCTCGAAGCTGCCGCCGCCGCCGCCGCGGCGCTCGACGATGTCTTGCACGAGCGCGCGGCTGTCGTTGTCCATCTTGATGAACTTGATGCCCATGCCCGCGGGGGCGCGGTCGGTCGCCTCTTCGGGGCCGCGCACCCACACGACGCGGCCGACGCCGTGGATCAGCGACGACTCGTCCTTGAGCTGGAACTCGAACTTCAGGAGGGTGCCGATCTTCATCGGCTTCTTGGCCTTGATGAACACGCCGCCGCGGGACAGGTCCTGGCTGTACTGCTCGACGAATTCGTCGAGCGTGGCGCTCTTGAAGCGCACCTTGAGAGAGAGAGGGGCTCGCTTGTCCCTGCGCGTGTCCGTCATGTGGCTCCCGACTCCGAGGACGAGTCACGGCGAGGCCCGCGCCTCGCGCCGCGCCCAAGGGTACCTTCGCTCGGCGAGAATCGAAATAGATTCGCCACCCGAGCGCCGCCGGAGGGTTCGCGAACGCCCTCGTCTCACGGGGTCCGAGGACCAAGGGGAGGGAGGAGGGAGGTGTGCCGGTGACCGAGGGCGTTCGCAAAGATTGGAACGCGGGGCAGCTCCCACCGTTACGCCTCGACGATCCGGTGGTAGACTTTCCAGGTGGCGTGGAGGTGAGGGGATGAAGCGTGTCTTGGTAGTCGAGGACGACCCGTTGAACGCGCAGGTGATCACTCACTTCCTGCGCGCCCACAGCTACGAGGTCGTCGTGGCGCGGACGGGCGCGGAGGGGGTCGAGGCCTTCGAGCAGACCCGGCCCGACCTCATGCTGGTCGACATCCAGCTCCCCCGGAAGAACGGCTTCGAGGTCTGCTTCGAGGTGAAGCGCACCGAGGAGGGACGGCGGACGCCCATCTTGCTGATGAGCGCCGTGTACACCGACAAGGAGCACGCGCGCCGCTACTCGAGCGAGCTGCAGGCCGACGGCTACCTCGTCAAGCCCTTCGACATGCACGGGCTGCTCACCCGCATCCAGACCCTCATCGGACGGGCTTGAGCGATGACCCGCCCGGTCGAAGACTCCGAGAGCTTCAACCGGGTGGCGCGGCGCGGGCTCTACCCCGCGTTCGTCGCCGAGATGGGCCTGCCCACCCGCCGGAAGTTCCTGATCTGGGGGGTCCGCTCGGGGTACGTCTTCTCGCTCCTCTGGCCCGCCCTCGCGTTCCTCGCCGAGAAGACCGGCATCATCCCCCACGAGCCGCGCCTCTACGCCCTGGTCGGTGGAAAGCTGCTGGTGAACGCGGCGAACGACCTCGCCCTCCGGCGTGATCGCTTCGCGCTCGAGCTCAGCGGCCTGAACATCGCGGCCGACGTCGTGCTCTTGACGGCGGGCATCCACCTGACGGGCGGACCGCTCAGCCCGCTCTTCGTCGCGTACGTCATCGAGATCTGCGTCCTCGCGCTCCTCGCCAATCGCGGCGTCACGGTCCTCTTGGCGGCCTTCGCGTGGGTCTGCCACACGGCGACCCTCGTACTGACACACGTCGGGGTGCTCTCACAGCACGCGCCTCCAGCGACGACGGTCGAGCCCTTCACGACCGGACAGGTCGCGCTCGCGATCGGCTTCGCCGGAATGGTCCTCGCCGTGAGCACGCTCTTCACGACGAGCTTGACGAGCCAGCTCCAAGCGGAGCGGCGCGCGCTCGAGCAGCGCACCCGCGAGCTCATCGAGGCAGGCACGCAGAAGAGCCACTTCCTCGCGAACGTGACGCACGAGCTACGAACGCCGCTCCACGGCATCATGGGTCTGACGGATCTGCTCTCGGCGGGCATCTACGGTCCGATCACCAAAGCGCAACGCGAGGCGCACGAGGGCATCCGCGAGAGCTCGCGCGCCCTCCTCCGCATGGTCGACGACCTCCTCACGCTCGCGAAGGCGGAGGCCGGCGCGCTCAAGGTGAAGCCCGCCCCCTTCGACGTCGAAGAGCTGGTGGAGACGGTCGTCGCGTCGGTGCGGTGGATGGTCGGCACGAAGAACATCGAGCTCGAGGTCGAACGCGACATCGCGCTGCCCGACGGCTTCGTCAGCGACCGGGGCCGCGTCGCGCAGGTCCTCGTGAACCTCCTCGCAAACGCGGTAAAATTTACGCCGGAGGGCGGGGTCATCACCCTCGAAGTCCAGACCCACGAGGACGCCATCGCGTTCGCGGTCCGTGACACGGGCATCGGGATCGCGCCCGAGCACCTCGAGCGCATCTTCGAACCCTTCTCTCAGGTCGACGGCTCCGACGAGCGCGAGTACGGCGGCGTCGGGCTCGGCCTGCCGCTGGTGCGCCGGCTCGTGGACGCCCTCGAAGGCTCGATCACGCTCGACAGCGCGATCGGTGAGGGGACGACCTTCCACGTGACCCTCCCCTGCCTCGGCCAGTGGCCCGACGTCGACACGCTCGTAGAGCGCGCGGAGACCTCGGGCGCGCGGCGCATCGCGTGACGCCCCTCGGCCGCTGACCGTCCACCGTCCATCATGGGTACCTCGCCACAGGAGTCGTGCCCGGTCGATCGCGGTCCTCGACCTCACCGCGGAACCGACCTCGCGGCCGATCCTCCACGCTGAACCGCTCGAGACTCCGGTGGCGAGGTACTAGGCTGGAATCCCGAGGACATCGTGTACTCTCGCCGCCGAGGTGGGCTCCCGCTTGTCGTCAGCAGCCGAACGGTCGTGGTGGCCGGTTGAGCGATGGTTCGAGCCGTCGCTCGGCGGAGCGAGGCTGATCCTCGTTGGTGACGATCCCGTCCTCACCGATGGGCTGGTCCAGGCCCTGCGCGCTCAGGACTGCGCCGTCGGTGTCACGGACTCGCGCACGCGCGGGCTCTCGCGGCTCGGCTTCCTCGACGCGCAAGCGGTGCTCTTCGATCCGACGACGGTCGTCGAGGCGCGCCTCAGGCGCGCGCTCGATCGCGAGCCCCGGCTTCGCGGCGCGACGCTCACGCCCTTCTCCTGGGAGCAGGTCTGGCCGCCCGACGCCGATGGCCCCGAGCTCGCCTCGATCGTCCGGGTCGTGGACGAGGCCCTGCGGCCCGATCGTGAGCTGCGGGATCGCGCGCGCGCGAGCGAGCGCTTCGCCGTGCCATATGAGCTCATCGGCCCGGCGCGCGCGCTGCGGGCGCTCTCGGGCGCGACCGAGGGCGTGCTGCGAATCGTCGTCAGCTCCGAGGACGTGCGCGCGGTCGTCGAGCTAGCCGGAGACCTCGTAGTCAGCGCCGCGCTCCTCGACGTCACGAGTGATCGCCTGCTGATTGGCGCCCCCGCGCTCCGCGCGCTCCTCGACGAGCGCACCCTTCAGGCACACGCAGAGCATCACGCGCTCGCGCAGCACATGACGGTGATGACGACGTTGGCGGTGGCCCTCGACCCCTCGATCGACGCCGCGCCCTACGAAGAGCTCGTCACGGCGCCGCGCGACGTCGAGAAGCTCGTCTCGCTCCGCGCGCGCGTCGAAGCGGAGCAGCGAGCGCACCTCGCGCGCCTCGAGCTCGCACGCCGCGGCGGCGACGAGGCTCCCCATGACGAGGACCCGTGGGCGCTGGAGAGCACGACGGCCCGCCGACCGCTCGGCTCCCTGGTCGCCCTCGCGGAGCACGCGCCGATGGACCTCGAGGGCAGCGTCACCGCCGAGGCCGAGGCGTACCGACCCGACGAGCTGCTCTCGGAGGCCAAGACCTCCGGCGGCCAGCGCTCGCCGCTCCTAGACGCCGAGCGCCGCCGAACGCGCCGCAGCGACGCCGCGCCGCGCCGCGCGCGCGCGCTCGAGGGAACGGCGCGCCCCGCGTTGCCTCCGGTGCTCGCGAGCGAGTCGTCGCTCGGCGACGAGCTCGATGACTCGCTTGGCTACGACAGCGACAGCATCACCCTCCCCCGCAGCGATCAGCGCGTCGAGCCCGGGTCGCGCGCCGACACCACGCCGCGCGCCGAGGCCACGCGGGCCGCGACGCCGCGACCGCGGGTGAGCCCG
>JAHBWH010000222.1 GCA_019637115.1 Myxococcales bacterium | reverse complement strand
GAGCTCGCGCCCGCGCGCTGGACCCACACCCCTCGGAGCGGCTCCATCGGCCCCGCGGCCTCGATCAGCGACCACTTACGCCGCCAGCCGGGCACGCCGCGCTCGAGGAAGGCGCGCATGGCGGCGAGATCGGGCGCGCGCCGCGCGACCACGATCACGGGGCGCTCGAGGGCGCGCGAGAGCGTGTGGATGTCGACGACGTTGAACCCACCGACCGCGATTCCCTGCAGCAGGATCGCGCGGACGTGCTCGCGAAAGGGCGAGCGCGTGACGAGTTCGATCATCTGCGTCGTGGCGTTGCGGCCGTGTCGGCGCACGCGACCGACCAGCACGCCATCGAGCCGAGTGCGCGCGCAGACTGCCCCGACGAGGGTCACGTCCCCGCGGTGCTCGCGGTCGAAGGGGGCGTCGTCGAAGCCGATGACGTTCATGCGAGCGGCAGTCTGCGCCACCGATCGCGCGAGCGCATCGCGTCGAGCCACGGTGCGGTTGGCGTGAACCTTCGTTGAATTTGCGGTGAGCCTCCATGGAGCAAGAGCCGGGTGTCACGACTCACACGCGGTACGACTCCGACCCCGACCCGAAGCTCGTTCTGGTCAGTGGCGGCGACTCCACACTCTTCGTCGATCACGCACGCCTGCCCCTCCGCGAGGCGACCGGGGGGCGGCGCGCAGATCGCGCTCGGATCGGCGTCGTCGAGGCCGTCGCAGTCGGCGTCGGTCGAGCGCATTGGCTGGCACCACTCGCTGGCGGGTGGCGCGAAGCCGCGCGCGTCGACCCCGACGGGCGCGGGTTCGCCGTCGCCTCCCCTCGTGTCTTCTGCGCGCCTCTGCTACGCCAGCGGCCATGCGCTCCGCTCTCGCTTCGTTCTGGCTCCTCCTCGCGCTCGCGCTCGGGTGCGGGAGCACGCCGCCTCCTTCGACGCTGCCGCCCGCGCCCGCGCCCGAGCCGGAGGTCGACGCCCGGGTCCGGCCCCCCGTCGCCAAGCTCGTGCCCTACGAGGTGCGCGCGCCGCACGGCCACGTCCGCCAGGACCCCTACTACTGGATGCGCAGCGACGAGCGCGACGACCCCGAGGTGCTCGCCTACCTCGAGGCCGAGAACGCCTACACCGCGGCCGAGCTCGCGCCGCTCGCCGAGTTCCGGCAGGCCCTCTTCCGCGAGATCGTCGCGCGCATCCCGCAGGACGACGCGAGCGTGCCCTACCGGCTCGACGGCTACTGGTACTACAGCCGCTACGAGACCGGAAAGGAGTACCCGATCCATTGCCGCCGCCAGGGCACGCTCGAGGCGGACGAGCAGGTCATCCTCGACGCGAACGCCGCCGCCGAAGGCCACGACTACTACGACGCCCGCGGGCTACGGCCGAGCCCCGACGGCAAGCTCCTCGCCTACGCCGAGGACACCGTGAGCCGCCGCATCTACACGGTGCGTTTTCGGGACCTCGAGTCCGGCGCGACGCTCACCGACGAGATCCCTGGCACGAGCGGCCAGGTCGTCTGGTCGACCGACGGACAGACCGTCTTCTACGTGAGGCGCGACGCGCGGACGCTGCGCGCCCATCAGGTCTGGCGGCATCGCCTCGGGACACCCCCCGCCGACGACGCGCTCGTCTTCGACGAGGCGGACGAGGAGTTCTACGTGTCGATCTTCCCGAGCCGCTCGCGCGAGTACGTGATGATCGGGAGCTACCAGACCCTCTCGCACGAGTACCGCTACGTCCCCGCGCGCGAGCCGACGGCCACGCCGACCGTGCTCCTCCCGCGCGAGCCGAACCACGAGTACGACGCAAACCACGCCCACGGTCGCTTCTACATCCGCACCAACTGGGAGGCGCGGGACTTCCGCCTGATGAGCGTCGAGCCCGCGCGGAGCGCCGACAAGGCCGCGTGGCGAGAGGAGATCCCCGCCCGGGACGGGGTCTTCTTCGAGGGCTTCGAGCTCTTCGCGACGCACCTCGCCGTCAACGAGCGCCGGGATGGCATCCTCCGCTTGGCGCTGATGCCCTGGAAGGTCGACGCCCCGCCCGGCCGCCGCGCGCCGCGGGGCGCACGCGCCGACCGCGCCGACCGCGCGAGCGCGCGCGAGATCCCGATGGAGGAGCAGGCCTATTGGACGGGCTTCGGGATGAACTCCGAGCTCGAGAGCCCCTTCCTGCGCTTCGAGTACACGTCGATGACGACCCCGCGGAGCACGTACGACTACGACCTGCGCTCCGGGGAGCGGACGCTGCGCAAGCGCGAGGAGGTCGTCGGTGACTTCGACCCCGCGCGCTACGTCACCCACCGGGTGGACGTGCCCGCGCGCGACGGGACGCTCGTGCCCGTCAGCATCGTCCATCGCCGCGACCTCTGGGCCGGCGAGCAGCGCGACCCGTCGGCGCCTCGGCCGCTCTTGCTCTACGGCTACGGGAGCTACGGCTACTCGCTCGATCCGACCTTCTCGTCGCCGCGCCTCAGCTTGCTCGACCGCGGCGTGATCTTCGCCATCGCTCACATCCGCGGCGGTCAAGAGCGCGGCCGCGCCTGGTACGAGGACGGAAAGCTGCTCCGCAAGATGAACACCTTCACGGACTTCATCGACGTCGCGACGCACCTCGTCGACGAGGGCTGGACGGCGCGTGATCGCCTCTTCGCGCACGGGGGCAGCGCCGGCGGCCTGCTCATGGGGGCCGTCGCGAACATGGCGCCGGAGCTCTTCCACGCGATCGTCGCCGACGTCCCCTTCGTCGACGTCGTGACGACGATGCTCGACGAGACGATCCCCCTGACCACCTTCGAGTACGACGAGTGGGGCAACCCGAGCCAGCCGCAGTTCTACGAGTACATGCTCAGCTACTCGCCCTACGACAACGTGCGCGCCCAGGACTACCCGCACATGCTGGTGCTCACGGGCCTGCACGACTCGCAGGTGCAGTATTGGGAGCCGGCGAAGTGGGTGGCGCGGCTGCGCGCGACGAAGACGGACGACCGTCGGCTGATCTTCGACGTGAACATGGAGGCCGGTCATGGCGGCGCCTCGGGTCGTTTCCGACGCCACCAGGAGACCGCGCTCATCTACGCGTTCCTCCTCGACCTCGTCAGCGTGCGCGAGTGAGCTTGCGGGCGTGAGCTCGCGCGCGTGAGCCGTCCGGGTGTTGAGCGCGCGCGGGAGCGCCTGGATCCAGGGCTCGCGCGCGCGCCTGGATCCAGGGCTCGCACGCGCGAACGGTCCGGGCACTGTCGAGGCCGCGCGGGTGAACCGTCGGGAGCGAGGGCTCGCGCGCGCGAACCGTCCGGGTTGAGGTCGCGGGCCGCGGTACTATGACCACGCCGATGTCCCGAGAGATTCGCGAAGCCGCGCAGGCCACCGGGGGGCGGGTGCTGGAGATGCACGCCGCCACGCCGCGCCTCAACGCCTGGTACTACGACAAGCTGCGCGCCCACGTCGGCGGGACGGTGCTCGAGCTCGGCGCGGGCATCGGCAACATCTCGAGGTTGCTCGCCAAAGACGCGCACGAGCTGGTCGTCACGGAGGTCGAGGACGAGTACCTCGGCGCGCTGCGAGAGGCGCTCTCGTCCTACCCGCACGCCGAGGTGCACCGCTACGATCTCGACGCGCCACCCCCCGCCGCGATCGCGGCGCGCTCGTACGACGCGATCGTCTCGATGAACGTGCTCGAGCACGTCGCGGACGACGCCGCCGCCGCGCGCGCGCTCGCCGGGCTGCTGAAGCCCGGCGGCTGGATGTTGACCTACGTGCCAGCCATGCCCTTCGCCTTCGGCCCCATGGACGAAGCGCTCGGCCACCATCGCCGCTACACGACGAAGAGCTTCGGCCGCCTGATGCGCGGCGCCGGCCTCGAGGTCGTGCGGTGCGACTACATGAACGTGATCGGGCTCGCCGGCTGGTGGGTCAACGGCAAGATCCTCGGGCGCAGGGTCCCCGACCCCTCGCAGGTCGGCGTCTTCGAGCGGATCGTCCCGCTCGTGCGGCTCGAGGACCGCGTCCGCGTGCCCTTCGGGCTCGGGCTCGTCTGCCACGCGCGACGACCGAGGTAGCGCGCGCGGCGGGGGGCGTTCACCTCGCGTCGACGTCCCGTCGCTCTGATGCTATCCCCGGCCGCCATGAAGACGTTCACGATGCGGCACCCCATCCGATGCGCGGCCGAGGACTTCTGGTCGAAGATCCACCATGGGGGCTTCAACGAGTCGCTCTTTCGGGACAAGCTCGGCTTCGGCTACGAGATCCTCGAGGACGACCACGAGACCGGCGTCCGCAAGACGCTCGTGACGCCGAAGGTGGACGCCCCGGCGGTGCTCGTGAAGGCGCTCGGCGAGAAGGTGAGCTTCGAAGAGCACGGCCAGCTCCACCGTGACGCCGAGGGCGCTCGCTACGTCTTCCACGTCGTGCCCGGGGTCTTCCCGAAGAAGATCCACATCGACGGCCGCATGCACATGGAGCCGACCGGGCCCGACACCTGCGACCGCGTCGTGAGCTTCAACATCGAGTGCACGATCTTCGGCATCGGCGGCATCTTCGAGCACTTCGTCTCCGCCGAGATCCAGCGCAGCTACGACCGCTCGGGGCTCTACACGAACGAGTTCCTCGCGGCCAAGCAGGGCTGAGGGCCCGGCACGGCCGGCGACGGTCCGATCGTCGGAGCACGCTGGAGCCCGATCTCGTTCAGGCTGCTGGGCGCGGCGGAGCTCCAACCGTTCTGCGGGTCAGGCTGACAGCTCACCGAAGCGGTGGGTGACTCATCCTGCCACGCGGCAGCGGTTCCGCCCCTCCGACTTCGCGCGATAGAGCCCCTCGTCGGCCGCCGCCAGCAGGTCCCGCACCTCCATTGGCGGCGACCAGGTCGCGACGCCGATGCTCATCGTCACGCGCAAGGTCTTGCGGCCCCACGGCATCGTCGTGCCCTCGACGGCCTTTCGGACGCGCTCAGCGAGGATCATCGCGTTCGGCGCGGTGGTCCCGCGAGCCACGACGGCGAGCTCCTCGCCGCCATAGCGCGCGACGAAGTCCTCGGTGCGGAGCATGCGCCGGAGCAGGGCGCCGAGTACCCGGAGCACGCCGTCGCCTGCCAGGTGGCCGTGGTCGTCGTTGACGCGCTTGAAGTGGTCGACGTCGAGGAGGAGGAGCGAGAGGGGGGCGTGGTGGCGGCGGGCGTACGCGACCTCCTCGACGAGGCGCGCGTCGAGGTGCCGCCGGTTGTGGAGCCCGGTCAGCGGATCGGTCACCGAGGAGTCGTAGAGTCGACGGCTCGCCTCGCGCTCGAGGCGATCTTGGAGGCTGACCCGGAAGGCGCAGCCCGTGCCGATTTGTAGGCGATCGCCGTCGACGAGCACGCGGCTCCCGCAGACGCGCTGGCCGTCCACGAAGGTGCCGTTGACGCTGCCGAGATCCTCCACGCACCAGAGCGAGCGCCGGCGGAAGAGCCGCGCGTGCCGTCGCGAGAGGGTTGGGTCGTCCATCCGAATTTCCACGTCGCCGCTGCGCCCGATCACGGCGTCGTCATCGATCGGGATCCACGGCCGATCGTGCTCGCCGACCAACGCGACGAGCGAGAGCTGATCGCGCGGGCCGATGGCGACCACGCGCGCTTCGCGGACGCAGACCTCCGCGGTGACCTCGTCATCGTCGCAGGAGAACGGGGGATGGAGCGCAGGCATGAGGCCACCTCGAATGGAGCAGCGGTCTTGAGAGTACCGAGTAGAGCGTGGGGCTCTCGAGCGACCCCGCGCGGAGCAGCTCGTCGAGCGGATCGAAGCGCCACCGACGAGCCGCGAGGTTCAGCGAAAGACCTCCATGGCGGGGACGGCCAGGGACGGCGCGGGCTTCGCCAGCAGGTAGCCCTGGAAGAGATCGCAGCCCAGGGCTCGCAGGCAGTCCAGCTCGTCGGTGGTCTCGACGCCCTCCGCGATGACCTCGACGTCCAGCTCCATCGCGGCGCTCACGAGCGCCCGCACGAGGCGCTGACGGACCGGGAACCGGTGGACGTCGCGGACGAGCACCATGTCGAGCTTGATGACCTCGGGCTCGAGCTCCGCGACGCTGTTGAGGCTCGCGTAGCCCGCGCCGAGATCGTCGATCGCGACTCGCATCCCGTGGGCGCGGAACTCGGCGAGCCGGTTCGAGACCTCGCGCGTCGCGCGCGACTGCTCGCTGAGCTCCAGGATCAACCGGCGGGCGTGGGGCATGAGGGGTGAGCCCGCGCCCGCGAAGGACTCGTCCTCGAGATCCTCCTTGAGGATGTTGAGGAAGAGCAGCGTCTCGTCCGGCAGACCCGCGAAGGGCTCGACCGCCAGCGCGCGGATGCGCCGCCCGAGGTCCTGTTCGCGGCCGAGCCGCCGCGCGGCGTCGAAGAGCAGCCCCGGGTTGTTGATCTCGGGGTGTCGCGAGCGCACGAGCGCCTCGTAGCCGACGACCTCACGCGTCGAGGCCTTGCAGATCGGCTGGTACACCATGAAGACCTGCTCGAGGGCGGCGTCGAAGAGCGTCCACTCGCGCTGCCGGCGGGCGAGCTCTTCGAAGCGCGCGCGGTTGCGCTCGTCCTCCTCGGCGTGACGTGCGCGGCGGGCGCGGGCCTCCTCGAGGGCGCGGGAGACGTTCGAGCGGAGCTGCTCGAGGTCGCAGGGTTTGCTGAGGAGCGCGAAGGCGCGCTCGTCGAGGGCTCGCACGGCGGTGTCCATCGTCGCCGCGCCGCTCACGAGGATGACGGGCACGTCGGGAGACACCTCGCGGAGCGCGTGGAGCACGCCGATGCCGTCGAGCTCCGGCATGCTGACGTCCGAGACGAGGACATCGACCTCACCCGCCTTCGCGCGGGCGATCGCCTCGTAGGGATCGGAGACGGCGATGACGTCGTGGCCAGCCCGGCGGAGCACGCGCGTGAGCGCGCCGAGCACGGCGGGGTCATCGTCCAAGAGGACGACACGGCCCGCGGCGCGAGGCTCGGCGGTGGTGATGGTGTCGTTGGCGGCGGCGGCGGTGTTGTCCCACATGGTCTTCATGCTCCTCGCCATCGGTAGAAGCACGGCTCGTGCCACGCGCGAACTTCGGCTATTCGCGCGGTATTCGCCGCCGCTGCCCCGGAGCGATCGTGCGAGCGACCACTCACGTGGAGGCGTGGACCACTCTCGCCACCCAAAAACCGTTCCGGGTATCGCAGCCCTCGACGCAGCCTTCGACGCGGATCTCGTTGGCCTCCTCGGACGCGGTCACTCCTCGGCGCGCTCACCCTTGGCGAGCGACGCGAGGATCGCTTCGAGGAGGCGCTCGGGTCCGAGCGGCTTCTGCACGAAGACGGCGCGCTCGTCGCCGAAGGCGTCCGCCAGCGCCGCATGCTCCCCGTGGCCCGAGGTGAGCACGACGCCGATCTCGGGGCGCGCGCGGCGGATCCGCTCCGCGAGCACCACGCCGTTCAAGCGCGGCATCACGACGTCGCTCAGCAAGACGTCGAACCTGATCTCGGCGTCCGAGGCCCACCGGAGCGCCTCGTCCACGTCGCTCGTCGCGCGGACGGTGAAGCCGTGTCCCTCGAGGACGCGGGTCAGCGCGCGCCGCACCTCCTCGTTGTCCTCGACTAGGAGCACCTGGATCGCTGCCTGGACGGGCTGTGACGGTCGCTGGACCCGCCCGCGGTGGATGCTCCCCGAGACCGAGCGCGGCAAGAGGATCTCGAAGCTCGTCCCGCTGCCGGGCTCGCTGCGGAGCGTGACGAAGCCGCCGTGTTGTTTGATGATCCCGTAGACGGTCGCGAGCCCGAGCCCGCTGCCGCGCTCCGCCTTCGTCGTGAAGAAGGGCTCGAAGACGTGGGCGAGCACTTCGGGCGTCATGCCCGTGCCGGTGTCCTCGACGAGCAATGCGGCGTAGTCGCCAGCGGGAATACGGAAGCCTTGGGGGTGCGCCCAGCTGTCGCTCTGACGACGCAGCGCCGTGCTCAACCTCAGCACGCCGCCGTGCGGCATCGCGTCGCGCGCGTTGACCGCCAGGTTCATGAGCACCTGATCGAGCTGCGCGCGGTCTGCGTGGACGAGGAGATCGTCGGGGCAGAGCTGGACGCGCACCTCGATGTCTTCACCCAGGGTGCGCCGCAGGAGCCGCTCGGTGTTGCGGACCTCGTCGTTCAGGTCGAGGCGCTCGAGGCGTTGCTGTTGACGTCGGCTGAACGCCAGGAGCTGCGAGACGAGGCCCGCGGCGCGGCGGATCGCGTCCTGCATCACCTCGACGTCCTCGTGGCTCGCGCTGTCGGCCGGGAGGTCGTCGGCCAAGAACCCCGCGTAGCTCCCGAGCACCGTCAGCACGTTGTTGAAGTCGTGCGCGATGCCGGCCGCGAGGCGCCCGACGGCCTCGAGCCGCTGTGCGGCGAGGAGCGCCCGCGCGAGCTCGCGCTGCTCCGTGACGTCCAGGCCGACGACGACGATGTGGTCGAGCGCGCCGCCTGTCGGCATCGAGGCAGAGATCAGCAACGTCCGGTCGCGTTGTTGGCGCTGCATCGTGACCTCGACGCGGGGGACGCGATCTCCCGAGAGCCACGAGCGCAAGAGCGCCTCGCCGACGATGGGGAACGCCTCGGCGCCGAAACCCTCCGCTTCGTCATTCATCGCGCGGCCGACCACCCGCTCAGCAGCCGCCACGAAAGCCGCGTCGAGATCGTGGTTCCCCGAATAGACGTTCGCGAGCTGCGCGCGCGCGGCCGACAGATCCACCTCCCAGACGGCCGCCGGGACCGAGCGCAGCAGGCGTCGGAAGCGGTCGTTGACGCGATGAATCCCCGAAGCGCTCTCCGACGGAGCGCGGAGCGCGTCCGAGAGGACCTTCGCGAAGGTCTCGGATCGCGGGTTCCAGAGCGCGTCGGCGCCCGCGCGCCCGATCGCCAGCACGCGATCGGAGGTCAAGTCCTGACCCGCGACGATCGTGCGGGCGTTGCACTCGAGCAGCTCCTCGAGGATCCCGACGATCCCGCGCGCCGCCTCCGAGACGACCGCCACCTCTACGTCGTCCATGATGCGTAGCCGAAGCTCGCCCGGAGAGGCTCGGAACGTCTCGAACCCCGCCTCGCGGATCGTCGCCTCGAGGTCTGCGGCGCCCGGTCCTTCGACGACCAGGACCCGCCTGCGTCGTTCGTTCGTCGCCTCCCGAGTGCCCACGCTCGTACTCTAGTGCCTCGATCGGTGAGATGGAAAGCTCGATTGTTCGCTTTCGCTTCGTCGCTAGGTCGAACGTGGTCCGCCGTCGCGCCCGCGGGCGGGCGTGTGATGTCAGCACGGGAGTTTCAGCACGGGATGCCAGCGGATTGTCGAACGATCCTCATGGCATCGGGCATCGCGACCGAGGCGCGCTCGGCCGCCGCGTTCGAAACGAGGTTTCCTTCGTGTCGACGCCGTGACTTCGCCCGGTCCCGGGACGTGACACCGCCGCCTCGGCGGCTCGCGACCTATGGCCTTACGACGGCCGGTTCGGCTGCGCCATGATGTCCGTGTAATGCCGAATGTCGCCCGTTACGTCCACGGGAGGGGACGTGAACCGCAGCCCGATCGCCCGAAGCGAGCGGCTCGTGCGGATCCAGCGCGTCGTCGCCTCGAGCACCACGACGCGCCCGCTCGTCGGCAGGGATAGACGCACCTTCACCGTGACGTCGGACGGAACCTCCGCCGCAGTCAAGAGGAGGGCGCCGCCCTCCGAGATGTCCTCGGTGCGTCCATCGAAGACGCTCCCGTCCTCGGCAAAGATCCGCGCGGGCGTCACGTAGGGGGCGCGGACGAATTGGCGCCGAGCGCTCACCTCTTCGGCGCGCGACGCGCGCGCGGCGCGGTGGTCGCTCGCGATCGACCGCCTCCCCGGCACCCGCTCGAGGAGCTCGAGCTCGGGCAGCGTGTCGCCGAGCGCGTCGAGGCAAGCGAACGCGAGCTCGCGCGCGGAGGACTGGCGCTCGCCCGGGTCGAAGGAGAGAGCGCGCGCGAGCACGACCGCGAGCGCCGTCGGGACCGAGGGCTCCAGCTCGGTCGCGAGCGGCGGGCGCGCGCCCGAGACCGCGCGGGCGATCACCGCCGTGGGAGGCCCGTCGAAGGGCGCGCAGCCCACGAGGCACTCGTAGGCGAGCGCGGCGGCTGCGTAGACGTCGACCCGGTGATCGAAGGGCGTCCCGAGGAGCTGCTCGGGCGCCATGTAGCCGACCGTCCCGAGGATCTCGCCCTCGCGCGTGAGCTTGGGCCCGGTCTCTCGCGTCACGTCTCCCTCGCGCGCGCCCCGAGGCTCCGAGGCGATGCCGAAATCGATGAGCTCGACCTGATCTCCGACCGGCGTCCGAGAGATGAGGACGTTCGAAGGCTTCACGTCCCGGTGGACGATCCCCTTGCGGTGAGCGTCGTCGAGCGCGTCGCAGAGCTGGACGAGCAGGGCGACCGTCTGGTCGACGGGGAGCTTCTGCCGGGTCGCGAGCAATCCGTCGAGCGGGCGCCCCTCGATCATCTCGAGCACGATGAAGGGGCCGTGCCGATCGCAGATCCCCGCGTCGAGGATCTGCACGACGTTCGGGTGCCGGAGCGCCCCAAGCACTCGCGCCTCGCGCAGGATGCGATCGTGCGCCCGGCCCGCGCCGAGCCCGTCGGCCGTGAGGGCCTTCAAGGCCACGCGCGCGCCGGTCACGACGTGCTCGGCCTCGACGACCACCCCCATGCCGCCGCGCGCGATCGCTCGGCGAGCGTAGTAGCGCGCGGCGACGACGTCACCGACCGCGACTTCCGTCGCGACCGGGCGTAGCTCTCGAAGCTCGATGACCTCTTGCACGATGACCTCCGACCTCTCGCAGTAGTTGAGCTCTGCTGTCTTGGAGCTCGTCCCCGAGGGACGCCTCTCTCCCATCCCATATCGCTGCGTTCGCCGCCGTCCCCCAGGAAGGCCGAGTGAGGCCCGAGTGAGGCGTCCAGGGTAGGTGGCCGTGGACGTCGCTGACGCAGTCGTCGTTCGCGCCGCCGCTCGAGAGCGGCCGCGTCGTTGGCTCCGGCTCAGATCGGCGCCGTCGGCTCGTCCAGATCGAGACCCTCGGGCAGCTCGTCGCTGGGCCGCTCGCTGGCCTCCTCGCAGGCGAGCTGCCGCTCGTACGCCGCGTCCCAGAGCGCGAGGTCGTGCGCTGGGCAAGCCTCGCGCTGGAGCTCGATGCCGAAGCCCGCCGGCACGGCCGGCCCGGTCACCCCCACGCGGCGGCGCCAGACGACCTTCCCGCGCAGGTGGATCCAGGGGCTGGCCTCGTCGGGGCGCAGCTCGACCCAGACGTCGATGCCCTCGGGCAGCGCGGCCATCGTCCGGACGTAGAGACCTTCGCGGCTGAAGTTGTAGGTGAGGCCCCACGTCGCCGAGCGGATGCCCGCCGGGCGGAACGAGCAGAGCGTGCTGGCCAAGAGGCGCCGCGATCGGCGCCCCTCGGCGGCGCTCGCGTTCAGCAGCTCGTTGATGAGGAAGAGGACCTCGTCGGTGGGGGTCTGCTCGCGCGTGACGGCGGTCAGGGGACGCCAGCCGGCTGCGGCGCGTACGTCGCGCTCGTGCCCCACGTCGGCCGTCAGGATCGTCGGCACCCGCGCGTCGACCGAGGCGAGGATCGCCCCGGGCTCGCCGAGCTGTTCGCCGTCCATCACGAGCAGATCGAGGCGGAGCCGGGGCTCTCGGACGTACGTCTCGACCTCCTCGCGGGTCGCGGCGAAGACGGGGTCGAAGCCCGCCCACCGCACCGCCCGCCCATAGGCCCTCCGGAGCGCGAGGTCCGCGTGGGCTACCAACGCTCGGCCCCGGCTCGCGCGCGGCCGGCTCGTGAGGTCGCACCCCGAAAACAGGCCGAGGCGCTGCGAGAGGCCGTCGAGGTCGTCGCGGACCACCGCGTCGTCGGCGCCGATCGCCAACGCGCGGAGGAACGCCCGCGCCTGCGGCGCGTCCACCAGGGCCACGATGGGCAAGGAGTAGAAGCGCCCGTCGTCTCGGACCTTCGCGCCGAGCTCGCCGGCGTCGGGGAACGAGGCGTCGACCACGAGGCCCTGGACCCGGTCGGGGCCCAGCTCGGCGATCGCGGCGTAGGCGGACGAGGCCTCCGCGGCGAAGACCGGCTCGACGTCCGCCGCACGACAGGCCGCGACGAGTCCCCGGGTGCGCACGCTCAGCAGGATCACGTGGGTCATCTCTTCATCCTCCGGCTCCCTACAGAGCACACGCCGTGCCACGTGCGGGGGCCGAGGATTTATCGGCGATTCTCCTTGGCGAACGCCGACGCAGCGCGGAGGGATCGTCTCCAAACCCACCAGGGTGGCCGCGTCGACCACTCCCCTGCCCGTGCCCCTGCCCGTGCCCCTGCCCCTGCCCTGCCAACCACATCGACCTGGGGCCGACCCAGACCCAGACACGGACCCGAACCGGACCCGGACCCGGACCCGGACCCGGACACGGACCCGGACCCGGACCCGGACCCGGACACGGACCCGGACCCGGACACGGA
>JAHBWH010000221.1 GCA_019637115.1 Myxococcales bacterium | reverse complement strand
ACGTACGTGGACGTGACGTGCGTGCTCGTGTTCTGCGCGCGGGCTTTCTGGCGGCGAGGGCGGGCGGCGTGCCAGGATGGCCGCGATGCCGCGGGTGTTGGTCGTCGACGACGAGGAGAACCTCCGCCTGGTGCTGCAGACGCTGCTGAAGAAGCACGGCTACGAGGTGCAGGCCGCCGCGACGGCGGAGGAGGCGCTGGCCCGGCTCGCGCACTTCGAGCCGGACTTCGTCCTGGCCGACGTGCGGATGCCGGGCATGAGCGGGATCGAGCTGGTCGCCGAGCTCAAGCGGCGCGGGAGCGAGGCGGTCGCCATCGTCATGAGCGCGTACGGCTCGGTCGAGCTCGCGCTCGAGGCGATGAAGGCCGGCGCTTACGACTACGTGGCCAAGCCCTTCAAGCAGGACGAGGTCCTGCTCGCGCTGCGCAAGGCGGAGGAGCGCGAGCAGCTCCGCCGCGAGAACGTGCGGCTGCGTGAGGCCGTCAGCGCGCGCGAGGGGCTCGGGCGCATGATCGGCCGCTCGGAGGCGATGCAGCGGGTCTTCCGCACCATCGAGAAGGCCGCCGGCTACAAGACGACGGTGCTCGTGCAGGGGGAGAGCGGCGTCGGCAAGGAGCTCGTCGCCCGCGCGCTCCACGATCTCTCGGACCGCGCGAAGGCGGCCTTCGTCGCCGTGAACTGCGGCGCCATCCCGGGCTCGCTGCTCGAGAGCGAGCTCTTCGGGCACAAGCGCGGGGCCTTCACCGACGCGCACGCCGACAAGCGCGGCCTCTTCGAGGTCGCCGACGGTGGCACGCTCTTCCTCGACGAGCTCGGCGAGCTCCCCGCCGAGCTGCAGGTGAAGCTCCTCCGCGTGCTCCAGGAGGGGACGATCCGCGCGCTGGGCGCGACCGCGGACAAGGCGGTCGACGTGCGCGTCGTGGCCGCGACGGTGCGTGACCTCGCCGCGGAGGTGAAGGCCGGACGTTTCCGCGAGGACCTCTACTACCGGCTCGACGTCCTCCGCATCGAGGTGCCGCCGCTGCGCGATCGCCGGGAGGACATCCCGGTCTTGCTCGAGCACTTCCTCGGGCGGCTCGGCGCGCGGCTCGGCGTGCGGGTGATGGGGGTCTCGGCCGAGGCCCGCAAGCTCCTCGTGGCCTACGACTGGCCCGGCAACGTGCGGGAGCTGGAGAACGTCGTGGAGCGCGCGGTCGTCCTCGCCGAGGGCAGCGAGCTCGGTCCCGAGGACCTCCCCGAGCGCCTGCACGCGAGCTCCGATCCGGCCAAGGTCTTCCTCGCGAGCGGAGATCTCTCGATCAAGAAGATGCAGGCGTTCATGGAGCGCGAGCTGATCATGCGCGCGCTCGCGGCGACCGGGGGCAACAAGACGGCGGCGGCCAAGCTCCTCGAGATCAGCCACCGCGCGCTGCTCTACAAGGTGAAGGACTACGGCCTCGGCTGACCGGCCGTCATCCGTTCTGGCGCGCGGATCTGGTGCGTAGGCGACCTCACCGGAGACGGGACCTGCCCACTGAAGAGCGGGGCGGCCCGCTCGGACTCCGAGCGGGCTGCGAGGGTCGTGGACGCTGCGCGGCCCGCCCAGAAAGCC
Source organism: Myxococcales bacterium (assembly GCA_019637115.1). Classification (GTDB taxonomy): domain Bacteria; phylum Myxococcota_A; class Polyangia; order Polyangiales; family Houyiibacteriaceae; genus JACKEH01. The sequence goes on along the minus strand of JAHBWH010000221.1, from coordinate 11,005 downwards.
TCGCAGCCCGCGGACCCTGCGGGCTGCGAGGGTCGTGGGCGCTGGCGTAGCCTGCGCAGAGAGCAGCGCAGCCCGCTGGGAGACTCCCAGCGGGCTGCGAGCGCGACGCCAGCCTCAGCAGGTCGGGTTCACGCAATAGGCCTGCGGGTCCTCGCTCTCGGGGTCGCGGTGGCAGACGTAGCCGCCCGCGCAATCGGCCGCCGTCTCGCACGGGGGCTGGCAGGTGTTGGTGTCGGCTTGGCAGGTCAAGCGCCTCGCGAAGCCTCGCGCCTCGACGTCGCAGCCCGTCGCGCAGTCGCTGCCGATGCCGACCGCGCCGGCCTCGCCCCCCGTGTCGCCGACGGTCTGCAGGCACTCGAGCCGGATCGTCGAGCCCGTGAGCGGCGGCTCGTTGAACCGGACCCGCTGCTGCCGCTCGGGCGGGCAACGTGTCGCGACGTCTTCGTTCTCGGCCGCGGTCTCGTAGTACCACCCCTCGCCCGTCGGGCGCACGCCGCCGACGACGGGGAGCTGAACCACCTCGCAGACCTGCACGGAACGGCCGCTCTCGTCGAGCTCGGTGCGCCGGAAGACCCGCCCCGGCACCTCGTCACAACTCCGGCCGGGGGGGAGCGCCTCGAGGACGTCGCAGTTCACCTCGCCGTCGCGATCGCGAACCAGCTGACGCGGCAGGCAGGTTGCGCCGAGCGCGTCACCGATCTTGCGGACGATCTCTCGGAGCGCGCCCTCGAAGCTGTCCTGGCAGATCGTCTGCAGGACCACGTTCGCGCCGGCCTGCTCGAGCTGGCGCGCGGCGCCGACGATGCGGCGGGGCGGGAAGGCGCGCTCACGCGTCGCCGCGCCCGGGCGCACGCGATCACACGACGGCCGAAGCTGCGTGCCTCCCGGCGTCTCTGCGGTGATCGTCGCGGGATCCGGCTCTTCGCGCATCAGGGGGTGGTTCAGGATCGCGTCGTAGTCGATGGCCTCGTCGGGGTCGGGGTTGACGTCGGTGGGGATCCCCGTGATCGCCGCATAGATGATCATGTCGGGGTCGTCCTTCACGGCGAGCAAACCTCGGACGAAGCGCTCGACCGACGCGACGGGCGAGGTCGCCGGATCGCGCCCCGTGCGCGCGTACTCCTCCGTGCCGTGGAGGTAGCAGCGCAGGTTCAGGTTGCCGGGGAAGGGGGCCCCTGGCGCGCCGTTGGTGAGCTGAGGGTCGCGGATCGTGCAGTCGTCCTCGTCGGTCACGAGGATCGCAGCGAGGAGCGCTTTCTCACGGAGGAAGCCGGCGTTCTGCCCGTCGGCGTGGCCGCGCGAGTCGTTGATGAAGCGGATGTCGCTCGTGCTCGGCGTGACGGCCTTGAGCACTGCCTCGAGCTGCTGCTCGAAGCCGCAGCCGTTCGTGCCCATCACGGCCACACACGCGACCGCGTTCGCGAAGGTGACGGGGTCGCCGTCGCGCTCGGGCTCGAAGTTCTGGAAGCTCGGGTACGAGGCCACGCACCCCGAGCGCGCGACGTTGCCGGCGGTCCGGAGCACGCCGTCGTCGCCGAAGTCGGCGTTGGAGCAAGTCGTCACGCTGAAGCCGCCCGTCCCCATGTCGGAGGTGACGACGCCCACGTTCAGGCTACGGACCGGAGGGAAGTCCACGCGGCCGTCGCCGTCGAGATCCCCGGACGCGAGGATGCGAACCATGTTGGGGAGCTGCTCGGAGAGCGCGCCTTGGTGGTTCGCCATCGAGTTCGAGTTGTCGACCATGAAGAGGAGGTCGACGTTCTCGATGTTGTCGATCTTCACCTTCGTCGCGTTGCCTTGGATGGTGCAGGGGTTGAGGGGGCGGAGCTCACGCTCGGCGCACGCGACGAGCGTGAGCGCGAGCATCGCGCGGAGGAGGGGCTGCATGCGCATGGGTCAATCTCGTGACGTGGGTTCGTGGTCGTGGAGGGCCGCGAGAACGGCGGTGACGTTCAGATGTCGTTTCGACCCAGCCGCATTTCCGAGGTGCGCGCAGAAAACCTCCCCAACCGAAGTGCGTGCGCCGCATCCAACGCGAAGCGTGTTCCGGGTATCCGAGGAGCTCGCTTCGGGTTCGGGGTGCCGGTGTGGACGGCGCGAGCGCCCACGTCGTGGTAGATCCGCCGTCGCCTTGACCGAGCCCGAGCCTAGCGACGACGCGCGCGCCGACGGCGAGCTGCCCCCCGGGTTTCGTCCCCGGTGGCTGCCCGTGCTCGGCGTCATCGTGGTCGGGGCGCTGCTCCCGCCGCTCCCCTCGGAGGTGCTGCGCGCGGCGGCGCCGCTGCTCTTGCTCGCGGCGAGTCGTCATTGGGTAGGGCGCTGGACGCGGCTGCTCATGGCGGTCGGCTCGGCGGCGCACACCTCGTTGGTCGTGATGCTGCTCTTCCCCGAGCCGCTGGTCGGGCCGGTCGACCCCGCCGAGGCGTTGCTCCCGGCCATCTTCCTCGCGCGGGTGATCGAGATCCCGTGGATGATCGCGTACGCGCGCTCCGGGCTGCGCTGACGTTCCGTCGAAGCGGGGACTCGAAGCGTCTCTCGCCGCGCCGAGCGGGGACTCGAAGCGTCTCACGGCGCGCAGCGAAGCTGCCGCGGGCGCTGCCGATTTGGCAAGCGAGGGCCGTTCCGAGCCGCTGATTTCTCGGAGATCGCGCGCCCTCCGCCGCGAGGTGGGCGACCCGAGCGTCGCACGCGGTGCCTCGTCTGCGCGCCTCGCGGCGATCCTGTCGACGCCCTGTCAGAGATCGCACGCGCGGCGGAGACATCTTGTCCGAGATGGCGCGTTCTGCCGCAGGAATGAGCGTATTTTTCGCGCATTCGAGCCTGGCACGTGCGCTGCAACATCCCTCGTCGACGGGCGAGCGAATGCTCCGACCGTCACTCCTCCATCCACATCCCATTCCATCCAATCCCACCACCATCCATCCCGACTGGGCGCCGCCCCCGCTCGGCCTTGCCGAGCGGGGGCTTCGTCCGTCGTGCGGACGGCGCATCACGTCGGCCGAGTGGCGCGTTGCGCCCACCGCCGCGACGCCGCCTCCACGCAGGCGGGGCCGTGGGCTGGATGTGTCCTCGCCCCGTCGACGTTGGTGCCCCAGACCCGAAGTTCGTTCCGGGTATCCACGGCCCTCGATGCGGATCTCGCTCGCCGACCTCCTCGAATCTTGTCCTTCGCCGGCGCGGTGACGGCCTCCACGCCGATCATCCACGGCAACCCCAGGACGAACTTCGGGTTGGGGGCACGAGGCCAAAATCGATCGACATCTCGTCGGGCTCGTCGCAGGCTCCTCCGGCTCGGGAGGCTCGGGAGGGCTCGAGGACGTGGCGTCGCCGCGTCCCCATCCGCTCGTCGACTCCCACGAAGGAAGACGTCTCATGGTTCGCTGGTCCCGTCGGCGCGTCGCGCTCTTGGCCCTCTCGTTCTCGTCGGCGCTCGCCGTCCCGACCTCTCCCGCCGCCGCGCAGCGCGTGCGCAACCCGCACGACGCGGAGGTCGCGCGCCACGTCGCCGAGGCGCGGCGCGACGCTCGCTCCCCGCGCGCGGCCTTGAGCATGCTTCGCATCAGCGGCCAGCGGGACGACGCGACGCCGGGCCTCGTCGGCCGCGAGCTCGCGCGGCTCGCGACGGATCGACGTCTGTCGGCGGCGAACCGCTCCTACGCCGCCGCGTTGGCGGCGTTCGCGGCCCTCCGCGCGGGTGACACGGACGGCGCGGCGCGGCGCTTCGACGAGCTCGGCTACGTGCGGCGCTGGCGGATCATCGGTGGCTTCGACGACGAGGGGAAGCAGGGCTTCGACCGGGTGATGCCGCCCGAGGAGCAGCGCAACGCCCCCGCGGTGGCGGACGAGGTCGGCTTCCCCGGCCGCGAGCGCGAGGTTCGCTGGAGGGACTACCCCGAGGAGCTCACGCGCTACGGCTACGTCGACTTCGACTCGGCGCTGCGCCCCTTCGAGAACGCGTGCGGCTTCGCCGAGACCTTCGTGCGCGTCACGCGGCGCCGGCCGATGTCGCTCTGGCTCGGCGCGGGCGGCGCGATGAAGGTCTGGGTCAACGGCGACGAGGTCTTCCGCGACTCGATCTACCGCGGGCCCGATCTGGACCGCAGCTCGACCTCCTTCCTCGCGCGCGAGGGGTGGAACCGGATCCTCGTGAAGGTCTGCGTCCAGGATCGCGAGTGGGGCTTCTACCTCCGCGTCGCGGAGCTCGACGGGGGCGCGCCGCAGGGCGTCGAGGTCGACCCGCGCGGGGCGCTCGCGGCGAGCGCGGACGCAGGGCCCGCGATCAACGTGCCAGACGCGCCCGAGGCGCCGCTGGCCTTCTTCGAGCGTCGCGTGCGCGAGCGCGCCGAGGACGCGGCCGCGCACTTCGACCTCGCGCGCTACCTCTCGTGGACGAGCGCCGAAGATCCGACCGAGACCCGCTCGCGGCAGCTCGCCGAGCGCGCGGCCGAGCTCGCCCCGACCGTCGACCACCTGCTCTTCGCGAGCGAGGTCGTCGAGACGCGCGCCGAGGTGATGCGCTACGTCGCGAAGGCCGAGGAGATCGCCCCGCGAGACCCGCACGTGCGGCTCGCGCGGATCCACCTCGTGGCGAGCGGGCCCGATCCGGGCCGCGCGCTGCGCATGGTCGAGGGCTTCGGGATGGACTCGGTCCCCGGCATGCGCGCGGCTTGGCTGCACGCGAGCCTGCTCGAGGAGCGCGGGCTCCGGCAGACCGCGCTCGCGATGATCCGCGAGGGCACGCGGCGGACGGGCGGCGCTCCGAGCTGGCAAGGACGACTCGGGCGAGCGCTCGATCTCTACGGGCGCACGGAGGCCGCGATCGAGGCGAACGCGCAGCTCCTCTCGACCGACCAGCGCTCCACCGAGGTGCGCTACGCGATCATGAACGACGCCTACGAGCGCGGAGAGCTCGAGGTCGTCTTCCGTCACCTCGACGCGCTCCGCGCGATCGCGCCCGGCAACGTCGCGACGCTCCGGTACGCCGCCGAGATCTTCGAGGGCCTCGGCCGCCACGACGAGGCGCTCGACCTCTACCGCCAGATCATCGGCTTCGCGCCGGACGAGCCGAGCCACCACGCGAGCTACGGCCGCGCGCTCCTGCGCATCGGCCAGGAAGGCGCCGCGATCGAGGTCTTCCGCCAGGTGCTGGCGCTCAGCCCGCAGGACGCGGCCACCCGCCAGCTCCTCGAGCGGCTCCAGCCGCGCGAGCGCGAGGACGAGGCGTGGGCGACGCCGACCGAGCAGCTGCTCGCGCGTCGCCGCGACTCGCGCGACTGGCCCGTGACGATGCTCCACGAGCTCCAGGTCGCGACCGTCTTCGAGAGCGGCCTCAGCTCCACCTTCCATCAGGTCGCGTTCCAGGTGCACGACGAGGAGGGCGCGCGGCGCATGGCGCGCTACCCGGTCGTCTTCGAGCCCGGCCGCCAGTGGGTCGAGGTGCGCTCGGCGAAGGTGCACCGCGCCGACGGCACCGTCGTCGAGAACGTCCGCACCTTCCAGCAGAGCCTCGGCGACAGCCGCTACCGCATCTACTACGACACGCGGGCGCTCGTGATCGACCTGCCGCAGCTCCGACCGGGCGACACCGTCGAGCTCCGCTTCCGCGTCGAGGACGTGAGCCGCCGCAACGTCTTCAACGACTACTACGGCGCCGTCCGCTTCCTGCAGGGGGCCTACCCGACCGCGCACCTCGAGCACGTGCTCGTCACGCCCGCCACGCGCGCGTTCCACTTCAACCGGCCGGGTCTGCGTGGCCTCCAGCACGAGCGGCGCACGGTCGAGGGTCAGAACGTCGATCGCTTCGTGGCGACCAACCTCGAGCCCGTCCGCTCGGAGGACTCCATGCCTGGGCCCGCCGAGACGCGCCCCTACCTGCACGTCTCGACGTATCGCAGCTGGGAGGACGTCGGCCGCTGGTGGTGGGGCCTCGCGAAGGACCAGCTCATCCCCGACGAGTCCCTCGAGCGGACGACGCGCGAGCTCGTCGCGGGCGCGCCGGACACGCGCACGAAGGTCGCGCGGATCTACGACTGGGTCGTCCGCAACACGCGCTACGTGGGCCTCGAGTTCGGCATCCACGGCTTCAAGCCCTATCGCGTCACGCAGGTCGTCCGCCGCGGCTTCGGTGATTGCAAGGACAAGGCGTCGCTCCTCTACGCGATGTTCCAGATCGCGGGCATCGACGCGCGGATCGCGCTGATCCGCACCCGTCGCAACGGCGACATCGCGACCGAGCCGGCGAGCCTCGCCGTCTTCGATCACGCGATCGCCTACGTGCCCGAGCTCGACCTCTTCCTCGACGGAACCGCCGAGACGAACGGCATCGACGAGCTCCCGGCGATGGATCAGGGCGTGATGACCCTGCTCGTCGGGCCCGAGTCCGTCGAGCTGCGTCGGACGCCGGTCCTCCCGCCCGAGCGCGAGAAGCGCGAGCGCACCCTCGAGATCACCCTCGCCGCGGATGGATCCGCCGAGGTCAGCGGCCGGGAGGTCGTCATCGGCAACGCGGCCGCGGCCTACCGCGCCCACTACCAGGCCGAGGGGATGCGCACGGAGCGGCTGCAGCGGGAGCTCGCGGGCTCCTTCCCCGGGCTCGAGCTCGCGGAGCAGGCGTTCGAGGATCTCGACGACTTCAACCGGCCCGCGCGCTTCCGCTGGAAGGGGCAGGTGCCGCAGCTCGCGCAGCGCACGGGGACGCGGCTCGTCGTCCCGCCGTCGAGCCTCGCGAACCTCCTCTCGTCGCTCGCGCGCGCGCCGACGCGGCGTCACGCGCTCGATCTCGGCCCACCGCGGGCGTACGTCGAGGAGCGCGTGGTGCGCTTGCCCGCTGGGGCACGGCTCGAGCCGCTGCCCGCCGGCGGCGACGTCGACACGCCCTTCGGCCGCTTGGTCGTGCGCTATCAGGCGCAGGGCGCGACCGTCCGCGTACGCACCGAGTGGACCACCCGCCGGGACCGCGTGAGCGTCGAGGAGTACCCAGCGTTCCGCGCCTTCGTCGAGCGCGCCGACGCGCTCTTGCGCGAGCGGGTCTCGCTCGAGGTGCCGGCGCGGAGCGCGAGCTCGGCCTCGTCCCCCGACGCTTCGCGCGCTCTCGCGTCGGCGGCGAGCGCAGCGCCCGCCGAGGCCCGCGCGGCGCTCGTCGCGGCGTCCAGCGCGCCGCCGTCCTCATTGGCGACGCCGTCCTCGGCGACGCCCGCCGTCACCGAGGTGTCCTCGGTGACGCCCGCCCCCACCGCGGCCCCGCTCGTGGCCGACCTCTCCTTCGCCGCGCCGCTGCGCGGAGGTGCCCTGTGATCCGCTCGACGCTCCTTCCGACCCTCCTCGTCTCGCTCGCAGCCCTCGCGTGTGGGCCCCGCGCGCAGCAGACGACGACCGCCACCCCCGAGCCGCTGCCGATCGAGGCGCTCCGCGCGCGCGCCGCCGCGAGCCCGAACGACCCCGCGCTCCAGGCCGAGCTCGCCGAGGCCGAGCTGCTCTGGCCGGGCGGCGAGTCTGGGCGTGCGCGCCCCGCGCTCGACCGCGCGCTCGCGCTCTCTCCCGATCAGGCGTCCCTGCACGTCATGAACGGCTGGCTCCTCGAGGAGCACGGCCAGCTCTCCGAGGCGCTCGACGCCTACGCGCGCGCCGTCGAGCTCTCGCGCGCGAGCGACGATGCCTTCGCGCCGCTCGTCGCGGAGCACGCGATCGACGTCCTCGGTGGGCTGCGCGGGGCCACCGCGCGCTACGACGAGCGCGTGGTGCCGATCCTCGAGCGGACGCTCGCGGAGCCCGCGCGCCTCGGCTCTCCGGCCGTGGAGCTCGCGGCCGGGCGGCTGATGCAGCACGGCTGGCGTCAGGGCGACGACGCGCTCGTCGACCGGGTGGTCGAGCGCGTCGGCTGCGTGAAGTCGTGGCGCGCGGTCGGCCCCTTCGGCCCCTACGCGCTCAGCAGCTTCGACGTGCGGCTGCCAGCCGAGGGTGCGGGGCCGCTGGCCGAGCGCTACGACCTCGGCGAGGGGCTCGGTGAGGACACGACCTTCGAGGCCGACACCTTCGGCTGCCGCGTCGACCTCGCGGGCGGCGACGTGCGGGGCGCAGGCAGCACCATCGCGGAGAGCTTCCTCGAGATCGCCGAGGCGGGCCCACACGTGCTGGTCGTGGACACGCCAGCGTCTTTCAAGCTCTCGATCGACGGCCGCGAGGTCTTCGTCCTCGATCGGCGCGACGCGCTCCACCCCTCGCGGACCTACGTGCCGGTCACGCTCACGGCGGGACGCCACGAGGTCGAGCTCAAGCTCACCGCGCGCGGGCCCGTGAGCCTCGTCTTCGTCGTCGACCGTCCGGGGCGCCTCGCGACGGGCTACGACCCCGCGCGCGGCGTCGAGATCCCCGAGCCGCGGCGCGCCTTCGAGCGCGCCCTCTCGGCCCTCGTCCGGCTCGTCCGGGGTGACCGGCTCGGGGCGCGCGAGGTCTTCCGCCCGCTCGTGCACGAGGCGGCCTCGGGGCTCGGCCTCGAGCTCCAGCGCCGCGTGGCCGCGCGCGACCCGTTCTTGCCGAACGATCAGCGGCAGCAGCTGCAGCAGCGGCTCGTGCGCCAGATCCTCGAGCGGGACCCGAACGCGGCCTTCGCCGCGCTCGAAGTCGCGCAGCTCGAGCAGGGCGCCGTCGAGCGCTCGGCGCTCGTGCGGGCGGTGGCGGAGCGTTGGCCCGACATCGTGCGGATCCAGCTCGCGTGGGCCGAGGAGCTCCAACGCCGAGACCAGCTCGTGGAGGCCGAGGCGGTGCTCGACCGCGTCCGCGCGCTCGTCCCCGACGACTGCGGACCGATCTTCCGCCTCCAGCGCCTGTACCGGACGCAGCTCCGCGTCGCCGAGGCGAACGCGCTCGTCGACCGCGTCATGGAGTGCGACGCGAGCTCTCGCGCGCGCTACGAGCTCTTCGTCCGGCAGCGGCGCTGGGACGACGCGCGCGCCGAGCTGGCGCGCCTGAAGCCGCTGATGGATGACGACGACCACCGCGAGATCGAGCTCGCGCTGGCGATCGCGACCGAGGACACGGCGACCGAGGCGCGCGTTCGCGCCGCGATGGAGGCCGACGCGCCCCCGTCGGGCAGCTCGACCCTCTTCGCCGTCGACGCGCTGCTCGCGCGTGGCCGACGCGCCGAGGCCATCGCGCACCTCGATCGCGCGATGGAGAGCGACCCGGCGATCATGTCGAGCCTCCGGCACCTACGCCGTGATCTGACGGGCCGTGATGATCTGGAGCCGCACCGCGTGGACGGCGCGGAGATCATCCGACGCTACGAGGCGAGCGAGGTGCGGCACGACGACGCGCGCCAGGTGCTCGTCTTCGACTACATGGTCACGCGCGTCTACCCGGACGGATCCTCGCGCAGCCTGATCCACCAGATCCTCAAGGTGCAGAGCGAGGAGTCCGTCGAGGAGCTCGGCCAGCTCCGCCTCGGCGGGCAGATCCTGACCCTGCACTCGATCAAGCCCGACGGCCGCCGCCTCGAGCCCGAGGCCATCGCGGGCGTCGACAGCATCCCGATGACGGACCTCGCGATCGGCGACTACGTCGAGTACGAGTTCGTCGTCGCCAGCGAGCCGCGCCACAACGGCGGCTTCCGGAGCAACCTCTGGCTCTTCGACAGCCAAGACCAGCCCTTCGCCTTCAGCCAGATGGTCGCGCTCGTCCCGAGCGACGCGACGCTCGACGTCGAGGCGCTCGGCGGCACGCCGGCCGCGGTCGAGACGCGGCAGGGGGAGCTGCGTGTGCTGACGTGGACGATGGAGCACGTGCCGACGCGGCCGGCCGAGCCCAACGCCGCGCCCATCCCGCCCTACCGTCCGACCCTGCGCTTCGCGGTGAACGCGGGGTGGGAGCCGACCTTCGCGGCGCTGCGCGAGGCGCTCCTCGATCGCGACCACGTCGACCCCGAGGCCGTCCGCTTCGTGCGGGGCCTCGTCGGCGAAGAGCGCGACCCCGAGCGCGTGGCGCGCATCCTCCACCGCTGGGTGACGGCCAACGTCGAGCCCGCGAACGCGTTCCTGGGCATCGCGCCGATCATGCTCGCGCAGAAGCAGGGCGACCGAAACCGCGTGCTCCGCTACCTGCTGCGCCTCGCGGGGTTGGACGCGCGCCTCGTCGCGTCGCGGCGCTTCGGCGACCAGGAGCCGACGGCGATCGCCGACGACTCGCTCTTCACCTCGACGATCGTGCAGGTGCGCCGCGAGGGCGCGCCGCCGCTCTACGTCTGGGGCGACGGCCGCCACGGCGCCTTCGAGCTCGTGCCACCCGCCATGCGCGGGCAGGAGGCGGTGGTGCTGACGGATGTGCGGGAGCTCGAGCGCGTGGTCCTGCCCGACCCAGGGCCGCAGGCGGACCGCCACGTCGTGACGGTCGACGTCGGCTTCGACGCCGAGGGCGTCGCGCTCGTCGAGGTGCGCGAGGAGTTCCACGGCGTTGGCGCCTTCGTCTGGCGCAACGAGCTCGAGCGGGTGCCGGCGGCCGAGATGCCGCGCCTCTTCGCGGAGGCCTACGTGCCGCGCGCGCTGCCGGGCGCCGAGGTGATCGGGGTGGAGGTCGAGGGGCGCGAGGACTTCGACGCGCCCTTCGCGCTGCGCTACGCGGCGCGCGTCCGCGGGCTCGGGCGCTCGGCGGGCGATCAGCGCCTGGTGCCGCCGCTCTTCGCGACGCCGCTCGCGCGCGCCTACGCGTCGCTGCCATCGCGTCGCACCGCGCAGAAGGTCGACGGGCGCCACGTCGAGGTGACGATGCGCGTGCACGGCGTGCGCGGCGACGCGCGGACGTTGCCTGACGTCTCGCTCGGCGTCGAGGGGCTGCGCTTCCAGCGGCAGAGCCGTCGCGAGGGCGAGGTGCTCATCGTCCAGCGCGCGCTCCACGTCGCCCCCGCGATCGTCCCAGCCGACGCCTACCCAGCGTTCGCCTCGATGGTCCGCCAGATCACGGACGCGGACATGACGGAGCTCCCAGTGCCGAGGTGAAAGCAGTCAAACAGTCCCCC
>JAHBWH010000220.1 GCA_019637115.1 Myxococcales bacterium | reverse complement strand
TCTTGCGGGGCCGCACGTCCGTCAGGACCTCGGCTGGCGGCCCATCCGCGACGACGCGGCCATCGACGAGCTGGACCACTCGCCGGCAACGCACGGCGAGCGTCGGATCGTGCGTCACGATCACGAACGCCGTGCCGAGCTCCGCGTTGCGTCGCTCCAGGAGGGCGAAGACCTGGTCCGAGCTGTGGGTGTCGAGGTTCCCGGTCGGCTCGTCGGCGAGCACGAGCGGCGGGTCGTTCATCAGCGCGCGCGCGACGGCCACGCGCTGCTGCATGCCGCCCGAGAGCTGTCGCGGCCAGCGCGGGCCCTGCCCCGCGAGGCCCACGGCCTCGAGCAAGCCGAGCGCTTTCTCCTTCATCGCCGGAGCGAAGCCTCCGGCGCGCACCGCCGCGGGCATCATCACGTTCTCGACCACGCTGAGCGCGGGCACGAGGTGGTGGGATTGGAAGACGAAGCCGAGCGCTTCGCCTCGGAGGCGCGTGAGCGCCGCGTCGTCGAGCGGGCCGATCTCGTGACCTTCCAGCCAGAGCTTCCCCGCGGTGGGTCGATCGAGCAGCCCGATGAGGTTGAGCAGCGTGCTCTTGCCGGATCCGCTCGGCCCGACGAGCGCGACGAGCTCACCCGGCCGCACCTCGAGGTCGATCGCGTGGAGCACGTCGACGCGCGTCTCTCCTTCGCCGAAGCTCTTGTACACGTCGCGCAGCGCGAGGATGGGCGCGGTCGCGCCGGCCTTCGGCGGCCGCTCGGCGGTGAGATCGTCGGCTCCGCTCACGCGTCGCCCCGAATCGCCGCCGCCGGATCCATCCGCGCCGCCCGGCGCGCCGGGAGGAGCGCCGAGAGCAAGCCCGTGCCGATCGAGATCGCCGCAGCGACCGCCAGCGGCCCGGCCTCGAGGTCGATGGGGAAGAGCGCGACCGTTCCGAGCGCGTAGGCGAAGAGCGCCCCCAGGGCGAGCCCGAAGACCGCGCCGACCGAACCGAGCATCGCGCCCTGCAACAGGAAGACTGCGAGGATCGTCCTCCGGGTGGTGCCGATCGCGCGCAAGATCCCGATCTGACCACGCCGCTGCACCACGCTGACGACGAGCACGCTCGCGATGCCCATCGCGACCGCGAGCATCACGAAGGTCTGGATCATCACGCTCGACTGCGACTGGCTGCGCAGGCCGGTCAGCAGCTCGCGGTTTCGCTCCATCCAGCTCACGGCCTTCAACCCCGTGCGCGCCGCGAACGACGCCGCGAGCGCCTCGGCCTCGAAGACGTCGTCGACGCGCGCGTCGATCTCCGTGACGTCGCCGGGCCGCCCCGCGATCGTCTGCGCCGCGCGGAGCGAGGTCACGACCCAGCCGTCGTCGAGGCTGGCGGCCCCGGTGTCGAAGATGCCCGCGACGCGCAGGGTGAAGGCGCCCTGCTCCGTGACCACGCGGAAGGGGCCCCCGACCCGGAGGCCGAGCTCCTGCGCGAGGCCGTCGCCCACGAGCGCCTGGTCGCCGCCCGTTCGGTAGGTGCCCTCCCGCAGCCGCACGGAGAGGTCGAGGATGCCGCGGAGGCGCGTCGGGTCCGCGCCCACGACGAGCACCGCCTTCTCCGCCGCGCCGCGGCTCGCGAGGGCTGGCGCGCTGACCTTCGGGCAGACGGCGCTCACCCCCGACGTCGCCTCGAGCTCCTGCGCGTGTCGCTGCCAGCCGTCGAAGGAGCGCCGTCGCGGCTCGGCGGGCTCGAGGCGACGCGCGTAGAGCACACCGGGCTCGTCGCGGAGCGAGCGCAGCCCGCTCTCGGTCGGCGAGACGGTGATCTGCGCCTGCGTCCCGAGCGTCCGTGCCAGCAGGTCCTTCTGCAGGCTCGAGATGATGGACGACACGAAGACGTAGGCCGCGACGCCGATCGTGACGCCCGCGAGGATGAGCAGCGACTGCGCGCGCCCGTCGAGCAAGAACCGCCACGCGAGGTGCAACGGAAGCTTCATCGCGCCCCCGCTCCTTGGGCGGCCGCCCTCTCGTTCGCGCCCTCCGCGTTCGCGCCCTCCGCGTTCGCGGCCTCCGCGTTCGCGCCCTCCACGTTCGCGCCCTCCGCGTCCGCGCCCCGGCCGTTCGCGCCCTCCGCGTTCGCGCCCTCCGCGTTCGCGCCCTCCGCGTCCGCGCCCCGACCGTTCGCTCCCTGCGCGCTCGCACCCTCCGCGTTCGCCCCCCGTCCGTTCGCTCGGCGCGCGGCCTCGACGGCGGGCCCGCGGCGGCGGACGCGCACGGGATCGTCCTCGTCGAGAGAGAGCTCCGGCGAGAGCACGTCGCTCGACTCGTCGAGCCCCTCGGCGATCTCGACGAGCCCATCGCCCTCGAGGCCGATGCGTACGTCCACCCGGACGGCGACGCCGTCACGCGCGACGAGCACCCACGGCCGCGGCCCGCCGAGATCGCGCACGAGCGACGTCGGCAAGGCGAGCGCACCGTCCGCGCGCCCCACCTCGATCTCGACCGCGACGGTCATGTCGGGTCGCAGATCCGCGTCGGCTTCGTCGAGCGCGAGCACGACGTCGACCGTGCCGCGCACGGGGTCGATCGAAGGCGCGATGCGATCGACACGCGCCGAGAGCCGTCGGCTCGGGAAGGCCTCGGGCGAGACCAGCGCCGGCTGCCCGACGGCGAGGCTCGCGAGGTTCGACTCGTCGGGGCTGACGCGCACCTCGAGCGCGCCCTCGCCTGCGACCACGAAGAGCGCCGTGCCCGGCCCCACGACCTGACCCGGCTCCACGTCGCGGGTGAGCACCACCCCCTCGAAGGGGGCGCGCAGCCGCGTGTGCTCGTAGGCCGCCTGAGCTTGGCGCAGGCGCGCCTGCGCGCGGGCGAGCGTGGCAGCGGCGGTGGCGGTGTCGCTCCCGCTCGGCGCCGCCTGCGCGACCTGCAGCGACGCGGTCACGCGCCGGCTCCGTGCGGCGTCTCGCTCCTGCCGGGTCCGCTCGAGCGCGGCCTCGCTCACCGCGCCGGTCTCGAAGAGGCGGCGCTGGCGCAGATACTCGGCCTCTGCCCGCTCGGCCTCGGTCCGGGCGGCGTCGAGCGCCTCGGCCGCCAGGCGCCGCCCCGAGGTCCGCACGCCGCGCAGGCGCGCCTCCGCCTCCTCGACGGCGGCCTCGGCCTCGGCGATGGCCGCGAGCGCCTCGGCGTCGGCGAAGCGCGCGAGCAGCTCGCCCGCCTCCACCCGCGCGCCCTCGTCGACGAGCACCTCCGCCACCGTCGTCTGGACCACCGCGCCGAGGCTCGACTGGCGCCGCTGCACGACGCGGCCGGACGTGACCAGCGTCTGCACGAGCGGCGCGCGTACCGGCGTGACCACCGCGACCCGCGGGCCCGCCTCGCGTCGGACGAGCCACGTACCCACCGCAGCCGCCACCAGCCCGACGGACACCAGACCGAAGACCCACCGCGTCGCGCTTCGCTTCACGGCGCCATCATGTTCGCGGTCGCCGCAGTTGACCACCTCGGACCGCTTCGTTGGAACCAACGAGGTGCGCGCTTGCGATCAGGCGAGCGACGGCCCACCAAGCCATCGCGCCCTCGATGGCGGGCGAGTCCACGTCTCGCTTCTGGCTGGACATTCTGGCGTCCCCTGGACCGTGCTAAGAGGACGAGCGTAGCTCGATCGACGAGGGCGCTCGGAGAGTCACGAGGAGGTTCGGCGCATGTGGAAAGAGCTCGACGCCGTACCGTGGGGGCAGCTGACGCACGCCTGCGGAACGGCGACCGACGTCCCAAAGTCGCTACGCGCGCTCGCGAATGGCGACCGCTACGCCATCGACGCTCTCTACGAAAACCTCTGGCACCAGGGCTCGATCTTCGAAGCGACTGCGCACGCCGTCCCCTTCCTCGTGCAGCTCCTCGATCACGAGGCGGTGGACGTGGCGGAGGTGCTCCACTTCCTGCATGTCATCGCGAACGGCAGCTCATACACGGAGGTCCACCGCGACCATCTGCGGAAGTCACGGCGCGCGAGCGAGGAGACCGCCCGCGCCATCGACCGAGAGCGCGGTTGGGTGCGCGCGACGCACGAGGCCGTGGTCGCTGGGGTGCCGGTGTACCTGCGGCTTCTCGCGGAGAGTCCCGCGGGGCGGGCGCGCCAGTCGGCCGCCTTCGCCCTCGGGGCATGCCGCGGTGCGGCGATGGAGATCGTGCCGAACCTCTGCGAACGGATCGCCACGGAGGCCAGCCCGCTCGTTCGGGCGTCGCTCGTTCTAGCGGTGGACGACCTCGGGCGAGGTGACCTGGCCGAAGCATGGATGAGCGACCCCGAGCCGCTCCCGCGCGTGGCGGCCGCGCTCGCGAGGGCTCGGCCCGGAGAGATCGATGAGCGCGTGCTCCACGTGCTCGTAGAGGACGCGCCGAGGTGCTTCCACCAGTTGGAGACGCTCGATTGGGTCATGGACCATGGCGACCCGCTCAGGTTCGTGACCGACCGTCTCGCCGTCAACCCCGAGGTCGAAGCTCGACTTCTCTCACGTTGGATTCGGGCCGAGGAGTCCATGATCCGCTCGGCTGCCCTGTTTCGCACCGAGGACCTGATCACCGAATGGCGGTCCGGTGTCGAGCAGCTCGTGCCCGCGCTCGCCTTCTGTCTCGATGACCCTGACCGCGAGCTTCGACGCACGGCGGCACGCCGCCTCGAGATGTGCGGCCGTACGAGGGCCAAAGCCGCGGATGCGCTCTTCGCACTCCTCGAGCGCGAGGGATTGAAGTACGGCGAGCCATCGGCGTTCGCGCTTCGCGCGCTCTGCCGCATGCGAGACCCGCGCGCCGCCGAGTACGTCGCGCGGGCCCTCGAGTACCTGGCGCCGCCCCAGCCGAGCTGGCGCAAGATGCTGAGAAGCCGCACCGCCACCTTCACCGTCGAGCTACCCGAAGCGCTCGCGTGCAGCCTCGACTTGCTCGGAGCGTGGGCGGAGCCTTGCTTCGAGGCGCTGGTGCGGCTCATTGCGGTCGTTCCCGCAGGAGAGGTGCGCAGCTCGGTGATCCGAGCGGTCGGGAGCTTTGGTGAGCGTGCAGCCCTTGCCCTTCCGCAGATCCGCGCGGAGCTCGGTCGCCACGCTCTCGTCTCGACGCGAGTGCTCGGCGACCTCGGTGTGCTGGCCGCGAAGGCGTTCGACGATGTCCAAGCCTTGCTTTCTCACGGAGAATCCAAGGTCCGCGCGAACGCCGCCCGAGCGATGTGGCGAATGGCGGGGAGACCTGAGGTGGCCCTGCGAGTGTTGCGCGAAAATCTCGAAACTCCGACCGGCACGGGCACGAGGCTTCACGCTTTGTCGGTCGCTGCCGAGATGGGCCCCGCCGCCGGGCCGCTCGTGAATCTGCTGCCCGGCATCCTCCGGGGTCCCGACGAGGCTTGCGCTGCGCGCGCCGCCATCGCGTACTGGCGCGTCACCGGCGACGCGGCGGGTGCATTGCCCACGCTCCTGCAGCACGCCGTGCCAGAGCCGCGTGGGTTCGAGGTCGTCCGTTGCCTCGCAGACATCGGGCGCGACGCTTCGGCGGCGGCGCCCCTCCTTCGCGAAGAGATCGCGAGCAAGCGACGCCGCGTTCGCTGCTCATCGTTCGGCTCGGTCGACGAGGACGAGGAGTGGCTGGACCTCTGTCGTGAGGCCCTCAGCCGAGTGGCGTGAAGGCCGAATCGACTCGGACTCGGTCTCGGTCTCGGTCTCGGTCTCGGTCTCGGTCTCGGTCTCGGTCTCGGTCTCGGACGCGGAGTCGGACGCGGAGTCGGATGGGGACGCGGTCTCGGACTCGAGTCGCTCTGGGGCGGTCAGAAAGGCTTCGTGCGAAGCGAGCCTCCTGTGGTACCGCTCGCTTCCCCGGGCGCAGCGTTCGAGGCCGCCTCGCTGGGGTAGACACGAGCGGGGGACCGCGACTCAGAGGTCCGCGCGAAACTCGATCCGCTGCCCCGCGACGAGGCGATCGCATTCGATCGTGAGAGTCGGCGATGCCCCGCCTGCGGCGACCGCGTAGGTGCGCGTCTGCCCCGGGAGCAACCCGCGGAGCGACTCGTTCGCGCGCACGCCGTCGACCGCCACCCACGCGTCGTAGTAGAGCGGCGCGATCCCGAAGTTGCGCACGTCCACCTCGGCGTGAGTCTCCGACGCGCGGAAGGCGAGGACCTCGAGCTTGTAGCCGTTCGCGAGGCCCGCGTCGCGGATGCGCTCGACGCTCTGATGGTTCGGCTGGTCGTTGCCGATCATGTAGGTGATCCCGAAGCGCGCGCTCAGCGCCTCGTAGGTGCGCCCGTGGATCCCCTCGACGTCGAGCGCGTGCTCTTGATCGTACGCGGTGTAGTAGCTGAGCTCGCCGCCATGGGGCGATCGCTCGACCCGGCGCTCGTGATCGAAGAAGCGCCAGCTCGACTCGTTGTAGCCGCCGTGCCCTTCGTGCATGAACGAGTCGTCGAAGAGCCCGAACCGCAGCGCCCGCAGCTCGGCGTCCTCCGCGAAGGGTGAGTACATGCTCGAGGCCGCGTCGATCGACACGCTCCAGTGCAGCTCGGTTAGCTGCGACGCGAGGTGCCGCAAGAACGTCGTCTGGAACGCCTTGCTCGGGAACTGCTCGCCGAGCGTCCGGGGGCCGTCGTAGATGTGGTACTCGGCCCAAAGCCCGAAGCCCACCTGCAAGAAGGCGATGCGCGGGTCGCGATCGTAGCGGGCCGCGAAGCGCTCGAAGAGCTCGAGGTGAAAGCGCTGGAGCTCGGCGTGACGCCAGTCGGGGAACACCGTGCGGCGGCCCTCGGACGTGCCGACGGTCTCCTCGTAGTCGGGCAGCGCCTTGATGTAGGCAGGCACCGTCGTCTCGCGGCCGGGGTACGTGTAGTAGAAACGCACGATCGCTTGGTGCTCACGCGAGGCGATCCGGTCGAGGAAAGCGTCGAAGCCGCTCCAATCGTACGTCTCGCGCGCGGTCACGATCGAGTCGGGCGCGACGTAGGCGTACTCGAGCGAGACAGCGTCGCTGCGCTTGATCGGATCCCCATTCCACGAGCTCTCCCACAGCACGATGCCCGTCATCGGTTGGACGCGGGTGATGGCGCTCCGTACGGAGAGGTCGCGCATCGGGCCGCCGTCGAGCGGCGAGCCGCCGTCTGCGCCCGCGTCCTCGGGCACGCGCGCGTTGGGCGCGGCTGCGTCGCCGCGCCCCCCGTCGGCGGGCGGATCGTCGTCGCCCCCACAGCCGCTCGACCAGATGCAGAGGGAGAGACCGAGGACGAGCCGGGCAGCGCGCATGCGGCAGCATACCGCGCCCGAGGCGGTAGCAGCGCCGCGTGCCTCTCCACCGGGCTCGCTCCGGTGGTCGGGCGGGCCCAACCCGAGGTCTACGCGATCGACCCCACGCCGAATCGCGGACTTCGGAGCCACCTCAATCGAACTCGAGCCGCGCGAGCCACCACTCGCGCTCGGAGCCAGCGACCACCAGCTCCTGCGACCTCCCCGCCGCGGTGGCGTAGGGCCGCACGGAGTTCCAGAGCGTCTGCCGGAGCAGCGCGCGCTGCGTCTCGGCCTCGGGCATCTGGATGGCGACCTCTGGCACGACGCCGCGCACGACGTGCTCGGGGACGAGCAGGATCTGCTGCGCGCCGCGGCGGCGAAGCGACGCCACGAGCTCGAGACTGGCCGCGGGGTCGAGGTGGCCGAGCCGGACGCGCGGGTTGGCGCGCAGGTAGGCCTCGGCGTCCCGACCCTGCGCGATGTGCTCGGACAGCTCACCGTCGAGCACGGCTCGGAGCGCCGCGTCGTCCATCGCGGGGCCCGGTACCAGGACGAAAGGGGCGGTGATCGCGATGACGAGCCCGAGCGCGAACGCCCCGAGGCGCGGGAGCTGCGAGTCCCCCCACGCGGCCCCGCGGAACGCGGCGATGCGCGCGAGGTTGAAGGTGCCCAGCAGCGCTGCCCCCATCCCAGGCGCGTCACGCAGGATCGTGGTCAGCCCGACGCTCCCCTGAAAGCACGAGCGACCCTGCGCGAGACCGAGCCCGAGGAGCGCCGCGCCGAGCGTGAGCTGCCCGAGCGCCAGCGCGACCTCCTTCCCGATCCCGGCGGAGGCCCCATCGTCCGTCGCGGTCTCGACGATCTCGCCGGTCTCGTGAGCCGGCCCGGTCGCGCTCGCGTGGGCCGATTGCGTCACCGCCGATGGGCTCCCGTGCGGCGCGGACGCGGCGGCCGGCGGCCTCGATGGCGGTCTCTCGCTCGCACGGGACGCGGGCGGCGTCGACGGCGGCATGGCGCTCGCTCGAGAAGCCTGCTGCCCAGACGGCGGCCCGGGGGCAGGCGCCGAAGACCAGCTCTGTCCCGAGCCCTCCGCGGCCCCCATCGCCTCCGCGTCCACGGGGTCCGCTTCGAGCTCGAGCGCGCCGAAGCCTCGGTCGACCGTGCCCTCGACACCCTCCCACGCCGCCGCGGAGCCCTCGAGCTCGAGCGCACCGAAGCCTCGATCGAGCGCGCCCTCGACGCCCTCCCACGCCGCCGCGGAGCCCTCGAGCTCGACGCCCACGGCGATCGCAGAGGGCGGGAGCCCACTCGGAGGTCGCGATGAGCTGACCCGCCCGACGCCTCGCGGCGACGGCGGGAGGTCGAGCTCGAGATCCTCGAAGCCGAGTCGCGCGCGGTGTGCGTCGCGCGCGCCCGCAACCGCGGTCGTCACTGCGTCCACGGGCACCTCGACGGCGGGTGCGGGCAACGAGGCCCGCGGCG
Source organism: Myxococcales bacterium (assembly GCA_019637115.1). Lineage (GTDB taxonomy): Bacteria > Myxococcota_A > Polyangia > Polyangiales > Houyiibacteriaceae > JACKEH01. Next base: position 3,910 of record JAHBWH010000220.1, on the reverse strand, counting down.
CGGCGATCGAGGGAGGTCGCGAGGGCCGGAGCTCCACCCGCGCGCCGAGCGCCTCGAGCGCCCTGACCCAGGGCTCTGCCTCTCCCTCCAAGATGCCGCTCTTCACCACCATCGGGACGCCGAGCTCGATCTCCTCGGCCGTCAGCTCGTCGACGCCGAAGACACGGGCGAGCCCGCCCGTCGGTCGCGCGTCGGGCTCGAAGCTCAGGATCCAGAGGTCGACCCTCTCCATGCGACGCGATGGTGGCACGGAAGGCCCAGAGGGCCGAAATATGGACGTCGCCGCGAGGCGCCCGGGCGACCTTCGTCGCCGTAGCTCCTCCTCGCTGCGCCGCGAGGTCGCAACGAGCGATCAGCGGAAGCTCTCGCTGCGCAGCTCGTGCGGCATGCGATCGCGCGGGCTCATGAAGTAGTGCATCGGCGAGTACCGCTGCAGGTTGCTCACGCGCGCCGTGTAGAGGCAGGCGTAGGTCTCGACCTGGTGGCCGAAGCTCGACACCTCGGGGCCAGCCTTGAAGAGCGAGCCCCAGAAGCGGTGGAAGCGGTGGTCCACGCCGCGCTCGAGCTCGTCGAGCTCGCGCTCGGCGAGCCGCAGCCGCGCCCGCAGCCGATCGATGGCGCGACGGTGCCGCACCCGGTCGGCGTCCTCGGCGGGCGGAAGCTCTCCTTTGTTCGCCTCGCGGCGCCGCTCGAGCGCTTTGTGGAGGATCTGCCGATCGCGCAGCTCCTCGAGCAGCAACAGGCGCTGCTCCTCGAGCGCGTCGAGGCGCTCGAGGCTGTGCTCGACCTCCCCGTGCGCGAGGAGCTCGTCTTCCATCTCCTGGATGACCATCACGGTGCGCCACGCGGTCTCTTTCTTCGCGCGGAGCACGTCGCCGTAGATGTGGTCGCCGACGTAGAGCACCCGGTCGGGCGTCGTCCCGAGCGCGAGCTGGAGGGCGAGGAGGTTGCCGCCCACGTAGACCTTCCCGCGCTCGAGCTGCGGCGCGTGGGTCGCCTCGGGGAGCTCGCCGATCGGGAAGCGCGCCCGCGGCGGGGCCTCGATCCCGATGGCGGTCACGTCCCCCGACGCGCTCGGCGCGTCGAGGGTGCCGGGCGCGGTCGTTCCCACCGCGGTGTCGTAGGGCGAGGGCGGCAGCTCCGAGGGGCGGAACCCGCCGAGGACCTCGACGAGCGGCACCGGCCGGCGCTCGCCGCTCGGCAGGATCTCCTCGAAGGGCGCGTCCCCCGTGAAGAAGCGCGGCTTGCGCGCCGCGCAGAGGACGAGGTCGAAGTAGCCCCGCCACCCTCGGTACTGCGGCAGCCCCTCGCCGAGCAGGTAGCTCATCATCCGCTCGGTGTAGGGCGCCTGAGAGTTCGTGAGCAGGAAGATGCGCTTGCCGCTCGAGCGGAGCTGGTGGAGCGTCCGCGGGAGCAGCGGGTCGCGGTGCACGAAGCGGGGCATGTCCGCGAGGATGTGGTCGAGGATCGTCCCGTCCTGGTGGGAGAGGTCGATGCACTCGCGCACGTCACCGAAGAGCCGGTCGTAGTCGAGCGGGTCGTCCTCGGTGGCGCGCTGCTCGAGGTGCTCGACCGCCGCAGCGTAGACGGCCACCTCGCTGAGCGCGTAGAGGGTGTCCACCCAGTGGTAACGAGCGGTCTCCACTTTGAGGCGCCGCGTGTGGTAGGCGTGCCGGCGCTCGTCCTTGGTGAGCTCGGTGAGCCCGTGGTAGGCGCGCTTCACGTATTTGTAGCGGTCCATCTTCAGGACGTTGCCGAGCCGCCGGTCGACCAGGAGGCCGCGGATCGGGAAGTCCGTCCGGTAGGTGGCTTCGCGCAGCGACGCCGGATAGCCGCGCTGCTCGACGAGCTTGGCGAGGGTCGCCTCGATGCTCAGCCGGTCCATCTGCACCTGGTCGTAGACCGCGAGCGTGTAGTCCATGTCGAAGCCGACCCAATCGATCTGATCGAGGCGCAGGCTTCGGTTGCAGTAGACGCGGTCGACGAGGCGTGGGGGGCCGCCATGCGCGAGCTGCGCGAGCTCGGGGAGCGGCAGGGAGAGCTGCACGAGGGACACGATACCACGTCGGCCCGGCGTCGTGCGCGGCTGCCACCAACCCGAGCGGAGCGGTCAGGGCCTGTTCGAGGAGCTGGGCGAGCTGCGCGAGCGAGCTGCGCGAGCGAGGTCCGCGTCGAGGGCCGCGGACGCCCGGAGCGAGCTTCGGCTTGGAGGTGCCCGCCCGAAACGCGAGAGCACGCACGGCCGGGCTTGCGCTCCGCGCGGGGCCCGCGCTAGTCCCCGCGCCATGAACGACGACGGCCTCCACCTCGACTCCCTCGCCATCCACGCCGGCCAAGAGCCCGACCCGCTCACCGGCGCCGTGATGCCGCCGATCGTGCTCGCGAGCACCTTCGCGCAGGAGAGCCCCGGCCGGCACAAGGGCTTCGAGTACGCGCGGACCGGCAACCCGACGCGCGGCACGCTCGAGCGCTGCGTGGCCGGCATCGAGGGGGGCACCGACGGCGTCGCCTTCGGCAGTGGCTGCGCCGCCATGACCACCCTCTTCATGACGCTCCGCCCGGGTGACCACGTGGTCGCCTGCGACGACGTCTACGGCGGCACGTTCCGCATCCTCGACAAGGTCATGAAGCCGATGGGCATCGAGACGAGCTGGGTCGACATGACCGATCTCGGCGCGGTCGAGGCGGCGATCGGCGAGCGCACGAAGCTCGTCTGGATCGAGACGCCCACGAACCCGATGCTGAAGGTCATCGACATCCCGGCCGTCGCGAAGCTCGGTAAGGCGAAGGGCGCTCGCGTCGGCGTCGACAACACCTTCGCGACCCCGATGCTCCAGCGCCCGCTGATGATGGGCGCCGACGTCGTCGTCCATTCCGTGACGAAGTACCTCAACGGCCACAGCGACGTCGTCGGCGGCGTGATCGTGACGAGCGACGCCGAGCTCGCGCGGCAGCTGCGCTTCTTGCAGAACGCGATGGGCGGCATCCTCTCGCCCTTCGACTCGTTCATGGTCCTCCGCGGGCTCAAGACCTTGCCGGTGCGCATGGAGCGCCACTGCAAGAGCGCGGGCGAGATCGCGCGCTGGCTGACGGAGCAGGCGGGCGTGTCGAAGGTCATCTACCCGGGGCTCGAGTCGCACCCGCAGCACGCGCTCGCGAAGCAGCAGATGGCGGGCTTCGGTGGGATGATCAGCGTCGAGGTCGAGGGCGGCTTGCCCGCCGCGCGCCGCTTCCTCGAGACGACGCGCCTCTTCACCCTCGCCGAGAGCCTCGGGGGCGTCGAGTCGCTCATCGAGCACCCGGCGATCATGACGCACGGCTCGATCCCGAAGGAGAGCCGCGACGCGCTCGGCATCTCGGACGGCCTCATCCGGCTCTCGGTCGGCCTCGAGCACCTCGAGGACCTGAAGGCCGACCTCGACGCCGCCCTCCGGGCCGCCCGCGGCTGACCCTCGCGCCCTCGCGGCCACGAGCCGCCCCACCGACGGAGCACGCGAGGCTCGGGGCCGCGTCAATGCGTGACGTAGTCGGGGAAGACGACGATCAACGGGTCGCCGCTCTCCTCGACCACGAAGCGTGCGGCGTCGAGGTCGCGCCGGGCGACGTCGGCGAAGCGGCGCGCGCCGCGGCCGCGGATCACGACCGCGCCGTGGGGGAAGGCGCGCGCGAGATCCCCGATCGCGCCAGCGTGCCGGACCTCTGGCTCGAGGACGAGCCCTTCGGATCGCCGCTCGACGGAGAGCGAGCGCTCCGCCGCCGCCTCGAGGAACGACGCGATGATCGCGGGCCCGACGTCGCGGGTCGCGCGTCGCGCGCCGAGGAGCGCGAGGGCCGCGCGGTGCCGCGCCTCGGCGGCGGCGAGCAGCGCGGTGGGATCCCGATCGTCGGGCGCGGCCGGGAGGGCGGCGAC
>JAHBWH010000022.1 GCA_019637115.1 Myxococcales bacterium | reverse complement strand
GTGAAGCGAGGCGGCAATAGGGTGAAGGTGCGGCTCGAGTGCACGGTCTGCGGATCGCGCAACTACGAGACGACCAAGCAGAAGAGCTCCGCGGAGCGTCTCACGCTCAAGAAGTTCTGCCCGACCTGCCGCCAGCACACCGAGCATCGAGAGTCTCGGTAAAAAATCGAATGATTCCGGAGGCCCCCGGGCCTAATGGAAAAAAAACGGTCCGGGAGTTGCAAGCGCGGCTCCCGGATCGCATATCTCCCGCCCCCCAGGTCCAGGGGGGCGAGACCGAAGGCCAGTAGCTCAGTTGGTAGAGCAGCGGATTCCAAATCCGCAGGTCGGGGGTTCGAGCCCCTCCTGGCCTGCCGCGAGACGATGACCCCCAGAAAGGGGCGAAGCCCCAGAACCTGGGGCAAGCCCCTCGAGAAAGGGGCGAAGCCCCAGAAACCGGGGCGAAGCCCCCAAACAGGACGTCCCTCGCTGCACCCGGACCCAAGAAGGCGCACATGTCGACGAACGAGGAAGCCCAGCCCGCCGGAACGCTCGGAATCGAGCGGTGGGTGCAGTTCGCCTTCATCGGAGGCGCGCTCCTGACGTTCTGGCTCTACGACCATCTCTTCGCGGACCTCGCGGAGTTCATCGCGCTGAAGGCCAACGTCCCGACGCCGGCGCCGACGCTCATCACGGCGGGATCGGCCATCGCGGCGATCCTGACGATGGTCATCTGCTACCGAAGCAAGAAGCTCTACGGCTTCACCCACGAGGTCGCGGTCGAGCTCGCGCACGTGACCTGGCCGACCCGCCAAGAGACGTGGAGCAACACCGTCGTGGTGTTCATCGTCTCGATCATCTCGGCCACGATCATCGGCCTCTTCGACGCCGCCTGGTCGGCCATCACGGACCTCATCTACTGAGCTGCATCATGTCCGAAGAACAGCCCCAGCTGAAGTGGTACGTGATCCAGGCCTACTCGGGATACGAGAACAAGGTCCGTCTCTCGCTCGAGGAGCGGATCAAGCAGGCCAACATGGGTCACCTCTTCGGGGACATCCTGATCCCCAAAGAGAGCGTGCAAGAGAACCGCTCCGGCAAGAAGCGCGTCGTCACGAAGAACTTCTACCCCGGGTACGTCTTCGTGCAGATGGTGCTGACCGACGAGAGCTGGCACCTGGTCAAGAACACCCCGAAGGTCTCGGGTTTCATCGGTGGGCGTCATCCGTCGCCGGTCCCGCCGCCGGAGATCGACGTCATCTCCGAGCAGGTCGCGCAGGGCTCCGCGAAGCCCAAGCCGCGCGTCACTTTCGAGTCGGGCGACCACGTCCGCGTCACCGAGGGCGCCTTCGCGAACTACACGGGCACGATCGAAGAGGTCAACCCGGACAAGCACAAGGTCAAGGTCCTCATCAGCATCTTCGGTCGAGCGACCCCGGTGGAGCTCGAATACGGACAGGTCGAGAAGACCGTCTGAGCTCCAAGCCTCTCGAACCACGGCCCACCGCAACGGCATGCGGTAGGCGCTCCTCTCAGCTCGCTCGCACGCCACGAGCTCTCGCAAGTAGCGGTCGGAAGTCATGAAGAAGGTCATCGGTCAGATCAAACTGCAGCTCCCCGCGGGCAAGGCCAACCCCTCGCCGCCCGTCGGTCCGGCGCTCGGTCAGCACGGCGTGAACATCATGGGCTTCTGTAAGGAGTTCAACGCCAAGACCGCGCCCGACGCGGGCCTGATCATCCCCGTGGTGATCACGGTCTACGCGGACCGCTCGTTCAGCTTCATCACGAAGACCCCGCCGGTGCCCATCCTCATCAAGAAGATGCTGGGCATCGAGAGCGGCTCGGCGCGTCCGAACAAGGACAAGGTCGGCACGCTCACGATGGACCAGATCCGCTCCATCGCGGAGCAGAAGATCCAGGACACCAACGCGGGCTCGATCGAGGCTGCGATGCGTAGCGTGATGGGCACCGCCCGCTCGATGGGCGTGAACATCGCCAGCTGAGCACGACGCTCGGAGCACGACGCTCCGAGGTGCTCCCCAACGAAGTGACGCACCGGAATGGTCCGGTGCTGCCTGCACCACCCAGGATCTCAGGTGGGAGACGCGCTGGGCGAGGCGAGAGCCGAGTTACAGCGAGTCGAAGGAGGATGAATGAACACCGGTAAAAGGCGTAGGACCGCCATCGAAAAGGTCCAGCGTGGTCATCGGTACACGCTCACCGAAGCGTGCTCGCTCGTCAAGGAGTGCTCGTTCGCGCGCTTCGACGAGACCGTCGACGTCGCCGTTCGCCTCGGCATCGATCCGAAACAAGCGGATCAGCAGGTTCGTGGTGCTTGTGTCCTCCCGCATGGGACTGGCTCGACCAAGCGAGTCCTAGTGTTTGCTCGAGGCGAGAAGATCGCCGAGGCAACCGATGCGGGCGCCGACTACGCAGGCGGGGACGAGTACTTCGCGAAGATCAACGACGAAGGTTGGCTCGAGTTCGACACCGTCATCGCGACGCCCGACATGATGGGTCTCGTGGGACGGCTCGGTAAGGTGCTCGGGCCGCGCGGATTGATGCCGAACCCCAAGGTCGGCACCGTGACCTTCGACGTGAAGAAGGCGGTCAGCGAAGCGAAGGCGGGTAAGGTCGAGTTCCGCGTCGAGCGGAAGGGCGCCATCGTCCACGTGCCCGTGGGCAAGGCCTCGTTCTCCGAGGACAAGCTCCTCGAGAACGTGAAGATGCTCGTCGACACGCTCGTCAGGTTGAAGCCGGCGGCTGCGAAGGGGACCTATCTCCGGAGCATCACGCTCAGCTCGACCATGGGTCCGGGCGTCCGCATCGACCCGAGCTCCTTCCAGTCGGGAGCGGAGGCCTGACATGCCGTTGAACCCCGAACAGAAGAAGGCGCAGGTCCTGTCGATCCGCGAGTCGTTCGAGAAAGCCGTCTCCACGGTCTTCCTCGATTTCCGTGGCGTCGACGTCGCGACCATCTCGGAGCTCCGCGTTGCGTTCCGCAAGGCTGGCATCGAGTACCGCGTCATCAAGAACAACCTGATCCGCAAGGCGCTCGAGGGTACCCCGCTCGAGGGCAACGCGAAGCTCGACAAGTCCCTCGCGGGCATGACGGGCGTGGCGTGGTCCTTCGAGGATCCCTCGCAGGCCGCGAAGGTCATCCGGGACTTCCGCAAGGACAAGAAGGACGTCCTCGCGAAGAAGGACGAGCCCGAGAAGCTGTTGCCGAAGGCGGCGCTCCTCGACTCGAACGTCCTCGATGGCGCCGAGGTGGAGACCACCTTGGCCTCGATGCCGGGCAAGGACGAGATCCGCGCCCAGCTCCTCGCGACCCTCCTCGCGCCCGCCCAGAACCTCGTCGCCCAGCTCGCGGCGCCGGGTCAGAACCTCGCCTACGTCCTCGACGCGTTCAAGCGCAAGCAGGAAGAGGGCTGAGCTCCCGCTCGCCCGCACCCAATCCGAACTTTCATTCATCAACCCCAACCAACTTCCCGCAGCGATCGGCACCTTCGAAACACCATCCTGCGGCCCGTATCCGGAGAATTTCAGATGGCGAACATGAACATCGAGCAGATGGTCGACGAGCTCAGCACCTGGACCGTCATGGACGTGGCGAACCTCGTGAAGGCGCTCGAGGAGAAGTGGGGCGTCAGCGCAGCCCCCGCGGCCGTGGCCGTTGCGGCTGCCCCCGCCGGCGCGGCTGCCGCGCCCGAGGAAGAGAAGACCGAGTTCGACGTCGAGCTCAGCGACGGCGGCGCGCAGAAGATCAAGGTCATCAAGGTCGTGCGCGAGCTGACCAGCCTCGGCCTCGCCGAGGCGAAGAAGCTCGTCGAGGAAGCCCCCAAGCTCGTCAAGGAGGGCATCCCGAAGGCCGAGGCCGAGGACATCAAGAAGAAGCTCGAGGAAGCGGGCGCCAAGGTCACCATCAAGTGAGCCCAAACGGTCCTTGCGTACCGACCCCCATCGTGAATGCGTCGTTCAGTTGGACGCCGCGCGCTTTGGCGCTAGCTTCTGCGCCGCGATGGGGGGCGCCCTCCACGCGCTCCGGATGGAAGCGCATCACGCACTGGACCTGACACGCTGAGGGGCCCGGCAAAGCCGGTGCCCCTCGACGTGCTTCCGTCGGCCTGGCCGGCGACCCCGCTGGGGCTTCGGCCCCGGCACCTCCATCCAAAGCTTCACTTCGCCTACCCGCGACTTCCGCGACCCCCTCTCCCTGCTAGGACCCCACCACATGGCGGCGACGAAGATCCAGACGAACTTCCGGATTCGACACAGCTTCGGGAAGATCGAGCGAATCCTCGAGGTCCCGAACCTCATCGACATCCAGAAGCGCTCCTACGACAAGTTCTTGCAGGCCCACGTGCCGCAGGAAGAGCGGGAGGACATCGGCCTCCAGAGCGTCTTCAAGAGCGTGTTCCCGATCCGGGACTTCAACGGCACGAGCGAGCTGAAGTTCATCAGCTACACGCTCGAGCGCCCGAAGTACGACGTGGACGAGTGCCGCCAGCGCGGCATGACCTACGCCGCGCCCATCAAGGTCACCATCGAGCTGTGGATCTACGAGAACAGCGAGACGGGCGAGACCGCGGTCCGCGACATCAAGATGCAGGAGGTCTACTTCGGTGAGATCCCGCTGATGACGGACAACGGCACGTTCATCATCAACGGCACCGAGCGCGTCGTCGTCAGCCAGCTGCACCGCAGCCCGGGCGTCTTCTTCGACCACGACAAGGGCAAGACGCACTCGAGCGGCAAGTTCCTCTACCAGGCGCGGATCATCCCGTACCGCGGCTCGTGGCTCGACTTCGAGTTCGACCCCAAGGACATCCTCTACGTCCGCATCGACCGACGCCGGAAGATGCACGGCACCGTGCTGCTCAAGGCGCTGGGCTACAGCACCCACGAGCTGCTCTCGTTCTTCTACGACACCGAGACCGTCTTCCTCGAGGGGAAGAGCAAGTTCTCGAAGTCGATCGAGTACGACCTCCTCAACGGCCAGCGCGCGACCCGTGACATCAAGGTCGAGGGCGACGTCATCGTCCGCCGCAACCGGAAGTTCACCCGCGCCGCGATCCGCAAGCTGAAGCAGGCGGGCCTCGAGCGTCTGCCTATCGACCTCGCCGAGGTGGTCGGCAAGGTCAGCGCCGAGGACATCATCGACGAGGAGACGGGCGAGATCTTGCTCGGCGTCAACGAGGAGATCACCGAGGACAAGCTCGAGGCGCTCCGCGAGGCGAAGATCGACCAGGTGAAGGTCCTCTTCATCGACGGCCTCAACGTCGGCTCGTACCTCCGCGACACCCTGCTCGCGGACAAGGTCCAGACGCAGGACGAGGCGATCCTCGAGATCTACCGGCGCCTCCGCCCGGGCGATCCGCCCACGCTGGACACGGCGCGCACGCTCTTCAACAACCTCTTCTTCAACCCCGAGCGCTACGACCTCTCGAAGGTCGGCCGCCTCAAGCTGAACTACAAGTTCTACAAGGAAGAGGATCCGGAGCGTCCGCCCCTCGAGACGACGACGCTCACGTCGCGCGACATCCTCGAGACGGTGCGTCACCTCATCGAGCTCAAGAACGACCGCGGCTCGATCGACGACATCGATCACCTCGGCAACCGTCGCGTGCGCGCGGTGGGTGAGCTCATGGAGAACCAGTACCGCATCGGTCTGGTCCGCATGGAGCGCGCCATCAAGGAGCGCATGAGCATGTCTCAAGAGATCGAGACGCTCATGCCGCACGATCTCATCAACGCCAAGCCCGTCAGCGCGGTGGTCAAGGAGTACTTCGGGAGCTCGCAGCTCTCGCAGTTCATGGACCAGACGAACCCGCTCTCGGAGGTCACGCACAAGCGTCGCCTCTCGGCCCTCGGGCCCGGCGGTCTGACGCGCGAGCGCGCGGGCTTCGAGGTCCGCGACGTCCACGCCACCCACTACGGCCGCATCTGCCCGATCGAGACGCCGGAAGGTCCGAACATCGGCCTCATCGCATCGCTCTCGACCTACGCGCGCGTCAACGAGTACGGCTTCGTCGAGACGCCGTACCGAAAGGTCGTCGAGGGCAAGGTGCTCGACCAAGAGGTGCGCTGGTACAGCGCCCTCGAGGAAGAGGGGCACTACATCGCCCAGGCGAACGCGAAGGTCGACCCGAAGAGCAAGGAGCTCACGGGCACGCTCATCGCGGCTCGCTACAACGGCGAGTCGATGATGGTCATGCCCGACCAGATCGAGCTGATGGACGTCTCGCCCAACCAGCTCGTCTCGGTCGCGGCGTCGCTCATCCCCTTCCTCGAGCACGATGACGCCAACCGCGCCCTCATGGGCTCGAACATGCAGCGTCAGGCGGTCCCCTGCCTGCGCGCTGCGGCGCCGATCGTCGGCACCGGGATCGAGGATCGCGTGGCGCGGGACTCGGGCGTCTGCATCGTCGCCAAGCGCGACGGCGTGGTCGACTCGGTCGACGCGACGCGCATCGTCGTCAAGGTCGAGGGCGAGGGTGGCGACTTCCCGGACATCTACCGCCTGAACAAGTTCCAGCGGTCGAACCAGAGCACCTGCTACAACCAGCAGCCCATCGTCCGCCCGGGCGACAAGGTGAAGGCCGGCGACGTCATCGCCGACGGCCCGAGCACCGACCGCGGCGAGCTCGCCCTCGGTCAGAACGTCGTCGCAGCGTTCATGCCCTGGGGTGGCTACAACTTCGAGGACTCGATCCTCATCTCCGAGCGCATCGCCAAGGACGACGTCTACACCTCGGTCCACATCGAGGAGTTCGAGTGCGTCGCCCGCGACACGAAGCTCGGCAAGGAGGAGATCACCCGCGACATCCCGAACGTGGGTGAAGAGGCCCTCAAGGACCTCGACGAGTCGGGCATCGTGCGCATCGGCGCCGAGGTGAAGAGCGGCGACATCCTCGTCGGCAAGATCACCCCGAAGTCCGAGACGCAGCTCTCGCCCGAGGAGAAGCTCCTCCGCGCGATCTTCGGCGAGAAGGCGGGCGACGTCCGCGACACCTCGCTTCGGGTCCCGCCCGGCGTGAGCGGCATCGTGATCGACGCGCGCGTCTTCGCGCGCAAGGACACGGACAAGGACGATCGCGCGAAGCAGATCGAGGACACCGAGCGCGCGAAGCTCGAGAAGGACATGGCGGACGAGATCAAGATCATCCGCGAGTCCGCCTACACGCGCATCAAGAAGCTCCTCCTCGGTCGCACCACGACCGCGAAGCTCGTCGACGACAAGGGCAAGGTGCTCCTCGCCAAGGGCGTCGAGCTCACGGCCGAGCTGCTCGACCCGATCATCAAGAAGCATTGGGGCGACATCGAGGTCGACCGCAACAAGGACAAGGTCGACGCGATCCTCGCTCAGCTCGACGAGCAGACGAAGGCGATCGAGAGCCTCTTCCAGGAGAAGATCGACAAGCTCGGCAAGGGCGACGAGCTCCCGCCGGGCGTGATCAAGATGGTGAAGGTCTACCTCGCCATCAAGCGCAAGCTCCAGGTCGGCGACAAGATGGCCGGTCGTCACGGAAACAAGGGCGTCGTCAGCCGGATCCTTCCGGAGGAGGACCTCCCCTTCCTCCCGGACGGCACGCCGGTCGACATCGTCCTCAACCCGCTCGGCGTGCCGAGCCGCATGAACGTCGGCCAGATCCTCGAGGTCCACCTCGGGTGGGCGGGCTGGCTGCTCGGGCGGCAGCTCGGGGAGATGGCCGAGGCGGCGAAGCCGGACAGCGCGACCATCCGTGAGAAGCTCCTCAAGATCTACAAGAAGGGCGCGGTCCGCGAGACGATCGAGGGCCTCTCCGACAAGGAGATCGTCAACTTCGTCAAGACGCTGAAGAGCGGCCTGCACCTCGCGACGCCGGTCTTCGACGGCGCGACGGAAGAGGAGATCCGAGAGCTGCTCGAGCTCGCGGGCGTCCAGAAGAACGGCCAGACGGTGCTCTTCGACGGCCGCACCGGCGAGGCGTTCCACGAGGACGTCACGGTCGGGGTGATGTACGTGCTCAAGCTGCACCACCTCGTCGACGACAAGATCCACGCGCGGAGCATCGGGCCGTACTCGCTCGTCACCCAGCAGCCGCTCGGTGGTAAGGCCCAGTTCGGTGGCCAGCGCCTCGGTGAGATGGAGGTCTGGGCGATGGAGGCCTACGGCGCGGCCTACGCGCTGCAGGAGTTCCTCACCGTCAAGTCCGACGACGTCCAGGGTCGCACCCGGATGTACGAGTCGATCGTCAAGGGCGACTACAGCCTCGAGGCGGGTCTGCCGGAGAGCTTCAACGTCCTCATGAAGGAGCTGCAGGCGCTCTGCCTGAACGTCGAGCTCATCGAGGCCGACAGCATCCGCACCGACGACGTGCTCGTCGCGGAGTGAGTCGCGCGCGGCGCGGGGATCGTCCTCGCGCCGCGGCGTCGGCCCTCCCATCCCTCGGTTTTCCATTCCAATGTTTTGAGACCCCGCGCTCGGGGTCATTGGTGAAGGCGTCATGAAGGACATTTTCAGCTTCTTCGACAAGCCCAAGGACCCGCTCGCGTTCTCGGCGATGCGCATCGGCCTGGCGAGCCCGGAGAAGATCCGGGAGTGGTCGCACGGCGAGGTGAAGAAGCCGGAGACGATCAACTACCGAACGTTCAAGCCGGAGCGGGACGGGTTGTTCTGCGCGCGGATCTTCGGGCCGGTGAAGGACTACGAGTGCCTCTGCGGCAAGTACAAGCGGATGAAGCACCGCGGGATCGTCTGCGAGCGCTGCGGCGTGGAGGTGATCCAGTCGAAGGTGCGGCGTGAACGGCTCGGGCACATCGAGCTGGCGTCGCCGGTGGCGCACATCTGGTTTTTGAAGTCGCTGCCGTCGCGCCTGGCGGCGCTGCTCGACCTGAAGCTGAAGGACCTCGAGCGGGTGCTCTACTGCGAGAGCTACGTGGTGCTCGACGCGGGGGAGACGCAGCTCGAGAAGGGCGAGATCCTGAGCGAGGACCGCTACTACGACCTGCTCGACGAGCTCGGGGACGAGGCGTTCACGGCGGCGATGGGCGGCGAGGCGGTGCTGGAGCTGCTCAAGGAGATCGACATCCACGCGATGTGCGAGCAGCTGCGGCGGGACCTGTCGGAGGCGACGAGCGTCGCGAAGCGGGCGAAGCACGCGAAGCGGCTGAAGGTGGCGGAGTCGTTCAAGGACTCGGGCAACCGGCCGGAGTGGATGATGCTGTCGGTGGTGCCGGTGCTGCCGCCGGACCTCCGCCCGCTGGTGCCGCTCGACGGCGGTCGGTTCGCGACGAGCGACCTGAACGACCTGTACCGCCGGGTGATCAACCGGAACAACCGGCTCAAGCGGCTCATCGAGCTGAACGCGCCGGAGATCATCGTGCGCAACGAGCGCCGGATGTTGCAGGAGGCGGTGGACGCGCTCTTCGACAACGGGCGTCGCGGCAAGACGATCACGGGTCCGAACAAGCGCCCGCTGAAGTCGCTGTCGGACATGCTGAAGGGCAAGCAGGGGCGGTTTCGGCAGAACCTGCTCGGCAAGCGCGTGGACTACTCGGGCCGCTCGGTCATCGTGGTGGGTCCGTCGCTGCGCCTGCACCAATGCGGTCTTCCGAAGAAGATGGCGCTCGAGCTCTTCAAGCCGTTCATCTACAACAAGCTGGAAGAGCGCGGGCTGGTCACGACGATCAAGAGCGCGAAGAAGCTCGTCGAGAAGGAGAAGCCCGAGGTCTGGGACATCCTCGACGAGGTGATCACCGAGCACCCGGTGATGCTGAACCGCGCGCCGACGCTCCACCGGCTCGGCATCCAGGCGTTCGAGCCGGTGCTGATCGAGGGCAAGGCGATCCAGCTGCACCCGCTGGTCTGCACGGCGTTCAACGCCGACTTCGACGGCGACCAGATGGCGGTGCACGTGCCGCTCTCGATCGAGGCGCAGATGGAGACGCGCGTGCTCATGATGAGCACGAACAACATCCTGAGCCCCGCGAACGGCAAGCCGATCATCAACCCGACGCAGGACATCGTGCTCGGGCTCTATTACATGACGCGCGAGAAGCCCTTCGAGAAGGGCGGCTACCGCGACGGCAGCGAGAAGAAGGGCGACTTCCGCGGGATCTTCTCGTCGCTGCAGGAAGTGCGCATGGCGTACGACGCGGGCGAGATCGCGCTGCACGCGAAGATCCGGCTGCGTTATCGCGGGGAGCTCTACGACACGACGGTGGGTCGCGTGCTGGTGGCCGAGGTGCTGCCCAAGCCGCTCGACTTCCGGAGCGTGAACAAGGTGCTCGACAAGAAGTCGCTCTCGGCGCTGATCGACGAGTGCTACCGAATGGCGCGCAACAAGTCGACGGTGCTCCTGACGGACCGGCTGCGCAACCTCGGCTACGAGATGGCGACGCAGGCGGGCGTGTCGATCTGCATGGAGGACATGGAGATCCCGGCGTCGAAGAAGGACATCCTGGCGCAGGCGCAGGCGGACGTGGAGACGGTCGTCGAGCAGTACCAGGAGGGTCTGATCACGGACGGCGAGCGGTACAACAAGGTCGTCGACATCTGGGCGGACGCGTCGGACCGGATCGCGAAGGATCTGGTCGCGAACATCGCGACGGACGAGATGACGGACCCGCAGACGGGTGAGACCGTCACGGTGCCGAGCTTCAACAGCATCTTCATGATGGCGGACTCGGGCGCTCGCGGTAGCAACCAGCAGATCCGTCAGCTGGCCGGGATGCGCGGCCTGATGGCGAAGCCGTCGGGCGAGATCATCGAGACGCCGATCACCGCGAACTTCCGCGAGGGTCTGACGGTCTTGCAGTACTTCATCTCGACGCACGGCGCGCGTAAGGGCCTCGCGGACACGGCGCTCAAGACGGCGAACTCGGGCTACCTGACGCGGCGGCTCGTGGACGTGGCGCAGGACGCGGTCATCACCGAGTACGACTGCCAGACGCTGGACGGCATCTGGGTGTCGAAGCTCGAGGAGGGCGGCGAGGTCGTGACGGCGCTCGGCGAGCGCATCCTCGGTCGCGTGGCGCTCGAGGACGTCGAGGACCCGATCACGGGTGAGGTGCTCGTCGAGGCCAACCAGGAGATCGACGAGGACAAGGTGCAGCTCGTCGAGGACCGGGGCATCGAGAAGGTGCTCATCCGGTCGGTGCTGACGTGCAACACGAAGCGCGGGGTGTGCGCGATGTGCTACGGCCGCGACCTCGGCCGCGGGTACATGGTGAACATCGGCGAGGCGATCGGCATCATCGCGGCGCAGTCGATCGGTGAGCCGGGCACGCAGCTGACGATGCGGACGTTCCACGTGGGCGGCACGGCGTCGCGCGGCAAGATCGAGCAGAGCACGATCGAGAACCGCACGGTGGGCACGGTGCGCTTCGAGAACGCGACGACGACGACGAAGAGCAACGGCGACGTGGTGGTGATGAACCGCCACGCGGTGCTGAAGATCGTGGACGACTCGGGTCGCGAGCGCGAGCGCTTCAACCTCACGTACGGCGCGCTCCTCAAGGGCGCCGAGGGCCAGCGGGTCGAGCCGGGGACGACGCTCAGCGAGTGGGACCCCTACGCGATGCCGATCCTCACCGAGGTGGCGGGCGAGGTGCGCTACGGCGACGTGGTCGAGGGCGTGACGATGGAGGAGCGGACCGACGAGGTCACGGGCCTGTCGCGTCGCGTCGTCATCGAGTCGCGCGATCCGTCGGCGCGTCCGCGCATCGCGATCGTCGACCCGAGCACGGGCGAGCCCGTGATGGTGCCGAGCGGCGAGGCGCGGTACTTCCTGCCGGTCGGCGCGAACATCATCCCGGCCGACGGGCAGGTGGTCGAGGCCGGCGAGATCATCGCGAAGATCCCGCGCGAGACGACGAAGACGAAGGACATCACGGGCGGTCTGCCGCGCGTGGCGGAGCTCTTCGAGGCGCGCAAGCCCAAGGACCACGCGATCGTCTCGGACATCGACGGTCAGGTGACCTTCGGCAAGGACACGAAGGGCAAGCGCAAGGTCATCATCACGCCGGACGTGGGCGAGCCCAAGGAGTACCTCATCCCGAAGGGCAAGCACCTCACGGTGCGAGAGGCCGACCGCGTGCGCGCGGGCGAGCCGCTGATGGACGGCGCGGCGAACCCGCACGACATCCTCCGCGTGAAGGGCGAGAAGGAGCTCGCGAGCTGGCTGGTGGACGAGATCCAGCAGGTCTACCGGCTGCAGGGCGTGACCATCAACGACAAGCACATCGAGGTGATCGTGCGGCAGATGTTGCAGCGGGTCCGGATCACGGACTCGGGCGACACGCAGTTCCTGCCGGACGAGACGGTGCCCAAGCCGGTCTTCGAGAAGGAGAACGAGCGGATCATCGCCAAGGGCGGCACGCCCGCGGTGGCCGAGCCGCTCCTGCTCGGCATCACGAAGGCCTCGCTCTCGACGGACTCCTTCCTCAGCGCGTCGTCCTTCCAGGAGACGACGAAGGTGCTCACGCAGGCCGCCATCAGCGGCACCGTGGACTACCTCCTCGGCCTCAAGGAGAACATCCTCATGGGCCGCCTCATCCCCGCCGGCACCGGCCTCGGCGCCTACGCCGAGGAGAAGCTCGAGATGCTCGTCGACGAGAGCGCGACCCGTCGTCGGGGCGACCTCTACGCGGCAGAGTGATCGGGGGTCGCCGTTCGGCCACCTGTCACGCGAATGTTGCGCGGTCCATTTTGCCCACCCTGTCACCCGATGGTGACTCTCGAATGAGTCATCATTGGGTGGGTCTTCTCACGGTCGACCTGCGCGCGAGTCCGTGCTCATACTCGCGCGCATGCGGGAGATTCGACCTTTCAACCAACCAGCCCCGGAGCTGGGGAATCAATACGACGACGACGCGCTCGTGCGCGACTACTTGAAGCAGACCTTGCCGCCCGACGTGCGATCCGCCGTCGAGCCGGAGCTCCGCGAGATGGGCGCGATCGCGCTCGACCTCTACGAGCTCTCGCAGGCGACACGCACGGAAGAGCCGGAGATCGTGAGCTGGTCCGCTTGGGGTGAGCGGATCGATCACATCGCGCTCACGGAGGTGTGGAAGCGGGCGGAGCCGATCGCCGCGAAGCATGGGGTGGTCGCCGCGGCGTACGACCCGCGCTTTGGCCGCTACGCGCGCGTCCACCAATTCGCGCTCGCTTACCTCTACGCGCCCTCGAGCGACACCTTCGCGTGTCCGCTGGCGATGACCGACGGCGCGGCGCGCACGCTCTTGCGCTCGGGCAATCGGGCGCTCATCGACCGCGCCGTGCCGCGGCTCACGAGCCGGGACCCCAAGACCTTCTGGACGAGCGGCCAGTGGATGACCGAGTCGACGGGTGGCTCGGACGTGGGGCTCTCGGAGACCGTCGCGGTGCAGGAGGACGCGGGGTGGCGGCTCTACGGCCGCAAGTGGTTCACGAGCGCCGCCGCGAGCCAGATGGCCCTCACGCTCGCGCGTCCCGAGGGCAACCCGGCCGGCGGTCACGGCCTCGCCCTCTACTACGTCGAGTGCCGCGATCAGCACGGGCGGCTGCGCAACATCACGCTCAACCGCCTCAAGGACAAGCTCGGCACCCGTAAGCTCCCGACCGCCGAGCTGATGCTCGAGGGCACGCCGGCCGAGCTCGTGCTCGGCGAGACCACGGGAGGCGTGCGAGGCATCACGCCGATGCTGAACATCACGCGCACGTGGAACGCGATCACGGCGGTCTCGGGGATGCGGAGGGGGCTCGCCCTGGCGCGCGACTACGCGAAGAAGCGCTTCGCCTTCGGGGCGCACCTCATCGACAAGCCGCTGCACGTCGACACCTTGGCGGGGCTGCAGGCCGAGCTGGAGGGCGCGTTCCACCTGGCCTTCCAGATCGTCGAGCTCATCGGGAAGGAGGAGCACGGCGAGATCTCGGAGGACGAGGCCGTGCTCCTGCGCTTGCTCACCCCCATCGCGAAGCTCACGACGGGTCGGCAGGCGGTCGCCGTGGCGAGCGAGGTGCTCGAGGCCTTCGGCGGCGCAGGCTACGTGGAGGACACGGGGCTGCCCGCGCTGCTCCGCGACGCGCAGGTGCTCTCGATCTGGGAGGGCACGACGAACGTGCTCTCGCTCGACGTGCTGCGCGCCCTGTCCCGCGAGGGGGGGCTCGAGCAGCTCACCGCCGCGGCGAACGCTTGGACGTCGGTCTCGGACGGTGCGCTCTCGGAGGCGGGCCAGAAGGCACAGCGGGCGATCGCGTCTGCCGCGAAGTGGATTCGGACGACGTCGAAGCAGACAGAGGCCGCGGAGGCTGGCGCCCGCCGCTTCGCGATGACCCTCGGTCGAGCGGCGGAGCTCGCGCTCCTCGTGCGCTTCGCGGCGCGGACGGAGGACCCCCGCGCCCGCGCGGCGGCGCTTCGGTTCGCCGAGACCCCGGTCGATCTCGTCGCCTGGGTCGACGCCGAGGGCGCCGGCCTCTTGGCCCGCGGGTGACTCGGGGCGCTGGCCGCCGCGGCATGAGCGGCATCAGCGTGCCTGGTGCTCGGGCGCGGGTGCGGATTCGGCGCCATCGGCTCGCTCCATGGGTCCCGCAATCGGGCCGGGTCCCGGGGTCTCGGAGGAAGCCCCGTGGCTCGACGCCCCATGCGGGGGCCCTCAAAAGAAACGAAGCCGAGAATCGGCTCGCGGGCGTGCCCCACGGTGACGCTTCCGGCTGCGCGCCGCCCACCATGAGGTAACCTAGCGGCCCCGGCGCGAGGACCCTCGCGTCGCCCGCTTGTCGCTCACGTAGCGTCCGCCGACACGGCGCAACCCCCACTGCGTACCTCATGTCCCAAGACTTCGGTGTGAATCAGGGGCTCGTGGAGGAGATGTTCCTCCGCTGGGCTGGTAACCCTCACTCGGTCGACGAGTCGTGGCGGCGCTTCTTCGAAGGCCTCGCTCCCGCCGACCTCCCGCAGCTGACCTCGGCGGGGGTCGTGCCGGCGCCCGTCGAGCACGCCCCGACGAACGGTGGCAACGGGAAGGTCCCCGCCAGCGCGCCGATCCCGAGCGAGCTCTCGGGGGTCTACAAGCTCCCACCGACCGCCGAGGACGTGCCCTTCGTCGAGCGCCGGGGGGCGCCGCGGACGACGGCGTTCCCTCCCTCGGCTGAGGTGATGACCGCGACCGAGCTTCAGGCGCGCGTCGCGGCGCTCACCAACGCCTACCGCGTCCGAGGCCACCTCTACGCGGACCTCGATCCGCTCCAGCTCCAGCCTCGCCCCGACGCCGACGAGCTCTTCCTCGAGCGCTACGGCCTGGCGTCGGTCGACCCGGAGACGGTCTTCTCGACGGGCGACCTCGCGGGCCCGTCGACCGCAACCCTGCGCGAGATCCTCGACCGGCTCGCGCAGACCTACACGCGGACCATCGGCGTCGAGTTCACCTTCCTCGAGGACCGCGAGGCGCGGACGTGGCTCCAGTCGCGCATGGAGTCGACGAAGAACCGCATCGAGCTCAGCCGCGACGAGCAGCTCCGCATCCTCACGAAGCTGACCGACGCGGAGATCTTCGAGCAGTTCCTGCATACGAAGTTCATCGGCGCGAAGCGCTTCAGCGTGGAGGGCGGCGAGAGCGTCATCCCGATGCTCGACCTGCTCGTCGAGCGCTCGGCCGAGCTCGGCGTGGATGAGATCGTCCTCGGCATGGCGCACCGCGGCCGCCTCAACGTGATGGTCAACATCATGGAGATGAACGTCCGCGACATCTTCGCGGGCTTCGACGACGACAACCCCGAGCTGCACCTCGGCGGCGGCGACGTGAAGTACCACCTCGGGTACTCGATCGATCGCACCACCTCGGCCGGGCACAACGTCCACATCACGCTCACCTTCAACCCGAGCCACCTCGAGTTCGTGAACCCGGTCGTCGAGGGCCGCGTGCGCGCCAAGCAGGACCGGCGTGGTGACGTCGAGCGCACGCACGTGCTCCCGCTGCTCATCCACGGCGACGCCGCCTTCGTGGGGCAGGGCATCGTCGCGGAGACGCTGAACCTGAGCGAGGTCACGGCCTACGCCACCGGCGGCACGATCCACGTCGTCATCAACAACCAGGTCGGCTTCACGACGAACCCGGAGGACTCGCGGAGCACGCGCTACTGCACGGACATCACGCGCATGCTCCGGTGCCCGGTCTTCCACGTGAACGGGGAGGACCCCGAGGCCGTCGCCCAGGTGGTGCAGCTCGCCGTCGAGTACCGGCAGCGCTTCCACCGCGACGTGGTCATCGACCTCTACTGCTACCGCAAATACGGCCACAACGAGGGCGACGAGCCGCGCTTCACGCAGCCGCTGATGTACGCCGCGATCGACAAGAAGAAGACCGTCCGGGAGATCTACATCGATCACCTCGTCGAGCTCGGCGCGATCGATCGCGCGGACGCGCAGGAGATCGAGAAGCGCCGCCACGCCGACCTCGAGGCGGCGCTCGACGAGTCGCGCACGGGCGACTACGCGCTCTTGCCGGTGTCGATGAAGGGGCTCTGGGAGGGCTACGTCGGCGGGAGTGACCGCGACGTCCCGGAGGTCGAGACGGCGGTGCCGATGAAGCGGCTGACGATGCTGCTCGATCGCCTGACCGTCACGCCCGAGTGGTTCACCCCGCACAGCCGGCTTCGGCGCTTCCTGCTCGACAAGCAGCGCCAGATCCTCGAGACCGGCGTCGACGTCGACTGGGGTACGGCGGAGAACCTCGCGATGGCCTCGCTGCTCGCCGACGGCGTGCAGATGCGCCTGACCGGCCAGGACGTCCGCCGCGGCACCTTCAGCCACCGCCACGCCGTCATCTACGACGTGAACACCGGCCGCCGCTTCACCCGGCTCGGGCACCTCACCGACGATCAGGGGCGGCTCGAGATCTACGACAGCCCGCTCAGCGAGGCGGGCGTGCTCGGCTTCGAGTGGGGCTACTCGCTCGACAGCCCCGACGCGCTCGTGATGTGGGAGGCGCAGTTCGGCGACTTCGTGAACGGGGCGCAGGTCATCATCGACCAGTTCATCTCGTCGTCGGAGGACAAATGGCATCGGCTCAGCGGGCTCGTCCTGCTCTTGCCGCACGCCTTCGAGGGTATGGGGCCCGAGCACAGCTCGGCGCGCCTCGAGCGCTTCCTCGGCCTCTGCGCCGAGGACAACATGCAGGTCGTCAACCTCACGACGCCGGCGCAAATTTTCCACTGTCTCCGGCGGCAGGTGGTCCGGCCCTGGCGCAAGCCGCTCGTCGTGATGACGCCGAAGAGCCTGCTCCGTCATCGGCGCGCGGTCTCGACGCTCGACGACCTCGCGACCGGGAAGTTCCAGCGGGTCATCCCGGACACGAGCCCCGAGATCGCGGAGAAGAGCGTCCGACGCGTGCTCTTCTGCTCGGGCAAGGTCTACTTCGACCTGCTCGAGGAGCGCGAGAAGCGCGGCATCACGGACATCGCGATCGTGCGCATCGAGCAGCTCTACCCGCTCCGCGCGGAGGACGTGCAGGCGGCGCTCGAGCCCTTCCCGAAGAAAGCCGAGCTCTTCTGGGTCCAAGAGGAGCCCTGGAACATGGGCGCGTGGTTCTACATGCGCGCGCGCGGCGCCGACCTCTTCGGCAAGCGCGACCTGCGCTGCGTCTCGCGCGCCGAGAGCGCGAGCCCGGCGACCGGCTCGAACGCGGCGCACCGGCTCGAGCAGAGCCGCCTGCTCGACGAAGCCCTGGGCTGACGGACTCGTCGGCCAGACTGTCTCAGCAGGGCGGCCTTCGGGCCGCCCTGCTGCTTTCCGTCGAGCAGAGCGACGAGCTGCGTCGCTCCCGTCTCAGGAAGTGGAGCCACGTGGCGCAGCCGCCGCGCGTCGCCCACGTCGCTCTTGCGTTTCACCCCGGGGCGGAGCGAAACACGGTCAAGACGCGGTGCGGAGGCGAAACGCGGGCAGACGTGGCGCCGAGATCGAGGGCGCCGCCGCAGATGAGCTTCAGCGATCCGGACGCCGCGATCGTGGGAGGGTCGCTGCGCCGAACATCGATGATGGCAAGCCCCACGGAGAGCCGGATAGCGCGACCCTCTGGTGTCGGCGCGAGGCGTCGACCGCCGTCGTGATGGAACGTCCCTCGCGGGGGATGATCCCGAGATTCGCGTCGAGAAGCTCCTCGCGTACATCAACGCAATTTTTGCGAATCTGTTTCGCTTGGTATGCCGTAAAAGCGCGGGCGTGACCTCTGATCACGAACGATTATCGGTGCTTGAATCGAGTGTCGCCAGCGGTCTCTGCGCCATTGCCTCCGTTGCCAAGGCTCGCATGTCCTACGGATGTGTCACGGGACTCCAGGTGCTGCCGATCTGGGCTTCCGCCGAGACGATCGACCGTGCTATCTCCCGATCATGCCCATTCTGCCGCTCGTCATGATTCCCCTCGCGTTTGGCCTCGTGGCCTTCTTCTACTTCTTCAACAAGAAGCGGATGGCCGCCGCTGAAGCGAACAACGCCAACGCGCGCGCTGGCGAGCTCGCGCAGCGAATGGGCCTCGAGGTGGTTCAGGGCGACCCAATGACCAACCTCATGTTCGCGCGTGCCCTCAATACGACGGTCGGAGGGGAGATGCCCGAGGTCCACGTGCGCCTCGAGGGGGCACCCGGCGGCCGCTTCACCGAGGTGGAGTACTACGAGCGGGTCAAGGTCGATCACGGGCTCACCAGCAACACGATCACCTCGTGGCTCACCGCTCACGTGGCGGTGCAGGTACGTAGTCCTTTCCCGGCGTTCGAGGTCGTCCTCAAGGATCCCAAGTACTTCGCGAGTGAGTTGAAGCCCAAGCTCAGCGCGCCTCCGACGCCCTTCGGGGATCCGGCCCTGGATGGGTTCTTGGTCCTCAAGACCGCCGATCCGCGCATGGCACCGGTCATCACGGAGCCCCTCCGCGGTGTCATCGGGTGGGGCTGGGTGCACATCCACGGAGAGGGCGACAAGTTGATGTTTCACTGCACCAAGATGACCGCGACCTACGTGGGCATCGCCGATCAGATCCAGTTCATCCTGGACGCGATGGCCAAGAACATCGAGCAGGCGGCTGCCGCGCACGGCGCCGCCTGAGCGGCTAGATGGAGCAGGGGGTACCCGTCCCGTGCCGTCGCTGCGGCGCGGCCATGGAGGAAGCCAATTCAGCGGATCTCTACAACGAGGTACGGATGCGCTGCGGGTTCTGTGGCGACACGGAGACTCTGCCCGCCGACCAAGGCGAGCGGGTGCTCTCGTTGCGCCGGCGCCTCGCGCAGCTTCGTTGGTCGCAGCAGAACTCCGAGGCAGCCGCCGTCGCCATAGCGACCGCGATCGAGCAATACAAGTTCGTCGCGCTTCCCATGGTCGTGATCGTGTGCGCGCTCTCCTGCCTCGTGCAGCTGCCTGCTGCCTTCGAGGGGCCGTTCGATGCTAGCCGCGTGCTCACCTCCAGCCTCGGGCCGCTCATCTCCTTCAGCGTCATGGCCGCGGTTTTCGGTGGGTCGCTCCTCGGCCTCATCGGTTATCGGCGGGAGATGCGACCTGCGTTCTTGGCCTTTCCACCGAGCCGATCAGGCGCTCGGATGCGGTGCCGCGTGTGCGGCGGCGACCTCCCGGCAGGGCCCTCTGGCGCATTCGTTCCTTGCCGCTACTGCAGCGCTCCCAACCTGGTTACGGCTCAGATCGCAACTCGGCGCGCAGAGGATCTCGCCCGCGAGCTCGAAGTACATCGGGCCCGCGCCGCGGGCGTCGCGGCCAGGCTCGACCTCGCCCAACAGCGAATGTTGCGGATGTCATACCTCGGCTTCGCCGTGGGTATGGGCGGAGCCATCTTGCTCTCGTCCCTCGGTTACGTTCTCTTGGTCGCGTTACAGGAAGGTTGAGATGGACAAGCAACTCGGACAGGTCATCAGCGAGCACCACGGGCGTCTCGCGGCCGGGGGCCTCGGTTGGTACGTCGTGGGGATCATGTTCGTCGCCAGCATCGTCGGTGCGGGCAAGGCGATCGTCGCGGGGAACATGGACGAGATCCTCTATTTCGTGATCGCCCTGCCAGTCCTGGGCAGTGTCCTCTTCTGGTTCTTCACGCGCTGGAAGCAGACCTTGGTCATCCACACCGAGGGCTTCGAGTGGAAGCGCCTGCTCCGGGCTGACGTCGTGGTGCGCTACGACGAGATCGACAACGTGGAGGTGACCCGTTACCGCAGCGGTCGTTCGATGCACCTGAAGGGGGAGCACACCATCGTCGACATCCGCTTGAAGAGCGGCAAATACGTGAAGATGACCAACGACATCGAGAACGTCGAGCAGCTCGAGGGGTATGCGGGACACTCGAAGGCAGCTACCGCCGTGGCTGGACCGCCCGCCGCCGCGAGCCCGTGGGGGTGATGCGCCCGCGAACGCCGCGGGAGTGAAGGAGTGAGGCGCGCTCAGGCGGAGAGGGTGGCGAGCAGGTCGCCGAGCGCGGCAGGTGAGGCGAGCGTGGGGACGCCCGTCGGGGGCGTGCGCTCGGGGCTCTCGACGAACGCTCCGACGCCGTGCTTCTGCGCGTACGTGATCGCTGGAAGATCCGTCAGGTCGTCGCCGGCGAAGAAGACCGCGCGAGCGCCCGTGCGTGCGTGGATGACCGCGAGCGCGCGGCCCTTGTCGGCGACGCCAGCGACGCCGTCTGCACCGTCTGGGGCCCCGAGCTCGGCCTCCAGGACCGCGCGCCCGAGCCGCGGCGCGAGGCCGAGGGCGCTGGCGCGCGCGGCGCCGCGCGCGAGCCATTCGGATTGTGTGGGCTCGTCGAGCCCGCGAACGTGCAGCGCGACCGCGCGTGGCTTTCGCTCGAGGCGCCCGGGGCTCTCTCGCACGAAGCTCGCGAAGGCGTCGAGCCGTGCGCGCTCGTCTGCCGTGAGGGGCCGCGCGTGGGCGCGTTCTCCGGGGGCGATCACGCGCGCGCCGTGCTCGACCGCGCGCCACATCCCGGGCATGCGCCCAGCCATGCGCTCGAGCATTCGGAGGTCGCGCCCAGTGACGAGCGCGACGACGAGGTCGTCGCGGCGCGCGAGGCGTCGCAGGATACGTCGGGTCTCGTCGGGGATCCGGGCGGTCGCGGGATCGTCGACGATCGGCGCGAGCGTGCCGTCGACGTCGAGGGCGACGAGCAGCGGGCGGGGGAGGGCGGAGAGGTCCATCCTCAGCTCTCGAGCGCCTCGAGGAAGCCGTCCGCCCAGCGCTGCACGTCCAAGCCTCGGACGATCTCGCGGAGAGAGCGCATGCGCGCCGACGCCTCGGTGGCCGGCATGGCGAGGGCCTTCTCGAGCGCGGTGGCGATTCCGTCGACGTCGTAGGGGTTCACGAGGAGCGGGTGACCGTCGAAGAACGCCGCCGCCCCGGCGAACTCGCTGAGCACCAGCACGCCGTTCTCGTGGATGCGGCTCGCCACGTATTCGTGGGCGACGAGGTTCATGCCGTCGCGCAGCGGCGTGACGACGGCCACGTCGGCGGCGCGGTAGTGGGCCAGCAGGCGGCGCTGGTTGAAGTTCCGATAGAAGTATTGGAGCGGAACGATCCCCGTCGTCGCGTAGCGGCCGTTGATGTCGCCGACGAGCCGATCGATCTCGTCCTTGAGCTCGG
The DNA here is from genome assembly GCA_019637115.1 of Myxococcales bacterium. Classification (GTDB taxonomy): domain Bacteria; phylum Myxococcota_A; class Polyangia; order Polyangiales; family Houyiibacteriaceae; genus JACKEH01. The sequence goes on along the minus strand of JAHBWH010000022.1, from coordinate 44,557 downwards.
CGTAGGCCTGCACGTCCGTGCGGCTCGGGACCATGATCTGGACGAAGAGGACACGCTCTCGCGCGCTCTTGTCCTTCGCGAGGAAGCGATCGAAGGCGCGCATGCGCTCGATGATTCCTTTGGTGTAGTCGAGCCGATCGACGCCGAGCAGGATGCGCCGTCCCCCGGTCTTGGCGCGCAGCCGGACCAGCTCGTCCTCGACCTCTTCGCTGCGCGCGAGCGCGTCGAGCGCCGTCGTGGCGATCCCGATCGGCGCGGCGATCACCCGCACGGTGCGTGCGCCAACGCGGACGGTGCGCGCGTCCAGGTCGACCTCGTAGGGGCCGTACGTCTGCGCGCACTCGAGGAACGCCGTGACGTACTCCTCGGTGTGGAAGCCGAGCACGTCCGCGCCCAACAACCCCTCCAAGATCGCCTCGCGCCACGGGAGAATGCCGAAGGTCGAGGGAGGCGGCCACGGCACGTGGCAGAACCAGCCGATGCGTTGCCGACGGCGTGCCTTGCGGAGCAGGCCAGGCACGATCATCAGGTGGTAGTCCTGGATCCACACGAGGTCGCGGGGGCGGCTGCTCTCGAGCGTCGCCTTCGCGAAGCGCTCGTTGGCCTTGACGTAGTCGTCCCAGGGAGCGTCGGCGACGGCGATCGTCGTCGCGAAGCCGTGCAAGAGCGGCCAGAGGATCGCGTTCGACAGGCCCATGTAGAAGCCCTCGCGGAGCTTCGGCTCGAGCTTCACCGTCGGCAGAACGTAGGCGACCTTCGGGCCGTGGAGGAGCCCGGACCGCCGGCTGGGCTGCTCAGCCGCCGCCGGTCGGCAGCTTGCCCATCATCCGCTGCAGGATGCGCGTCAGCTGGTCGACGCTCATGTCGACGTGCTCGACGACGCGGCCGTAGAGCATCGCGGTTGGGACGTTGCGATCGCCGCGCTCCTTCTGCAGCTCGTGGAGCTGCCAGAGCACGACACGCTCGGCGCGCGTCAAGCCGTCGCGGACGTCCGGGAGCCCATCGAGGCGCGGGTCGGGCGCTTCGCGTACGTCCTCGCTCGCGCCGAGTGGCTCGTCGCGCGATACGCGCGCGCCTCGGAGGAGGCGCAGCGGCGGGCGGTGGCGGTCGGACGACATCCGTCGAGGGTGCCACGGAGCGCGCGTCACCGGGAGGAGGCGCCCCAGAACTGGTAACCCGGCGGCTGCGCGAGGAGCGTGCCCGCGCCGCTCTCGAGATCGAGGCGAAGGACGTTCCCCTGGCAGGTCAAGCCGTAGAGCGCGCCCTCGACCTCGGCGAGGCCCCACACGCACGCGTAGCCCGTCGGGCCGAGCACGCGCGCGGTCCCGCGGATCAGATCGAGCTCCGCGAGCGAGCTCGGTGCCGAGCGCGTCGCGTTGCGCGCGATCGCGATGAAGGCGCGCCCCTCAAAGAACGAGAGGTCGCCCGCCGAGACCCAGCCGCTCGGCAGGGTCGCCTCGCGCCGCGCCGTACCGGTCGCGCGATCGACGCGGAACACGCCGTCGCCGCCGCTGGCGTAGAGCGCGCCGTCCGGGCTCACGTCGAGTCCGTCGAGGCGCACGCCGAGCGACGCGAGCGACGCGACGACGCGGCGTCCACGCGTCACTGGGTCGAGCTCGACGATATCCTCGACGGTCAGGCCGTAGAGGGTGCCGTCGGGATGCAGCGCCACGTCGGTGAGGTCGCGCCCCGGGGTGGTGAAGCGGACGCGTGAGGTCCCCGAGGGCAGGTCGACGTCGATGATCCGGCCGCCCCAGCTCGCGATCGCGCGGGTGAGGCAGCCCACGGTGGCGTCGCAGCGCTGGCTCAACGTGCAGAGCGCGTCGTCCGGGGTGGAGACGCACTCGTCGAGCGCGGCGTCGCAGGCGTCGCGGGTGCATGAGACGCCGTCCGAGCAGGGCGGCGGCGTGCCGGGCGCGCAGCCGAGCCCGGCGACGCACCGCTCGGCGCCGTTGCAGAAGCGTCCGTCGTCGCAGGCCTCGTCGAGAGTGACGACGACGCAGGCGCCACCCTCGCAGGCGTCGCGCGTGCATGGGATGCCGTCGTCGCAGTCGGCGTCGCGGCGACACTCGGGGGCGGGACCGAGGTCGGGGACGTCGGCGTCCCACGGCGCGCTCGCGATCTCGAGGCCGGTCCGCGAGCCGCACCCGAAGAGCAGCGCGAGCAGCGTGGGCGGGACGAGCAAGAGCGCGCGACGCATCGGGCCTGCTTAGCAGCCCCGTGAGCGTGGTTCGAGCGGTCCCTCCTCGTGGCCTCTCGAGCTGGCGTCGCCCGCCACCGCCCGCCGCCGTTCTCGTCGATGCTGGCCACGAGTGCCTCGTGGCGCCATGAAGTGTGCATGCGCGTGCTCCTCGCCCTCGTGCTCTGCTCGACCCTCACGCGATGCGGCGGCGATCGCGGCGAAAGCCCTTCGGCCTCGTCGGGGGACGAGGTGGCGCTCGCCTTGCCGAGCCCCGAGTCCTTCGCGCGCGAGCACCCGAGCTTCGAGCGCTACTGGTACCAAGGTCTCGCCGAGCTCAGCCGCTACGAGCTCTCGCAGTCGCGCTACGGCGAGCTCCACGAGGGAGAGGCGGTGCTCATCTTCGTGACCGAGGACTTCCTCCCCGGGCCGCAGGTGAAGCACGAGCTCGGCCCGCGCCCCGACGACGCGATCAGCGTGCTCAAGCTCAACGCGCACCGGCAGTTCGACACGGGCATCTACCCCTACACCGTGATGACCAGCACCTTCGCGCCTGCGGAGGGCGGGCGCGCGCTCAAGCTCGCGGCGAGCGTGGTCGAGTGGTGCGGCGTCGCGTATGCGCAGCTGAACCGCCGCGAGGATGGAATCCGCGCGCGTCTGCACAGCTACTTCGAGGCCGAGGGGGACCAGGACCTCTCGCTCGAGGACGCCTGGACCGAGGACGAGCTGCTCGTGGCGCTGCGGCGTGGCCCGGACGCGATCCCGCGCGGGGCGACGCGGCTCATCCCCGCGATGCACTTCCTGCGCTTCGCCCATCGCCCGCTCGCGGCCTACGACGCCACGGTGGAGATCGAGGGCACCGGCGCGCGTCGCACGCTCGTCATCCGCTACGCGGAGCTCCCGCGCGAGGTCCGCGTCGACCATCACGCGGCGTTTCCCTACGTGATCGAGGGGTGGGAGGAGCGAGGGGACGGCCCGACGACCGTCGCGCGCCGTACGCACGCGGTGCTCACGGACTATTGGGCCCACAACGGCGTGGACGACGGCGCCTACCGTCGGGTCCTCGGCCGGTAGCCGGGTCCGGGTCCGCTTCCGGGTTCGAGTCCGGGCTCCGAGTCCAGGTCCGTGTCCGGGTTCGAGTCCGGGCTCCGAGTCCAGGTCCGTGTCCGAGTCCGCTTCCGAGTCCGCTTCCGGGTCCGCTTCCGGGTCCGCTTCCGGGTCCGCTTCCGGGTCCGGGTCCGAGTCCGAGTCCGAGTCCGCTTCCGGGTCCGGGTCCGAGTCCGAGTCCGCGTCCGCGTCTGGGTCCGCGTCCGCGTCCGCGTCCGCGTCCGCGTCCGCGTCCGTGTCCGCTTCCGAGTCCGCGCCCGGTCCGAGTCCGCATCGGGGTTCGGGTCCGAGTCCGCATCGCATCCGGGTTCGAGTCCGGGTCCGAGTCCGGGCCCAAGTCCGCGTCCGTATCCGTTCGGGCTTGGGACTACGCGAGCTCGTCGCGGAGCCATGCCGAGAGGGGCGGGACCTCTTCGCCGCGGTGGCGCGGCATCACGCACCAGCGCAGCAGGTGCTGCCCGAGCGGCAGGTGCATCCACGCGCCGCGCGGGCCCGCGACGCGCACGAGCGGCGGGCGCGCGAGGCCGTCGTCCTCGATCTCGCTCGGCGCCCACTGCACCTCTCGGCCGAGCTCCTTCGTTGCGACGACCGCGACGGCGTCGCAGAGCGCCTGGAAGAGCCGCGGCGGGATCCACCGGACCACGCCCGTCTCCTGCGTGCCGAGGCGCGCCTCGAGCGCGTCCAGGCTCGACAGGCGCGGCGGCAGCGGCGTCTCCCCGCGCGCGTGGAGCACCTGGTTGAGGGCCGCGAAGAGGGCGCCGGGGCGCGCGCCGAAGGCTTCCTCGCCGACCGTCTGGCGGAGCGCGTCCTCGAGCTCGCGCGTGCCCGCCGGGGTCCGCAGGCGCACCTCCCACCGGCTCGTCGGCTCGTCGGGTGGCTCGCGCCCGACGCGCCCCGCCTCGCCGCGCGCGTTGCGTAGGGCCTCCTCGAAGGCCTCGTCGTGGGGCGCTGCTTCGAGGCCGAAGGCGCGCACGGCCTGCTCGAAGCCCGGTACGTCGGCGAACGCGAGCAAGCGCAGGGCGACTGGGGTGGTCTCGTCGGGGAGGCCGTAGGGCTCGCTCAGCTCGGCCGAGAGCGTCGCCTCGACGAGCGGCCGGAGCGCCGCGTGCAGCGCGGGCGCGCCGCCCGGATCGTCCCAGACGAGCAGCGTCCACGCGAGCTCGCCAGGTCCCAGAGGGAGCTGCAGGACGCGTGGGTGCACCGCGCGGCGAGGGAGGGGCTCGGCGGGTCGTTTCGCGGCGGCGAGCAGGTCGGAGGGGTCGTCCATCGACCGGATCGCCTAGCAGGCGAAGCGAGCCCCCCCAACCCGACGTTCGGCCGAGCTCCCGCGGAGACGGAAGGAAGCGGAGACGGAAGGAAGCGGAGACGGAAGCGAGGCGGCCCGGTCACCTTCCGCTCCGAGGCGGTACGCCACGTGGTCCCGGGAAAGTGCATCTTCTCCCCCATATGGGGGAGGCGAGAATCGGCTCACTTTCGTATCGTGTCTCTCGTGAGGGGTTATCCGCGCGTCGACGAGTACCTCGGGTCGCTGCCTGGCGGGCTCCAGGCGTTTCCTGCCTATGAGGCGAAGGCGTCGCTCGTTCGTTTCATGGTCGAGGTCTGCCCGGCGCCACGCGATCCCGTCGGCCTGCCCCCGGCGATCGCGTCGTTGCTGCTCGACCCTCCACCCGCGAACGTCTGGATTCCCGAGGTTCACCACCTCGCCGCCGCGCTCGCGCTCGCCGACCACCACGGGCTCGACGGACGCGGGCTGCAGACGTTCTTCTTCGAGCAATCGAGCGCGCTAGCGCAGAGCCCGCTCTATCGACAGTTGCTGTCGATGCTCTCGCCCTCCACGATCTTGAAGACCGCGCACCTGCGCTGGACCGGGTTTCATCGCGGCCTCGAGCTCGAGGCGAGCGCCACGGGTGACGTCTCGCTCGAGCTCGTGCTCCGGCACCCACCAGGACTCCTCACGCCGCTGCTGGCGGAGGCGTTCGTCGGAGTCTTCGCTGCGCTCGCGAGCCTCTCGACGGAGCCGGGGTCCGAGCTCACGCTGGCCGCGCTGCAGCCGTCGCGGACGACCTATCGGCTCGCCTGGGGGGCGAGCGCGGCCAACACAGGCTGAGTACAGCGCCCCCCGTCGCCCCATGGGGCGACGTCGCCGTTCAATGGTGTCCGCAACCGACGGTGTGGAGACGCCGAGTTACGGCGCCCGTCGATGCGAACGAGATAATCCGTTGACGGGATCGACTCCTGGCCACAACACTTTGCGTCCAACGTTTAGGAGTGAGGGGTCCTACATGCGCACGAAACGCTTCTCATGGTCCATGTATCTTTTCGTGGGAGTGCTCGCGGGAGCTGCCGGCTGCGGCGACGATGACACCGTGGCTCCGACCGACGGAGGGACGGGCGCCGACGCTGCCACTATGCCGCCACCGTCGACGACGATCGTCGGGGTGCGGTTCGAGGTCACCCGAGATGGCTCGACCGAGACGCTCGAGCTCTCCGAGTCGATCCTCGCTGGGCGAGGTGGTGCCGAGCCGGAGGGCGTCTTCAGCTGCACGACGACCCCTCCAGCCGCCAGCGCCGGGATCGCCGACTTCTTCCTCGCAGAGGACTCTGCCCGTTCGGGGGAGCTGTTTCGGGCTCGGCTCGAGCAGCCCCTGATGACCATCACGCTCACCCCCGACGTCGAGGCGCCTGCGACGATCACGCTCCAACGGGTCGGCGAGTCGAACTTCACGCAGTTCCCTGCCATCGCGACGTGGAACGCGGACCGGCGATCGGGCGTCGCGACGGCGACCGACGAGGACCTCGAGGTCCGCTGGACCTGTCTGACCGAGAGCTGAGAGCGGATCTCGCAGCTGCCCTGCAGGGCGGCGAGCCGCCGATCAGGTCGTGAGCGCCTCGAGCTCTTCTTGGACCTCGGCCCAGGTGTCCATCGCGACCTCGAGCTCGACCTTCGCGCGCGCGTAGGCCGCCGTGAGCTCGCGCTGCTTGTCGGGGTCGCCGTAGGTTCCGGGGTCGGCCATCTGGGCCTCGCGCTCGGCCTGCTCTCGCTCGAGCCGCGCGATGGTCTTCTCCAGCTCCTCGCTGCGTCGCTGGAGCGGCCGGAGCTTCTTCTGCTGCTCGCGGCGGCGATCGGCTTCGGCGCGTCGCGCGGCCTTGTCGTCCCGCGGCGGCTCCTGGGCGGTCTGGCTCTTCGCGGCGCCCGCGGTGTTTCCGGGCGCGAGGTTCTTGCTCGCGGCGGCGGTCTCGTCGACGGCGTTCGCGAGATCGCCCTCACCGCGCTGCACCTTCGCGAGGTAGTCGTCGAGCGTCCCAGGGTAGACGACGACCTTGCCGTCCTCGACGAACCACAGGCTCGTCGCGAGCCGACGGATGAACGCGCGGTTGTGGCTGACGAAAAGGAGCGTGCCGTCGAAGCCGTCGAGCGCGTCGGCGAGCCGGTCGCTCGACTCGATGTCGAGGTGGTTCGTCGGCTCGTCCATCAGCAGGACGTTTCCCGGCCGAACGAGCATGCACGCGAGCGCCACGCGGGCGCGCTCGCCGCCCGAGAGCACGCCGACCTTCTTCTCGATCTCCAGATCCCCGAAGAGCAGCGCTCCGAGCGCGGCGCGGACCTGTTGGTGGGTCGCGTCCTCGCTCGCCGACTTCACGGTGGTGTAGACGTCCCACTCCTTGCGGAGGACCTCGGCGTGGTGCTGCGCGTAGTACGCGACGCGCGTGTTGGCGCCGAAGCGGTACTCGCCGCCGCTCGGCTCGATCTCGCCCGCGAGGATCCGCAGCAGCGTCGTCTTGCCGGCGCCGTTGACGCCGAGGAGCGCGATGCGCTCGCCGCGCTGCACGAGGAGGTCGACGCCCTTGAGGACCTCGTGCGCGCCGTAGCTCTTCTTCAGGCCGTGGACCTCGATGACGTTCTTGCCGGCCCGCTCGACGGGCGGGAAGCGGAAGCGGATCTGCTCGCGGTCCTGGAAGAGCTCGACGTCGTCCATCTTCTCGAGCTTCTTGACGCGGCTCTGGACCTGCTTGGCCTTCGTGGCCTTGGCCCGGAAGCGCTTCACGAAGCGCTCCATCTGCTCCTTCTCGCGGCTGAGGTTCTTCGCGCGGTTCTCGAGCAGCACGCGCTCCTCCTCGCGCTGCCGGCGGTAGGCCTCGTAGTCGCCGACGTATTGCCGCACGCCCTCGACCTCGAAGCTCACGATGCGCGCGACCTGCTCGTTCAAGAACTCGCGGTCGTGGCTGATGAGCACGAACGCGCGGTCGTAGCGCTGCAAGAAGCCCGAGAGCCACGCGACGCTGGGCATGTCGAGGTGGTTGGTCGGCTCGTCGAGGAGGAGCAGGTCCGGGCGCTGGAAGAGCAACGAGCCGAGCACGGCGCGCATCTTCCAACCCCCGCTGAACTCGCTCAGGTCGCGCTCGAGGTCGGCGTCCCGGAAGCCGAGGCCCGCGAGGATGCGCAGCGCCTCGTGCTCGCCGAAGTAGGCGTCGAAGTGCGACATGCGCTCGTGGAGATCGGCGACGCGACCAGCGGCGTCGGTCATGCGCTCTTCGAAGTCGGGCTGGTCGTGGGCGTCGGCCAGCTCGTTCAGCGTCGCCTCGGCCTCCGCGAGGTCGGCCTCGAGCGCGGCGCGGCCAGGGACGCTCTCGCGGACGAAGGTCCGCAGCGTCCGGCCGCCCTCGAGGTTCACGTCCTGGGGCAGGTAGCCGATGCGGGCGCCCTTCCGAACGAGGATCGACCCGCCGTCGGGGGTCGTCTGACCGGCGAGGAGGCGCAGCAGGGTGGTCTTGCCCGAACCGTTCGGGCCGATCAGGCCAATGCGGTCGCCATCGGCGATGCGCAGGCCGAGGCCCTCGACGATCTTCTTTCCGCCGAGGTGGAGCGAGACATCCTCGAAGACGACGAGGCTCATGGCGCCGCGGGGTAGCACGGCGCCGCACAGAGTTCACGGGCGCGCACCGTTGGCGCGCGCGCGAGCGTCCGATCGTCCCGTTTCTGAGCGATGGGTCGTGGGTGCGGACTGGCGTTCGCGCTCGGCGCGGAGGCGGCTCGAGGGTCATTCGTGACGGCCGAAGGGCGCCTCGCCCGTCAATCGTTCGGAATCGATCGGGGGCCACCGATCGTCGAGGTCCCCCTCGAGCGCGCGTCCGAGCCCGACGCGCCCGATCGATGGCGTTGGCCCGCGGCTTGCGTAACGGCCGGTCGAACGACCCCTTCGCCGGGCCGTGGGCCCTCGCAGCGCCCGCCTGCCCCGAGGCACGCTCCACGGCGCACCTTGGACGTCCCTTCGTCGGGAAGCAGGGTTTCGACGAGGACGCTCGCGGCCCGTCGAGGGTTTGATGCGGTGCGACGCCCGACACGCGCTTGTCGCCCGCGCCGCGACACGGAACGCTACGACGATCGGTACCCCATGATGGCCAGCTCCACCTCCGCCCCCGCAGCTCGCGGCGCCCGAGCCCTCCTCGCGTGCGCCCTGGCCGGCTGCGCCGCCTCGGGGCCGATCGAGCTCAGCGTCGATCTGAAGACCGACTACCAGGCGGGCGAGGACTTCTTCGCGGTCCGCGTCGAGCTCCTCGACGTCGCCGCGGACGAGGCCGCGATGCTCGCTCGGGTCGACACGCTGCCGGAGGGAGACCTGCTCCGCGGGGCCCGCGTCGCCGAGCTGACGGGGCTGACGACCGGCTCGCGTGTCGTCGTCGTCACCTTGCTCGACGCGACACGAGACACGGTCGCGTCGAGGCGCACGCGCATCGAGCTCGAGCAGGACACCGCCATCACCGTGCTCATCGGCTCTCTCTGCGCGAACGTCGTGTGCCCGCGCGACGGTGACGACGCGGACGCGACCGAGTGCATCAGCGGGCGCTGTGTGCCGCCGCGCTGCGGCACCGAGGCCGCCGAGGAGTGCGGCCCGCCCGCCTGCGACGTGGACGCGGACTGCCCTCGATCCGTCGATTGCGGCGAGCCGGTCTGCGTGGATCGGGAGTGCTTCGTCCGGCCGATGTCGGACCGCTGCCGCGTGGGGGAGCGCTGCGACGTCCGCACTGGCTGCGCGCGCGGGCTGTGCGACGAGCGCGAGGTGAGCTGCGACGACGGCATCGACGACGACTGCGATGGCCTCACCGACTGTGAGGACCCCGACTGCCTCGGCGCCGCCTGCGACGACGGCGCGCGCTGCACGGAGGGGGACGTCTGCACGGCCGCGGGACGGTGCGAGGGCGCGCCCGTCGAGTGCGATGACAACAACGACTGCACGGACGACTCGTGCGACGAGGGGATGGGGTGCGTGCACGAGCCCAACGAGGCCCCGTGCGACGACGGCGTCTGGTGCAACGGGGCCGACCGCTGCGCCGAGGGGACGTGCTCGGTCCACGAGGAGCCCCCGTGCGAGCGCTTCTGCAACGAGGCGCGCGAGGTATGCGAGGCTTGCGCGACGGCCGCGGACTGCGGCAACCCGGTGCCGGGGCCGTGGGGCACCTGCCAATACGCCTCGACCTGCGCGCAGACGGGCACGCGCACCCGCACCGTGATGGTCCCCGCGTGCACCGACGGCGCGTGCACCTTCTCGTCCGTGCAGGAGAGCGAAGCCTGCACGCGCAGCACCAACGGCGTCTCTTGCGGGACGACGACCTACTCGAGCTGGTCGGCGTGCGGAGGCTTCGCCAACGCCTGCGCGACGTCCGGTACGCGAACGCGCACCCGCACCGACCGGATCTGCGGCAGCGGGACGTGCGGGACGCGGAACACCACCGAGACGGGGAGCTGCACTCGGACGGCGCCCCCCGATGGGACCAGCTGCGGGAGCGGGCGCGTCTGTTGCGGGGCGAACAACTGCGTCGCCCTCACCTCGGACTCGCACTGCGGCGCGTGTCGGGTCCGCTGCGCGGGCTCGCTCTCGTGCCGCGCGACGGGCACGGGTGGCCACGCCTGCCGCGGCTGCTCCACGAACGATCAGTGCCGCGCCATCCTCGACTCGCGGGCGACGTGCTGGAACGTCAACTCGCCGCCCGCGTTCTGCAACTGCCAGTGCCCCTCCTCGGGCGTCTGCGCCAACGGCGGGTGCGGCGCGGGCTTCTTCTGCTGGGCGTGCCCCGGTCAGAACTTCTGCTCCCCTGCGGGCGGGAGCTGCTGAGCCGGGCGCTGGTCGGGTCACTCGCAGAAGTGGCTGCCATCGGCGCGGCAGTACGAGGCGGCGACGCCGGCGCGGCAACCGCGCACCTCGCAGCGATCGAGCTGCTCGGGCTCGGGATCCGTCTGCGTGGGCAGCGCGTCGATCTCCCACCGCGCGTGCGTCCGCTCGCCGAGGTAGAACGCTCGCTCGATGACGAGGCGTGATTCGGGCGCGCGCTCGTCGCCGAGCGCGTCGCAGGTCGCGGTGGCGCAGTAGCGGATCCGGACGAGGAGCGCCTCGTCGTAGCTCGACTCGCTCACGACGCTCACGGCGAGCTCTCGGGGCTCCGCGCCCAGCGGGGCCGCCAGCAACCCAGAGCCGTCCCACGGATCGTCGAAGCCGACGCTCGCGCGGCGCGCTTGGACGGCGGCGAAGCGGGGGGCGTCCGCTTGCGGAGGCAGGCGCAGCTCGAGCTCGAGGACCGCGTTGGTGTCGCCGCAGCCGAGCGCGAGCGAGAGCACCAAGAGTGCATACGGAGCGCGCATCAGAGTCGGATCGTGTTCGGTGAGAGCGGCTCGAGCCCGCGGTCGTGGAAGAAGACGAAATATGCGCCGACGGCGAGGCCCGCGACGACGAGGACGGCGAGGGTCGCCCAGAGCGCCGGGCGACGACGGCTCGAGCGCTCGGGCAACGGCGTCAGGTCCGCCTCGAGGGCCAGCCGCTCGCCGTCGCCGAGCGTCCCCTCCCAGAGCCACGGCGCGTGGCGGTCGAGCTCGAGGCGCAGGGCGTGAGGGCCGGGATCCACCTCGGCGACCACGGGGCGCGCGTCGTCGAGCGCGCGGCGCGCCCCGTCGATCCAGAGCTCGAGGCCAGGCTCGCGAGGGACACCGCCGATCAGCACCAGGGCGACGCGGACCGCGACCTCCGTTCGGAGCCGCGTCGCGTCGGCGCGCATCTCCGGGTCGGCCTCGGGGTGCCCCGAGAGCAGCTGGTCGAAGGCGTCGCGCGCGTCGCGGTGCCGACCGAGCGACCGGAGGGTGGTGGCGACGTTGAAGAGCGCCGCCGCGACCCCCGAGCGCTCGTACGCGACGGTGAACGCCTCCAACGCGTCCGCCCAGCGTCCTTCCGCCGCCAGGTCGGTGCCCTCCACGTACCGCTCGCGCGCCTCTCGGAGGGCGGCCTCGCTCGGCTCTCCCGGGGGTCGCGCCCATCGAGCAGGCTCCTGGGCGCGCGCGACGTCGGTCAGCGCGACGAGCGCGCCGATCGTGACGAGGGCCACCCAGATCGTGCGCGACGTCGCAGCGACTCTCATCGGACTCCACGGCGACCTCGCAGCGACTCTCATCGGACTCCACGGTCGAAGGCGTCGACGCCGCGCAAGGCGCCAGGCCGCGAAGGAGACGCAGCCGGCGCTGCAGCGGGCGCGTTCGGTGGCGTGGTGGTGTCGCGCGATGGCGCGGGCGTGCCGGAGGCTCGCGCAGTGGTCTGCGACCGGTTCACCTGGGTCTGGGCAGCCTGAGTCGGGGTGGCCTGGGCTTGCTCGGGCTGAACGGCCGGGGCGGCCTGGGCTTGCGCGGTCTGGGTTTGCGCGGCCGGGGTTTGGCCGCGCTGGGTTTGGCCGCCCTGGGTTTGCCCGGTCTGGGTCGTGGTGGCGGGGTGGGCGATCTGGGCCGGTCGGGCGGCCTCGTTGGCAGAGCGCTCGAGGCTCGTGTCGGCTTCGCCATCAGCCATGGCGCGGGCTCGACGTCCGCGGGCTCTCGTCGTCCGCGAGTCCGAGCTGGGCGGCGTCACGGACGAGGCCTCGGCCGAGCGCTCGGGCGCGTCGGGCGTCGCCTCCGGCGCGGGCACCTCGACTTCCATCGCGGGTCGCGCCGTCGCCGTCGTCGCGGGCGCGTCGGGCGCCCGCAGCGCCATCGCGCCGCCGAGACCCGCGCCGACGAGCACGACGGCGGCGACCAAGGCGACGACGGGACCTCTTCGGCCGGACGCGGCCTCGGGCTCCAGCGGCACGGGGTCGAGCCGGGGCGTGACCGAAGTCCGCACGCGCGTCGGGTCGTGCGCGTGTGTCCCCTCGAGCAGGTCGTGGTCGGCGAGCGGCGTCACGTGCTCGACCGAGGTGCGATGCTCGCCGTCGGGGAGGAGCTCTGCGGTTCGGGGGCCTTCGGCGTCCTCCCGGGCCGCGCGGACGAGACGCGCCTCTAGCGTCTGGAGGGCGTCGGGGATCGTCGCGCGCACGAAGGCGCCGACCTCGTCGGCGTCGGCGGGCCGCACGCCGGCCTGTCGGAGCGCGGCCGCGAGCTCGCCAGCCGTCTGGAAACGCTCGGACGGATCGCGCTGCAGGGCACGCGAGACGACCGCGTCGAGCTCCGCCGGGATCTCGGGGCGGAGGGAGCGCGCCGAAGGGATCGGCATGCGCTGGACCTTCTCGAGGCGCTCGAGCGGGCTATCGCCGTCGAAGAGCCGTCGACCGACGAGCATCTCCCAAGCGACGATGCCGAGGGCGAAGACGTCCGTGCGGCGGTCGACCTGGCCCTTGGCCTGCTCTGGCGCGAAGTAGCCGAGCTTGCCTTTCAGCTCACCCGCGACGGTCGCGGTGTTCCGCTGGATCGCCCGCGCGACGCCGAAGTCCGTGATGCGCGTGCGCCCGTCGACCCCCACGAGCAGGTTCTGTGGCGAGATGTCGCGGTGCACGAGGGCCATCGGCTCGCCGAGCGGCGTCACGGCCTCGTGGGCGTCGTGCAAACCGCGCGCGGCGTCCGAGAGGATCGTGAGGGCGACGTCGAGCGGGACGAGGCGCTCGTCCCCCTTGCGGGCGGCGACGATCAGCCCATGGAGGGCCACGCCGCGCACGAGCTCCATCACGATGAAGAGCGCGCCCTCGTCGTCGCGGCCCACGTCCAGGACGGGGACGACGTGCGGGCTCGACACGTGACCAGCGAGCCGCCCTTCGTCGAGGAACATCTGGACGAAGCGCGCGTCTTCGGCGAGGTGCGGGAGCATCCGCTTGATCGCGACGTAGCGGATGAAGCCGCCCTCCCCGACGAGGCGGCCGACGAAGACCTCCGCCATACCGCCCGCGGCGAGTCGGAACAGGACTTCGTATCGGCCGAGCCGTCGACGCTGACCCCGATCGAGCACGCGGAGAGCATACCGCGTTCACGCCCCGAATCACGGCTGGTCGCGCGCGCTCGTGTGTGACATGTCGGCGTGTGTGAAGGTCGCGGCGTACGTCGGTGTGCTCGCGCTGGTCGCGGTTGGCGTGTGGCTCGTGCTTCGCCCGTCCGATGACGCGCCGCCGCCCGCCGCGAGCGTTCCGGAGGACGCGGGCCTCGTCTGGCGCGAGCCGGCGCTGGAGGAGGGCGAGGGCGCCGCGGGCGAGGTGCCTACGGGTCTCGACGAGCTCGCGCGCGAGGTGGAGGCGCTCGCGGGCTCGCCCAGCGGCGCACCCGAGGCAAGCGAGCAGGCCGACCCCGAGATCCCGGGGCGTGAGGGGGCCGCCGTCGACCAGGCCGTCGGAGGGCCGGTGAGGGCTGCGCCGCCCCCGCGCCTGGTCCTCACCCCCGAGCAGGAGGCCGCCCGCGCGCGCGGCGTTTATTTGCGCAACGTCCAGAGCCTCGACATCGCGAACCGGCTCTTGCTCTCGATCGTCCCGGAGATCGAGGTCGCTCGCGAGGCGGGGGACGCCGCCCGCGTGCAATGGCTCGAGCGGACGGCGGATCGCCTCCGCACGCGTCGCGACAACCTGCAGCAGGCGCTCGAGGAGGCGGGCGAGCCCCCGCCGCCCCCGGAGTGACGCCGCCGCAGCGCGCGGGCTCGCGCCGCGCGGCGCCCTCGAGACAGAAGGTCCGGACCCACGGTCGTTCTCATCGCCTCGTCCGATCGTTGCCGCCATCAGGCTGCTACCTTCGAGCACCCGCCGAGCACCACTAGCATGCAGACCGAGACCACCTTCCCACCCGGCGCCCGCGTCCTCGTCCGTGACGCCGAGTGGCTCGTCCGCCGCGCCAAGCCCACCGGCTACGGCGACGTCGAGCTCCACGTCACCGGCCTCAGCGACTTCGTCCGCGATCGCGAGACCATCTTCCTGCATCCAGGCCTCGACCGCGCCGTCCTCCTCGACCCGCGCGACACCGCGCTCGTCGCCGACCCTTCCCCCGGCTACCGCCGCACGCGCCTCTATCTCGAGAGCCTCCTCCGCCGCACGCCGCCCACCGACGAGCGCATCCACCTCGGCCACCGCGCCGCCATCGACCCGAGCGACTACCAGCTCGTCCCCGCCGCGCAGGCTCTCGTGCGCACCCAGCCCCGCATCCTCCTCGCTGACGCCGTCGGCCTCGGCAAGACCATCGAGGTCGGCGTGCTGCTCACCGAGCTCATCCGGCGCGGGCGCGGGCGCCGCATCCTCGTCGTCGCGCTCAAGAGCGTCCTCGAGCAGTTCCAGACCGAGCTCTGGGCCCGCTTCACCATCCCCCTCGTCCGCCTCGACTCCGTTGGGCTCACGCGCATCGCCCGCGAGCTCCCGTCCAGCGCCAACCCCTTCCACCACTACGACCGCGTCATCGTCTCCATTGACACGCTCAAGAACGACGCGAAATACGCGCGCCTGCTCGAGCAATGCCGCTGGGACGCCGTCGTCATCGACGAATGCCAGCACGTCGCCCTCCGCGGCGCGACCCGGCACGGCAGCCAGCGCGCGCAGCTCGCGCGCCTGCTCGCGCGCACCACCGACGCGCTCATCCTCGCGAGCGCCACCCCGCACGATGGCCGCGCCGAGAGCTTCGCGAGCCTCATCGAGCTCTTGGACCCGACCGCGCTCCCCGATCCCGAGCGCTACACCAAGGACGACATCCGCGACCTCTACGTCCGCCGCTTCAAGAAGGACGTCGCCCTCGGCGAGGACCGCTTCCGCGAGCGGCGCCTCCACCGCTACGAGGTCGGCGCGAGCGAGGCCGAGGACGCCCTCGTCGCCGCGCTCCACGCGGCCACCTTCGAGACGATCCGCCCCGCCGCCCAGCGCCCCGGCGGCAAAGGGGTCCTCTTCCGCACCCTCCTGCTCAAGAGCCTCCTCTCGTCGCCCGCCGCGCTCTCGCAGACCCTCGCGTCCCGCCGGGCCCGCGTCGCTCGGCGCCTCGAGACCGACCCCTCCGACGAGCAGCGCGACGCGCTCGCGCGCGACCTCGCCACGCTCGATCACTTGGCCGCGCTCGCCGCGCCGCTCGACCCTGCGGGGGCCAAATGGCCGCGCCTCTGGGCCCTGCTCGGCGAGCTCGGCGTCGCCCCTGGCGCGCCCACGCGCGTCGTCCTCTTCGCCGAGCGCCTCGAGACGCTGCGGGTCCTCCACGACCGCCTCCGCGCCGAGGGCTTCGCCGACGACGAGCTCGCGCTCTTTCACGGCGGCCTCTCCGACGTCGACCAGCGCGACGTCACGCGCCGCTTCGGCGCCAAGGACGCGCCGCTGCGTGTCCTCCTCGGCTCGGACGCCGCCGCCGAAGGCCTCAACCTCCACCACGAGTGCCACCAGCTCGTCCACTACGACATCCCCTGGTCGCTCATCACCCTCGAGCAGCGCAACTGCCGCATCGATCGCTTCGGCCAGACCCACGCCCCCGAGGTCCACTACCTCCTCTTCACGCCGACGGGCGAGCGCGGCGCCCAGGGGGACCTCCGCGTCCTCGACGTGCTCATCGACAAAGAGCGCCGCGCCCACGACGCGCTCGGCGACGTCCAATGGTTGATGCGCTGCTTCTCCGCCGAGGCCGAGGAAGAGCTCGTCGGCGAAGCGCTCGACGAAGGCCCCGCCGGCCTCGACGCGCTCTTCGCGCTCCTCGACGCCCCGCTCGAAGGCGAAGAGGCTGCCGTCCTCGCCGACGCCAACATCGGCTACCGCGCCGAGGGCGACGGCTTCGAGGCCATCCACCCGGAGAAGGGGGCGCGCGCGGCGCTCTACGCGAGCGACCTCGCCTACGTCGAGAGCGCCCTCCACGAGCTGCGCGACGCGGGCCTCGCGCTGCGCGTCGACCCCGCGCCCGAGCTCGAGGGCCTCGTGCTCACCGCCCCCGACGACCTCGAGCGCCGACTGCGCCTCTTGCCGCCCGAGCTGCGCGGCCCCCGCGGCGCCACGCACTTCAAGCTCACCGCGCAGCGCGACGTCGTCCAGCGCAGCTACGCCCGCGCGCGCGAGAAGTCCGCGGACGATCCCACGGGCACGCGCGGCTTCCCCGAGTGGCAGCTCCTCTGGCCCCTCCACCCGGTGCTCGAGTGGATCGACGACCGCGTGCTCGCGCACTTCGCGCGCCACGAGGCGCCCGTCCTCCGCGCCCACCGCGGCTTGCCCGCGCGCGGCGCCGCAGCGCTCGTGCAGGGCGTGCTCTCGAACCGCGCGAGCCAGCCCGTCCTCGTCGACTGGAGCGCGCTCATCGCGCGCGAGGACGGCGCGATCGACCTCGTACCGCTCGAGACCTTCGCGTCGCAGATCGGCCTCGACGCCGAGCTCCACAACGACGGCGCCTCGCTCCCGACCGCCGCCCTCGAGCCGCTGCGCGCGCCCTTCATCGCCCACGCCGAGGCGCACGTCCGCGCGCTCCGCGCCGCACGCGGCGACGCGCTCCGGCCCGAGCTCAAGCGCACGCAGAAGCGCCTCCGCGCGTGGGCCGACGCGCGCCTCACGGCGCTCGCGGCCCGCGAGGCCGAGCTCGGCGCGAAGGGCGCCCTCCGCAAAGACCTCGCCGCGCGCCTGGTCCGCGAGCGCGCCGAGGTCGAGCGCGCGCTCGAGGCGGGCCGCGAGCTCGTCTCCGAGCGCCTCAGCACCGTCGACGCCCCCTACCTCCGGCTCGCGGCGCTCTTCGTCGGCTCGGCGCTCGACGAGGCGGGGGCGCACGCGCTGGTCGCCGCGGTCAGTCGGCGGTGAGCGTCCGCTTCTGGGCTTCGGTCAGCCCGGTCCCGCGGAGCAGCGGGCGCGTCAGTCGGTGACCCGACCCCTCGTCTGTGCTTAAGATCCTGGCTGCCACCCGACGGAACGACATGCTCTTCGGCAACGACATCAAGGAACACCTCGCCCTCGCGTACGTCTATGCCGTCGCGACGCGGGCCGAATGCGCGACCGAGTTCATCCGCGTCGACCGAGACAGCACGGACGTCATGCTGTCGCATCGTCTCCAGGAGGTGCCGCCAGGGCAGCTTCGCGTCGCAGAGCTCAAGGTTCAGGTGAAGGCGCATGTGGTCGACCCCTTGCCGAGCCCGTTCGATTACTACGTCAAACGAAAGAATTTCTAGGACCTCTCGGAAGACACCGACATCCCGCGGATCCTGGTGGTGGTCACGCTCCCGGCGGACGAAGCGACTTGGGTCGGCCACTCGCAGGACGCGCTCGTGCTTCGGCGCTGTGGCTACTGGGTCTCGCTCCGCGGCCTGGCTATGCAGAACGAAACGAGAGAGCGCGTCATGATTCCGCCGAACAACGTGTTCGACCCGGACGCGCTGCGGGTCCTGATGGACAAGGTCCGAACCGAAGGGAGAGTTTGACGTGAGCGCCCTGGAGCCGAAGGCGGAACGAATCGAGTTCGCGGCGGTCCGCGCGTACCTCGAGTCACGCGGGTGGGAAAGACTCCAGACCCCGCGCGACGACATCGCCGCGTACCGCGCGGACGACGAAGACGTCATCCTCGCCGTGGAACCCACCCTCTCGGATTACGCGGAGGTCATGGCCCGCGCCGCGCGAACCATCGCGCGCCACGAGCAGCGACCCGTCGAAGGAGTGCTGGCGGACCTGACGCACCCTCGGACCGATCACGCCCGGTTCCGGCGCACGGGGCAGTCGGTCGAGGATGGGACAATCGATCTGTCAGCCGCGGCTACCTTCCTGACCGGTGCACAACGCTCGCTCTTGGCCGCTGCACACCAGGTCGAAGTGCCGAACACCCGGTTTCATCCCCGCATGTCGCGGACCGCTCCGCAGGCCCTCCTGCAAGCGTGCCGTCTGGGCGCCACGGAGCGCGGCAGCTTCACCCTCTTGATTCACTGCCCCATCGACTTGCCCGATCACCCCGAGCGCGCCGAGTTCGGACGACAGACTCTGACGACGCTGCTGTCTTCGTTGGCAAAGACGGTCCGCGTTCTGCGCAGGGACGGCGTCAAGGCGGTCGTGGACGCGGAGGAGCCCATCATCTCGGCAAACCTGACCGAGGCCGTCGTGACCATGCTGCCGCCCGACGAGGGCGCGGATCTCGAGATCGGCGCGACGTTCTCGCCGGTGGTTCCGATCGTCGACCCGCCCGCCCTCGTGCGTATCGAGCGGGGGCTCTTCGCCTCCTTCGACGAGCTGGCGAGCGCGCTTCGTCCGCCGAGCGCCGCCCGAGAGATGCGCTTCGTCGGGCGGGTCTCCGACCTTCACGGGATCGAGAACGCCAACGACGAGCTCGAAGGGGAGATCGTGCTCACGACCGAGGTCGAGGACGCGCTCGTTCGCGCACGCTGCACTCTCGGTCCGGACGACTACCGCAAAGCCGTGGACGCTCATCGAGACCGCCAGCTGCTGTCGGTGCGTGGGACGCTCCGGCGCTACGGGCGCAAGCACGTGCTCGAGTCGCCGACCCACGTCGAGGTGCTGAGCTGACCCCCCGCCACGCGCCTCGTCTACCCCAAATGGGGTAGACGATCGCGCCCCCGCGCGCCCCCCACCGGGGTACCCTCGTCTCCTCTCGCTGCGTGCCTTCTCCCGAGTCGCACGAGAGAGGCTCAGTAGTCGGTCCGAGGCTCAGTAGTCGGTACCGGGTACCAGGCGGAAGGGGGCAAGCCGGCGGGCCGCCGGGGGCGCGGCGGGTCGTCGGAGGGCCTCGAGGGGTAGGGCGGCCCGCGAATCCGTGGTGACGGACGGAGCGACGCCCGGCTCGGGCTGGTGCCGGGCCGGGCAGCGCGGCGGGCGCGCGTCTGCGGTCAGTCGGGTGGGTCGCCGCTCCGGCGGCCGCGGTCGGTCGACGAGGTGGCGGCCTCGGCCTCGGCGTGGGTGGTGGGCGATGCGTCGGGCTCGCGGGTCGGCTCGGGATCCGCGGGCTCGCGTCGAGAGTCGGATCTCGGGGTGAGCGACGCGAGCGCTTCAGCGTCGACTTCGGGTTCGGGGGCGAGCGCGTGGTGGGCCGATACCGGCTTGGGGCCGCGGTGGGTGGTTTCGTGGCGCGCGGCGTGGCGCTCGGCGGCCTCTCGGGCTCGCGCGCTCCGCGCGGCTTGGCGCTCTTCGCGCTTCGCCTCGCGCTGCTTGGCGCGGTGGGCGGCGCGCTTCTCGAGCTGATGGGCTCTGCGCGCCTCGGCGCGGCGTCGCTCGGCGGCGCGCTGTTCTTTGGCTTCGCGCGCTCGCTCCTCTTCGAGCTCGACCTTCACCTGCGCGAGGGTGGGGTAGCTCGTGCAGAGGAGGTTGTCGGGGCCGGTCTCGGCGAGCTCGAGCTTGTGGAAGACGCGGAGCCACAGCGAGGCGTGCGGCGCGGGGCTGGTGTAGTCGCCCGCCTTCAGCTGGCGGACGCGGTCGCGGTTGTCGGCGCGATGGGCTTGGACCTCGAGCGACGATCGCATGCGCCGCTGCTTGCCCACCTCGCCCTCCGCGCCGACGGCCCACGTCGGCACGCGCCGCCAGCGCGGCTCCGCGAGCGTCTTCGGTTTGCTCCATGGGTCGATGGTCAGCAGCTCTTCGAGGCCACGGGCAGGCCTGCCTTCGCGCTTGCTCGCGACGTCGGCGATCTGATGCTCGAGCTCTTCGCTCAGGTACGCGACGAGCTTCGGCACGTCGCCCCGGAACGCCCGGTAGAGTTTGGCCGGTGGCGTGAGCTCGAGCGTCAGCTCCTCGGGCCGGTATTGGAAGTGCTCCAACTCCGGCCGCTTCACCGTGATGGGTCCCTTCAGCCACTGCTCGAACCCGAAGTAGTGGCCCCACGGCATCTGCTCGGGTCGCTCGACGAGCCCCGCCGCCACCACGTTCAGCGCGTCGTAGAGGAGACGCTTGATCTCGGCCTCGACGTCGACGCACGTGGTCCAGTTCGTCTGGCGTGGATCGAAGACGGCGCGCGCGATGGGGCGGCGGTGGCGGAGGAGCAGCTCGTTGATGGCGAACGACATGTCGCGGTGCGCGCTGCGCGTGGCCTCGGCGAGCTCGCGGTCGGTCGGGGTGACGGCGGTGTGGTGGTGGTTCGCGACGAGCGCGGTCTGGTGGATTGCGAGTCCCGTTCTCTGCTGCGCCCACGCGAGCGAGTAGAGCCAGCTCTCCCCGACGGCCGGGTCCCACGGCGCGAGGAACGCTTGACGAAGCGTCGCGCGCCGCGTGAGCGCGACCATCGCGCCGGGGGTGACGAGCCGGGGCTGCACGCCCTCGGACGAATCAAGTTCCGTTCCAGGGATCGCGCTCAAATGATCTCGACCACTTGGACGCGATGCCCCTGGCGGATTGGCGGCGGATCCGCCGCCAATCCCTGGCGGCCGCCAGATGGGGGAGCGCGACCACACCCGCTTGAGGGGGTACCACTTCGGCATGAACGTCGACTGAGGGCGTAGGGGTATTGGGTGCTGGGGCGAGGAGGCGCGACACGAGCGCGGCCTCGTGGATAGCGAGGCCCGTCTTCTGTTGCGCCCTTGCCAACGAGCAGAGCCAGCTCTCGCCGACGCCCGGAGCTCGCGGCGCGAGGAACGCCGGCGAATCGTCGCGGCTGTAGTTGGTCCCTCGTACCGGGCCGAAGTGGGTCTTCTCCTGCAGCATCGCGAGCAAGTCGATCGTCTGCTTGGCGAGCTCGAGGCTCACGGGGGGAGGTGCGCCCCCTCGAAGAACTCGGGCGGGGCCGCGCCGAGGTGAACGAGCGCGGTGCTCCGGAGGCTGAGCGCGAAGGTCGCGAAGTCAATCGGGGGCGACGGCTGGGGCTGCCGGCCCTCCGCTTCGTCGGCTTCCGCTCGACGAGGCGGCGCGCCGCCTCGTCGAGCGTGTCACTCATTCGCATCCCCCTCCTCGGCCACTGGGCCGACCCGGACAGAGGCGGCCTGCTCGGCGCGGTCCGGGAGCCCACAGACGTGGGACTCGAAGTCCTTCTTGGTCAGAAGGCCCTTCTTCAGGTTTCGCTCGAGGATGCGCTTGTCGAGGACGAAATCGCTGAGCTGCTTGGCCATGGAGTCTCCGGCGCGTGTGCGCGGTACAAGAAGAGCCGTCGGGAAGACGAGGTCGCGGGTCGCGACGGGCCGAGTGTAGGAATCCGTTGGAGCGTCAAAACCACGACACGCATCGCGTGCATCGTCCGCGCGGCTCGCCTGCTCTCGGTGCCCGCCCACGAGCGTCGTGGCAGCCCCGCGCGAAGGCGGCCCAGCCCGGCGGTGTCATCGATTCTCCTCGGCTCCGCCATGGATCCGCCCCTCGGGGAGCGGACGATGTCGCCATGCTCGGACATGCGGCCGCCGCCAAGGACTCCGGCGCCGCAGCTCGCGCGGCGATCGCCCTCGGCCTCATCATCGCGCTCTCGTACTGCGGCGCGTACATGTGGGCTCGCGCCACGCATCGGCTGGTGCACTACCGTGGCGCGTGCACCGGCTGCGATCTGGTGCGCTCGCCGGAGTCCTACTGGGGGTGTGCGGGGACCACGCCAATCGATTTCATGTTCGCGCCGCTGGCGTGGGCGGAGGGCAAGCTCCACGCGTTCCCGTTCGGGCTCTGAAACGAAGCGAGGAACCTCGAACGCGACGAGAAGGGCCTTGTCCCTCGCACGAAGCGAGAAGTAGTCCGGCGGGCGGGCACTCCAACCCCTGGACCCTACGCAACTGACCACCGCTCGAGTCGAGAAGGCGGCTCCACCCGGAGGTCCGATGACGCCCGACGACGAGCCGCCCGAGCCCGCCTCTCCCGCCCCCGCGCTGCGTCCCGAAGCCGACGTGCCGACCGAGCCGCCGGTCGACCCGCACAACCCCCACGACGGGCTCTTCCGCCGCATCTTCGCCGACTCCGACCACGCCGGCAGCCTCCTGCGCGCCATCCTCCCGTCGACCTTCGTGCACAACGCCGACTGGTCGACGCTGACGCTCCTGTCGGGCGCGTTCGTCGACCCTTCGTTGCGGCAGAGCGCGAGCGACCTGCTCTTCTCCATCGAGGTCGACGGCGCACTGGCGCTCGTCCAGCTCCTCATCGAGCACCAGAGCACGCCGCATCCGCACATGGCGTGGCGCGTGCTCGGCTACCAGATGCGCGCGAGCGAGCGCTGGCTCGCGCGCCGCAAGCACGCCGGCCCTCTGCCGATCGTCATCCCCGTCGTCGTGTATTGCGGTGAGCGGCCCTGGAACGCGCCGCTCGATCTCGACGCGCTCTACGGCCCGCTCGACGCGCTCGGCCCGCTCACGCGCTGCGCGCCGCGCACGAGCTACCTGCTCGACGACCTCACGGCGCTCTCCCCCGCGGCGCTGGTCGCGCGCGGCCTGCCCGCCGCGGGGACGCTGGCGCTCTGGGCCCTGCGCAGCGTCGCCCGCCGCGACGCCCCGAGCACGGTCCGCCACGTCGCGCATCTCTTTGACGGTGCCCCCAACCCGAAGTTCGTTCCGGGTTGCCGTGGATGATCGGCGTGGAGGTCGTTTGCCGCGCCGACGAAGGACAGGCCAAAGCCTATTCGAGGAGGTCGGCGAGCGAGATCCGCGTTGAGGGCCGTGGCAACCCGGAACGAACTTCGGGTTGGGGGCACTGGCTCCTCCGCACGCGCAGCGGTGCTGACGCCGTCTCCACGATCCTGCGCTATCTTGCAGCAGCGCTCCGCGACGAAGACCGCCCTCTCCTCGACGACACCCTCGCCCAGCTCAGCCCGCCGGATAGTTCGCCTGCTCAGCGCGGGTCGAACGCGCGCTCGTCAGCAGCATCGTCGTCGGAGCGAGCTTCCCGTGTCGTGTGGGACGAGGCAGTCGTCGGCGAGGCGTATTGGTGAAGAGCTCCTGGAAGCGCCGTCGCGACCTCCGGAGTCTCCAACGTCGCGGCCTCGACCGTCGCGGATGAGCCGAACGACCACCCTCGCGGTACCCCTCGTCATGGGTCGAGGGCTGCTCGTAGGGTTGGTCTTGTTGGGGTGCTACACCAGCAGCGAGACCGCGGAATCAACGGATGGAGGAGCCATCGCGCCCATGCGCGACGCCGCTCCCGATGACGCTGGGGCGCTCCGCGACGCCGGTGGTCCCGCACGTGACGCCGGACGGTTCGACGCCGGACGGCTTGATGCTGGACGGTTCGACGACGTACCGGGGCCGGGGCCCGTCATCCTGGACGAGTGGGTGCCGCTCACCCCCGAGCAGGCCGAGTGCTTCGGTCTGACCGAGCCTACGTGCGCGACCTGCCACCTCGTCCCCGGCACCGATCAGTGGGTGCTGCGGCCGACCTTTGCTGGCGCGCCACCCGACGGCATGATCGTCACGCCTCGCGACTGCCCCTAAACGACCCGGCGCGTCGGACCTCACTCCGCCGCGTTGAGCCGGAGGCGCGCGCGCGTCATGGGATCGTCGATGGGGTAGACGCGCTCTGCGGGCGTCACGAGGGCCGCCGTGCCCACCTGCTCACGCTGCTCGTGGACGAGTGCCGTGACATCTTCGACACCGAGCAGCGCGGATCCGTCGAAGCCGCGAAGGGCGTCGGCCCGCAGGCCGAGCTGGATGGCGCGACGGGCGACCGGCGTACCGTCTGGCGCGTGGTCGGGGTCCCACTGAAGACGTACGTCCGAGCTCCGGACGGCGTCTCGCCACGCCTCGCGGCTCGGCCACTGTTCGGGCCAATACGACGACGGCACCGCCCGCGAGAGGTATCCGTCGAAGACCTCGCGTCGCAGTCGGATCGCGAGGACGACCTCTTGCCCGGGTTTTCGCGCCCACCCTGACCGGTACATCATCCAGAGGAAGCCCGGCTTGATCCAGCTCATGCGATCGAACGAGAAGTCCGGGCCACCGAAATGGCCGTGAGCGGCCGCGTAGTGCCCGATCGACGGACGGTACGCCTGGTACACGACGACGGACGCGTCGTCCCATTGGGCGAGGATGTGGCGACCGCTGCTCGGCCATCGGGGGCTCTGCTGGACGTGTGGTTCGGTTTGGAGCTCGGTCATGGCATCGTCACTCGATGAGCTGTCTGCGCTGCACGATGACCCCAGGGACCGTGCGTGAGGGGCGCGACAACCCGATCGTCACCATCGAAGCAGGGAACGTCGAGATCCGCGGCGGGGGTTTCTTCGCGCGGTACCTCGTCGACCGCGCGACGCATACGTGCTGGTTGATCGCCTACCGAAGCCAGAGCCCGATGGAATGCTGCGACGCGCGGTGGGTGCCCGCGGTCGCCGCGTTCGTCACGAGGGAAAACGACGCGACCTGCGCCCGGCGGTTCGCGCGTTGAGCCCGACGGCTCACCGGCGTTGACGTGGACCCACGTCCACGGCACCAATTCCGGCCATGAAGCGGACGCTGACCTGCCCGAAGTGTGCGTGCACCGACATCCTGCACGTCCCGCAGATCGCCGATCGGAATCACACCTCGGTCGCTCCGCAATCGCTCGTCTACTCGAAGGAGGACGTGCTCGGCGGCATCGGTGTCCGCGCGTACGCGACTGGCGAGCTCGAGGCCTACGTCTGCAACGCGTGCGGCTACGTCGAGCAATATCTGAAGGAGGGCATCCCCGTCGACGAGGTCTTCGTGAAGCGCCTGCGCGGCCCCCGACCGGCGCCCTGAGCCCGCCACCACGCCGAGCCGCGAGCGGCCCGAGAGCTCCTCGAACGCACCGCCGGGCGCTGACGTGCGGTGTCGGACGCGCTCGTCGGAGGCGCCGCGCCGCTCGATGGCACTGCGCAAATGGCACTGCTCAATGGCACTGGATCAGCGCACCCTCCCCGAAGACGTAGAGGCTCCCCATGTCGCCGAGGTTCAGGCCGAGCGCCTCCGCCGCGAGCTGCATCACGAACGTGCCCCATCCCTCTTCGCCCTGAATCCACATCGGGTCGCCGAGCGCCCATCCAGGCCGGTTGAGCAAGGCCTTGCGCAGCTCCCCGAGGCTGGCGTCCTTCCGCGCCGCGCTTTGATCGAAGATCGCCGAGGGGACGTCGAGCGGGAGCACGTGCAGCAGCTCGCCGTCAGAAGGGGCGGAGTCTCGACGGTGACTGGTCGGCGCACGCCCAGCTCGTAGTCCTCGCCGCCACGTGGATCCGGCACGTAGAGCGTGATCGCGCGCGCGCTCGCCGCGGGCTCCGGGAGGCGCGCGCGGAGCTCGGGCGCCTCCTCGAGATCGAGCGTGAGCACGTGGCTGAAACGATCGCCGTCGGACCGCCTCGGCACCTCGATCCCGACGGGCCCTGCGCCACCGAGCCGGCTGTACGCCACTCGGGCTCTAACAAGTAGATGCGCTCGCGCGCGCCCAGTGCCTCTGCCGCGATCGCGCGCAGCGCCTCGAGCCACGTCTTCTTGGTCTCGCCGCGCGACGCCAAGAAGCGCGGGAAGCCGTGGTGTCCGAGCGCTTTTTCGAGGCGCCGCAGGAGCATCGCGGACCCGCCTTCGGGCAGGGCCCTCGCGAAGACCTCCGGCGCGTCCTCGCCGGGCGAGCTGACCCCGGCGTCGAAGTGGTCGTCGTTCGTGAGCGTGCTCGCGCGCTCGAGCATCACCTTCGTCGCATCGAGCCGGCCGGGCGCGGCCAGCGATCCGACGAAGCGATACGCGCGCTCGGGGCGCTTGGCCGCGCGCAGCGCCTCGAGCAGGAGGCGCGCGCGGGGCTCGTCCTCGAGGCGTCGCAGCACGGCGCCCGCGGCGGTCGTTTGGTCCGCGGGCCAGTAGCTCTCGCCGTCGCGCAGGTCGAGCAGATCGACCCCGAGGCGCTGGACGGCCTGTCGATCTTCGAGCGCGAGGGGCCCCGAGCCGTCGGCGATCACCCGCACGATGGCGGCGCCGCGCGAGCTCTTCACCTTCGGCTCGACGGCGGACGACCACGCCTGCGCGAGCCGAGGGAGCGCCTGCGCGCCGACGGCAGCGAGCGCCGGCGCCGCGAGACCGCCGTTCACGTCGCGCTCGAGCAGCTCCGCCAAGAGTGCCTCGTCGAAGTGGACCGCGAGCGCTGGCATCGCGCGCATGAGGTCGTTGGGCTTCTCGGCGACGCGGCGCGCGAGCGCGTGGGCGCGCGCCGGGCCGAGCGCCGTGAGGATGGCGCGGATGCGCTCGCGGTAGGGCGCGAGCACGCGCTCGCGGTGGGAGCCGTGTGTCCAGGAGCACGCTCGATGAGCACACCTCGAGCGTGAGCTGGTCGACGATGGGCTCGGGGAGCGTCTCCCCGCGGTCCGCCTTCCGCGCCAGGACGTAGACGAGGAGAGCTTCGCGGAAGCGCCTTGCGTCGAGCTCGTCCGGCTCGAGGGCGCGCGCGGCCTCGACGAGCGCGTCGTCGGCGTCCTCGCGTCGATCGAGCAACGCGAAGAGCGCGGCCGGCTCGGAGGTCGGGTTGCGGCGCGCGCGGAGCATCTCCTGGGTCATAGTGGCGTCGAGCGGCATGCGAACGAGGCCGGGGAGCGCCTGTTCGAGGGTCTGCCACTCCGTCTTGGTCACGTGCCTCGCGATGGCTGCGCCCCAATTGTCCTCGTCGCCAAAGCACGCGACGAGCCGCTGAAGATCGGCCGCGCTGCGGTTCTCGTAGTCCTCCTCGGCCGCGCCGTCCTTGACGACCCACACGCGCGTGCAGCGGATCCCGTGGTCGTCGAGCTCCGTCCGCGCGAGTCGTCGAGCACGTCCGCGCGCTCGGCGCCCGTCAAAGGCTGCCCCGAGCGGCCCCGGACGAGGGCGAGCCTGCCAGTCGATCTTCGCCTTCTCGAGCAGCTCGTCGTGCTTGAAGCCGTTGGGGTCGAAGGCTTTCTCGAGCTTCGCGGCGCGAGCGCCGCCAGCGCCTTGCCATCGAGGCCGGCGCCATCGAGGCCAGCGCCATCGAGGCCGGCGAACGGGGGGAGCTCAACCTTCGAGCCGGCGGCCTTCGAGCTGGTAACCTTGCTCGCGGCCTCGTCTCCTGTCGCGCGCCCTTCGCGGCTCTCGCGCTCGCGCCCTTCGTGGCCTTGCCGCCCTCCGACGTCGCCTCGGGCATCTCCGGGCCCTCGCCGAGCGGCGGCGGCAGCGCGTCGAGCGCCGTGTGGTGGGTGATCTGCGCCAGCAGCTCGTCGAGAGGCGTGCCCGACGACTCGGCCCGACCCGCGACGCAGGCCGGGTGCAGGTACCCGGCGCCGGTCGTCGTGAAGTGCCCGGTGTCGATCTCGCGCTCCACCGCGACACGGACGCTCCCCTTCGGGATGGGCTCGCCGCACACGAGGCACTTCGCGCGTCCGGTGGGCGCGACGTCGGCCGTCGGGAGCGCGCCGGGGACACCCTTCGGGCCAGCAGCGGCGGCGCCGTCGAAGAGCGAGCCCCGGTCGGGGATCTCGCCCTCGTAGGACTCGACGAGCGGCCGGACGAGCTCGGCTTTCGACCGAGCTGCGCAGCCGAGGTGATGCCACTCGGTCGCATATCCGGACGGCGCGAACTGGCTAGGGACGGACTCGCCGAAGCGCAGTTCGCCCTTCGCGATCTTGTTCTGGCAGGTGCGGCAGGTGGCGCGCCCGGAGGAATCGAATCTATCAAGGCATGTGCCGCGCTTGGAGTGCGCCGTGTTCCGCTCCGCTTCCGCGCGCGCTGCCGCCGCTGGCTGCCACGTGCGTCATCGGCGCGGGGTCAGCTTCCTATGAGGGCTGTCGCCAGGTCGCCAGCCCCTCCCCCACGGGGTGTGAAGCCCCGCGGGGCCCCCTAGTTCCTGGTCAGCTCGTGACCGCCCTCGAGCGTGGGGCGTCGCGCGCGCGACAGGATGGACCCGCCAGGAAGGTGTGGCAAACGAGCATCAGTGTGAAAATTAGGTCGGGCGGCCGGTATTTTGTGAGTGCGAAACATCAATGATTTCGTTTGGCGCGGTGTGTGCTCTGCCAAGAGCGCATGCCCACGGACCTCCCCGACCTCCGGCCTACGCGCACCCTCGGCGAGCTGCTGACGCGGGCCCGAATGAACCTGGCGTTCCAGGACCACGTCGCGCTGGCCTTCCACTTCTTCATGCTCGCGCGCCTCCGCTTCGCGCCGCCCTCGGCCGACGCGACGCTCGCCGCCCAGGCCAGCGCCGCTCTGCTCGCGACCACCGCGACCGCGCTCGTGCTGACGCGCGGCGAGCTCCTGCGGCCCGGCCACGCGCGGGTGTGGGTGTACCGGCTCGGCCTCTTCGTGCCGATCGTCGCGAGCTACTTCCAGATGCGTGTGCTCCTGCCCGCGCTGGACCCATCGCTCGTGGACGGCCTGCTGCACCGCCTCGACGAGCGCTTGGTCGGCGTGACGCCCGCGGTCTGGTTCGAGCGCTTCAACGAGCCCTGGGTGGTCGAGTGGTTCGCCTTCTTCTACTTCTCGTACTTCCTGCTCATGCCGCTCGTCATCGTGCCGGCGCTGGCCTGCGACCGTGGGCGCCGCATGGCGGAGCTGATGATCGGCGCGCTCCTCGTCGCGTCGATCGGTCACGTTCTCTACACCTTCGTGCCGGGCGTCGGCCCCGTCGGGGCGACGGACTTCGAGGGGCCCCTGCGTGGAGGCTTCTTCTGGGCGCAGGTCGAGCGGGTGGTCGCACGCGCAGGCGCCCAGATGGACATCTTCCCGTCGCTGCACACCGCCTATCCGACGCTCTTCGCGCTCCACGCGCGCCGCTGGCGCCACACGCCGCTCTTCCGTCGGGCGTGGCCCGTCTTCGCCTTCTTCGCCGCGAACATCATCGTCGCGACCATGTTCTTACGCTGGCATTGGCTTGTCGACGTGATCGCGGGCCTCGCGCTCGCCACGTTCGCGCACGGCCTCGCGCGCTACGTCGCTGCGCGCGAGGCGACGCGCGGCCGGGATGGCGCGCTGCTCCCCGTTTGGGAGGCGCCTCCGCGCCGACGCTGAGCCATGCGCGCATGGCGGCATGAGGAGCTCCCGCGTCGGGCTGTGGGGAGCCAGCGGCGTGGCGAGGGCGGAACCGGAGCGTTCCCCGCGTGAGTAGCGCGTGGTCAGCCAGCGTGAGACCCTCGTCGCCCGTGACGACTCGCGCCCTCTTGCTCTCACGCTCGCTCTCACTCTCGCTCTTGGTCGCGCTCGCTTGCGGAGGCGACGACGAGGCGCCCGACGCCTCGACCGATGCCAGGCTCCCGCCGCAGGACGCCAACGGACTCGACGCCTTCGTCCCGCCACGCGACTCGGGCGGCGACGCCACGCAGCCAGGTGATGACGCAGGGCACGACGCGGGCCCGATCGGTAGCCCCGGCTGCGTCGAGGGCGAGGGCCTGGAGAGCGGCGAGCACCGCTTCACGCTCGACGGGATGGAGCGTCGATTCCTGCTCTACGTGCCGAGCGGATACACCCGCGAGCGTTCGTGGCCGGTCGTGCTCGCGCTCCACGGCAACGGCGGCAGCGCGTCGTATTGGAACGGAACGAGCGGCGACCGCAACGTGCGAGAGGCCTTCGGCGACGCCGCGATTTTGGTCATCGCCGAGGCGATCGGCGGCAACTGGCGCGACTACGACATGCCCGCCGACACGTGGCCTGCCCGCGTGGAGCTCGAGCTCGCCTACTTCGACGCCATCCGCAGCACGCTGCGCGAATCGCTCTGCGTGAACGACGACGCGATCTTCTCGATGGGCTTCTCGGGCGGCGGATCCTTCTCCGGCTTGCTGGCCTGCCGCCGCGAGTGGATCCGCGCGATCGCGGTCGGCGGCTCGGTGCGCTACTTCGGCGAGGGTGAGTGTGTCAGCACGCCTGCGGCGTGGATCACCATCGGCGCGATGGAGCTGAACGCCGGCCGCGCCGCGTTCCGCGACTTCTTCCGCGACGCCGCGGGCTGCGACGCGACGAGGGGAGCGGTCGAGCCCTCTCCGTGCGTTGCGTACGACGGCTGCGTCGAAAGCACGCCCGTCCATTATTGCGAGCACCCTGGCGGGCACGTGTGGCCGAGCTTCGGCACCGCCGCCGCGGCTGCTTTCTTCGCGCGCTTCACAGACTGAGGCCCGCACCCCCACCAACGCAGCGATGACAGCACGGGACTCCGCGGCCTACGCTTCACCTATGCGTTGGCTCCTGCTCCTCGTCCTCACCCTCGTCGGGTGCTCCGGCTCGCGGCAGGGCGCCACGGTGGAAGGACAACCTGGCGCGCCCGATCGTGCGAGCTGCGTCGTGGACGACGACTGCGTGGCGGCGCCGCTGACCTCCCCCGACCTCTGCTGTGACACCGGCGTGCCCGCCGAGGTGGTCAGCCGCGCGTTCGACGAGTGGCGGCGCGCGACCCGCGCTCGCCGCTGTGAGGGCGTCGTCTGTCCTGCGATCCCGTCTCCGACGCCGCCACGCGCCTGCGCGGTCGAGCCCCGCTGCGTCGCCGGGCAGTGCGCGCACTCGTGCGACGACGTCGGCGGGCCGCGCGACGAGCCCGCCGCCGACCGCGCGACCGAAGGGGCGAGCGACGCGCTCCGCGATCGCGTCGTCGTCGCCCGCTTGGACGCCGACGGTCGGTGGCTGCGGGTCGAGGCCACGAGCGCCGGGCTCGTCGGCTGCGAGGTGCCGAGCGCCGAGACCGCATGCCCGGCGAGCACCGAGGCGCGCCCACTCGGCCGGGGCGAGCTGCGCGAGCTCGACGAGCGGTGGGCGAACGTCCACCGGCGGGGCAACTGCCGCGCCGCGCGCATCGACGACACCGCCTGGACGCCGATCCGCGTCTCCTCGACGCGCGAGACGATCGACGCTCGCGCGCCAGCGGATCCCGAGTCGCTGCACCCGCCAGAGTGCTTCAGCCTCCAGCACCTCGTGGGCTGGATGACCCGGCAGTGGCTGACGCGCGGGGCGCGCTGATCGCTGCGCTCGAGGGGGAGAGGGGGGCGTGGTGCCCGCCGATCGCCGATCGCGGGGAGCTCGGGGCGGCCGTTGAGCGGGCGGGGGTGCGCGCACGGCCCGCTGAACGCCTGGCTCGAGCTTGGCTCAAAGGGGCGGGGGTGCGCGCGGCGCCCGCTGATCGCTGGCATCGAAGCCGTGGGCGTGCGGATAGGGCTGAGATTTGTCATCATCTGGCGACGCTCCCCATGGCCCGCCTGCTTCGTCTCCTCCCGGTCATCCTTCTCTTCGCGTGCGGCGCCGACCGCGAGAGCTCTGCCGGGAGCCATTCGAGCGGTGTGAGCAGTGCGGTCGCCCCAGTCGCCCCGGTCGCCCTCGCACCCGAGACGCCTGACCCCGTCTACTCCCCCTTCCTGATCGAGGTGGTGGAGGCGCCCTTCGCGCTCATCTCGTTCAAGGACGTGGGCATGTCGCTCCCCGCTGGCGAGCGCGCGCTCATCTACGAGTCGCTCGCGGAGGAGCTCGCGCTCGCGCTCCGCGGCGACGCGGCGCCGATGATGTCTCAGGTGCGGCACGACGCGAGCGTCGCGGATCCGGCGAGCCACGTGATCTGCGAGGCCCGACACATCTACGTCGACCTCTGGAGCGAAGCGGACGGCTGGGGCTACTCGCTCTGGAGCGGATGTGGCGAGGACGACCAGTTCGCGCACCGCGCGGTGCGGGTCGACCGGACTGACCGCCTCGCGAGTCTGGACCCGCTCGCGAGCGACATCGCGAGCAGCCTGCGGGGCGCCATGCAGACCGGTTGCTTCACGCGGCTCTGCTGATCCGAAGCGGCGCTGTCGAGCCGAAGCGGCGCCGTCGAGCCGAAGCGGCCCCGCTGATCCGACGCACCACCGGCTCGCGGCGTCGGTGTCGCGCGTCGGTGTCGCGCGTCGGAGTCGCGGCGTCGCTCGCAGCGTCGCGGTGTCGCTCGCAGCGTCGGCGTCGCGGCGTCGCTCGCAGCGTCGGCGTCGCGGCGTCGCTCGCAGCGTTGGCGTCGCTCGCAGCGTCGGCGTCGCTCGCAGCCTCGGTGTCGCAGCGTCGGTACCGGCGTCGGTGTCGCGCCGTCGGTGTCGCGCCGTCGGTGTCGCGCGGCAGCGTGGCGCGCGGCGGCGTGGCGCGCACGCGGGGGTGGTATGCTCCGTGAGCGGTCGACCCCTCATGCGCGCGAATCCACCCCTCGATCGTTGGCCCGAGCAGCTCCACGACCCGCGCTTCGGGTTTGCTTGGTTCACCGCGCCAGCGGTCTTCGTCAACCAGCTCGCCGACGCGCACGCGACGTTGAAGACGGTCCACGCGCTGCACGACGCGATCGACCACGTGATCGAACGGCGAGCGCGGGAGATCGAGGCCGAGGGGGCCTCATCATCATCCACGATTGGCGCGGCCTCCGCAGCTACGACTCGGAGGCCCGCAAGGCTTACCTTGAGCGGATGAAGCGACGGGCACCGGGCTACCTCAAGCACGCGATCGCGGTCGTGGGGAGCACGCCTCTGCTGAAGATGGCGGTGCAGACCGCGAACATCCTGATGGCGATGCGGATCGGCGGAGATCTGGAGCTGGCCACGGACCTCGAGGCGGTGTTGCGTCGGTATCAGGTGAAGGCACCGCTCCCCGGCTGGCGGTGAGCGTCGCACCGGGGGCCACGAGCGTGCTCGACGGGCGCACCCGCTGGAACGCTCGTTCGCCGCGCGCGTCCCCTCTCGCCGCGTTCGTCACGTGGGAGAACGACGCGACCTGCGCCGAGCGGTCGGCGCGTTGAGCCCGACGGCTCACCGGCATTGACGTGGACCCACGTCCCGCGTACGACCGATCAGCGGCCGAGCGGGAGCGCCGACGCGAAGACGCGCACGAGACGCGCCGCCGTGTCGTTCACCTTGACGAAGGTCTCGCCTTCGGCGAGCGGCGCCGCCCACCACGTCGCCTCGGCGTCGGCCTCGCTCTCGTAGAGCGCGGTCGCAGAGGTGAGTGTCTCGGGATCCTCGCAGTCCGCGCCGCCCGCGCCCGTCGCCCAGAAACGAAGCATGACGTCGCCCTCCGGGTCTGCGTCGACGTCGAGGCAGATCGTCGTCGGTCCGCTGGTGTAGAGCGGCGTGTCGCTGTCGGGGGTCGGGAAGCGAAACTGAGTCGTCGAGCTCCCGTCGAAGCGGAACCAAGTCCACGACTGCCCCGACGCGGAGCGCCCTCCGGTCAGGATCAGCTTGCCCTGGCCCTGCGCGGGGTTGCCAGCCGGCGCCGGCTCCTCACCGACGACGAGGTAGAAGTATGCGTTGTTGGCCGTCGCCTCGATCCCCTCGAGACGATAGTGCCGCGCTCTCCCCGCGCGCGGCGCGCAGACCGACTGCCACTCGGTGTCTTCGGTCCACGTCGTCTCGCAGCCCAGCGCACCGGCCGTGGTCTCGACGTCGAGCGCGGGCGTGTCGAAGAGCGTGACCACCGGGGACGCCTCGACGCCCGACGCCTGCCGTGCGTAGACCGGACGCATCTTGTCCACCGCGCCGGTCGCGCCTCCGAAGACGAGCTCGAGCCCGTACACGCTCTCGAGCGTGAGCGTCGCGCGGTCGTGGCAATCCGCTCCCGCGTGGCCATCGAGCCAGAGCACCACGTAGGGCGCCGTCTCGGCGTCGCCGTCCTGGACGTCGAAGCAGACGGTCGACGGGGTGTGCAAGAAGGTCGCGCGCGCTCCGAGCGTCGCTCCTGCGCCCGCGAAGCCGACCTGCGCCTGCGGCGGCGGAGCTGGCGTCGACCCGCCGTAGAAGAGCACGCGCAGCTGTCCCTCGCCGAGATCGACCTGAGGCCCCGCGGGGGGCGCCTCGAAGCCGAAGACCACCTGCGTCGAGGCGTGCACGGCGGGCGCCAGCAGCCCCTCGATGCGCACGTGACGCACGGGCGCGGCTGGGCGGCAGAGCTCGACGAACGAGCCCCCCTCCGCTGGCGTGAGCGTCGTCGTGCAGCGGGTGGGATCGAGCTCGCCTGCATCGGATCCACCGTCGACCACGATCATCGCGTCGTCACGGTCTCCCGCGTCGCTGTGGTCCGGGCCCCCGTCGACGAGGACCTCCGCGTCGACGCCCACGTCGGTCGGCGGTGCGGCGTCGGCGCCAGCGTCGACTGCGGGAGACGAGCCGTCGTCGCCACAGCCAGGCGCTGCGACGGTACCGAGGGCGACGAGCAGAGAGACGAGCAGAGGCGAGCGTTGGTATCGAAGCATCATGAGCAGCGGTCTTTCGAGCGTTCGGCTCGCGCGGAGCGCGGAGGACGGGAGGAGGACCAGAGGTGGACGAGAGCGGGAAGCTCAGGCCGGCGTGCGGGCGGTCGGGACCGCGCGAGGGCATGGGCGGCTCGACCCGTAGGCACCCTCGCCTCAGCGCGAAGGGTTGGAGCTGCGCATCTCGGGTCGAGCCGCCCATGACCTCGCACGAGGCGCCTGGGCGACGGGTCCGCGAGCCGCCCGAAGAGAGCGGCTCGCGGAGATTCGTTCAGTGGAGATCGAGGAGCGCGAGCCGGAGCGCTGCGTCCTCGGAGTGGGTGGAGACGACGAGCAGGCGCCCATTCCACGCGAAGGCCTGGGCGTGCTTCGGAGTGAAGGGCAGCTCGGCGGCCGCGCGCGACCAGCGCCCCGTCGACGGGTCGAAGATCTCGATCGAGCGATCCTCGCCGAGCTCGCCGCCTTCGAGACGCGTCGTGCCCCCGACGAGCACGAGCTTCCCATCGACACGAACGAGCTGCGGGTTCAGCCGAGGCGCCGCCGGGCACGGGAGCGGCCCGAACGTGCGCGTCGCGAGCTCGAAGGCGACGCAGTCGTCGACCAGCGTGAACGCCTCGCGCATGCCGCCGACGAGGTAGAAGACGCCCTCGTGTGTCGCCCCGCCGAAGGCGCGTCGCGGCCCAGGGAGCGCGACGTCCAGCGTCGTGAACGCCTCCGCCCCCGGCGCCAGCGAGACGATCTCCGTCAGGTGCCGGAACTGGTCGTGCTCCGGGCGGCGGGAGTCGTAGTCGAGCCCGCCGAGCACGAAGAGCGTGCCCTCGTGGACGGCGACGCTCGTCTGCGAGCGCGGGACCGGGAGCGACGCGCGGAGCGACCAGCGGTCGCGCGCGACGTCGTACGAGTAGACCTCGGGATGCGTGACCGCGACGCTCTCTTCCTCGCCCGTGGCCGTCGGGCTCTCGTGGCCAAAGCCCGCGACGAAGAGGGCGCTCGGCTCGTCCCCCGGGAGGACGAGCGTCGTCATCGTCTGCCGGCGCACGGGGTAGGGCGCGCGCGGCTCGCGCGTCAGCGCCGAGAGGTGCACGCGCCAGCCCTCGGAGACGAAATGCTCCACCTCGAAGTCGTGCTGACCGAGCGAGTCGTTGCCCCCGAAGAGGTAGAGGTGGTCGCCGACCACGAACATCCCCTGCCGGTTCTTCGCCGCGCCGTCCCAGGGAAGCGTGTGCAGGACGACGCGTGGCGCGCGGCCGCCGGCGTCGAGGCGCTCGACGACGCGCGTGCGTCCGTGCGTGTGCATGCTGCCGATGCCGCCGACGACCGCGATCTCACCGCCCGCGACCGGTACCATTCGGTGGAAGAAGCGCGGGAACGCGAGGCGAGAGACCTCGGTCCACCCAGGCTCGCCGACGCGCCACCGACGGATCACGCCGTCCCGACCACAAGCGAGCACGTCCTCGCCGACCCCGAGCACCGCGACGCCGAAGCCCGTGTGGTCGCCAGGGAGCGCCGGCCCCTCCGACCACTCCTCGGACACGACGTCGTACACGCTCACAGCCTGCGAGACCCCCTCGGGCGAGAGCCCACCGACCGCGACGAGGTGCCTCTGCGTCGCCGCAAGGCCCAGCGCGCGACGGCGAAAGGGCTGCGGCAGCGACTCCCACGCGCCGCCGCGGAAGCGCAGCATCGTCGAGGCGTAGGTGCCGTCGGTCGGTGCGCCGTCGATGCGCCAGCCGCCGACGACGTAGAGGTCCTCTCCGAGCGCGATCGCGTCGTGCGACGAGCGCGGCTCGGGCAGCGGGGGCAGCGCGGTCCAGGCGCCCGACGAAGGGTCGAAGCGCGCGTGATCGGCCACCGAGCGGAGGGTTCCGGTGCCATCCCCTTCAGGTCCGCCGACGCCGCCCTCGACCTTCATCCCGCCGACGCGGTGCGCTGCGCCAGCCACGTTCGCGAGCGCGACGCTCTGCAGCCCGACGTCGATCGTCGCGGCCCGCTCCCAGCGAGTCGCGCGGTCTCGGAGCACGTAGAGCACGTTCGACTGCCCGGCCGCTTCGTAGCGGTGAGGCTCACCGTGGTAGCCACCGAGGAGGTAGACGTCGCCGCCGACGCTCGCGAGCCCGAAGCTGGTCAGCCCGATCGGCAAGGGGGGGAGGGCGCCTTCGGTCGCAACGGCGGCGGCGTCGATGAGCGCGCCGGAGGCCCTCGAGGCGTGCTGTGGGGACGTGGGGGGTGTGACGGTCGGTGCGGTCGTGGCGGAAGCGCCGCCGCAGGCCACGACCCAGGAGAGCGAGAGGAAGACGGACGTTCTCATGACGAAATGCTCCAACGAAGGGAGACCGCGCGAGCGGTCACGGGTTGATTCACGAAGCGCGACGACGGGGTTGCGCGAGGAGGTTGCGACCGCTGGTGCCCGAGAGCTGGCCCGAGCGGCGGGGGCGCACGGTGGACACGTCGAAGGGCGGGCGGACGATGCGCGGATGGACCCGCGAGAGGGCTCCGAAGAGACGAGTCGAGCGTCGTCGCGAGGACCGCACGGACCGCACGACACGCCTGACCTCGCCCGAACGAAGCGTGACCCACGAGACGGCTCCGAAGAGACGACGACGACGACGCGGTTGAGCGCTCATCGGTCCGTCAGCTCTTTCCAACGGAACGCGGGGTGGCCGGCGGAGCCCGTCGTGGGCGAGTAATAGTCGACGACCTCGAGCGCGAAGAGGCGCCCCTCGGTGCTCTCGACGAAGTAGACACGCGCCTTGGGCGTGAGCGCGTGGGTGGCGCCGTCGTAGAGGTACCAAGGGTCCTCCTCGTTGGAGATCACCGTCCACGGCACGCCGTCGCCCATCGGCACCTCGCCAGGGATGTCGGACTCGCGCGGCGGCTCGTCGCGGCGCCAGCCCAGCGCGTCGTGAGGATCCCCATCCCCCGCGCGTGGGCCGCGGACGACGTCGTCGAAGCGGACGTCGTCGAGCGCCGTGACCCGCACCTCGGCTGGGCCGCCCGCGCCACCGTTCGTCCGGAAGTGGTAGCGCTGGAGGGCGACGTCCCAGCGGGTGTCGGCCAGCACGTCGACGTCGAGCTCGCGGCCTGCGGCGTCGAGGTCGATCGCGACCCAGACCGACGTGGACCGGGCATCCACGAGCGTCTCGCGTGCGCCTCCGCCGAGCTCGACGTGCCGCACCCTCCCCGGCGGCGGCGGCTCGGCGTCGTCCGCGTCGACCTCGACGCCCACGTCTGCAGCCACGATGGCGTCGACGTCCGCGTCAGCCCGCGGCTCCATCGAGGCGTCGAGTGTGTGCGTGTCGGCTCCCGCGTCCGCGACGGGGCCGCCACCGAGCGCGGGCGCGCAACCGACGAGCACGAGGAGAAGGAGTCGGAAGCTTTTGGGAGAGAGGAAGAACGGCTCGTTCAAGAGGGTGTCAGTCGTGGTCGCGCGTCGGCGAGCGGAGTGGACGTTGGAGACGCGGCGATCGAGGGGGGGCTCGACGCTCCGTGGCATCAGTAGCGGGCGGCGACGCCGCCCCAGAACGTGCGAGGGCGAAGCGGCAGGTAGATGCCGCCGTTGTTGAGGACGTTGTCGGCACCGACGAAGACGCGATAGCGGTCGTCGGCGAAGGACTTCTCGACGCGGAGGTCGAGCGCGAGCGTGCTCTCGGTGCGCACGGGGCCGTCACCGCCGGTGAACGAGCGCGGCCCGGTGAGGGAGGAGCGCCAGAGCACCTCGAAGCCCGCCTTCACGTGTCGATAGCGCGCGTGGAGCGTGCCCCAGTGGCGCGCACGTCCGGGGAGGTCGCGTTGGTTCACGAGGTCCCGCGCGTGCAGGTAGGTGTAGCCCAGGTCGACGTGGAGCCGATGGGGGCCGCGGCGCGTGGCGAGGGGCCGAAGCCGGAGCATCGCCTCGACCCCCGCGGTACGCGCGTCGCCGACGTTGACGTAGGTGAAGGTCTGCACGCCGCCCTCCTCCCCGACGAGGTCGGTGGTGATCAGGTCCGCGACGCGGTTCCAATAGGCCGTGACGCTGACCCACGTCGTCGCGTGCGCGCGCACCTCGACGCCGAGATCCGCGCTCCAGCTCGACTCTGGCCGCAGGTCGGCGTTGCCGACGACGACGTAGCCGATCGAGGCGTTCTCGTTGAAGTTGAGCAGCAGCTCGCGGAAGTCGGGCGCGCGGAAGCCGCGGCCGCCGCTCGTGCGCAAGACGAGCTTCTCGTGCGGGTCGAAGCGCACGGCGAGCTTCGGCGAGAGCGCCGTCCCGAACCAGCTGTCGGCGTCGAATCGCACGCCTGGGACGATGGAGAGGTAGGGCGTCTCGCTCGGCGTCCACTCGTGCTGGAGGTAGGGCGCGACGCGCGCGCGCGCGCCGTCGCGCTCGAGGCGTGGCGTCTGCAGCATCTCGAGCGAGGTGTCGTATCCGAGCGTCGTGATGTTTCGGTCGGACGCGACGTGGACGTAGCGCGCCTGGAGCTGCAGCAGACGCTCACGAGTGTCGGTCGGCGGCGCCAGCTGCTCGCCGCCGCGCACCTGCCGCAGGAACTGGTCGCGGAACATCGTGAGTGAGCCGCGGAGCGAGAGGATGCCTTTGCGCGTGGGGATCTCGGGCGCGAGCGAGATGCGCGCCTGCTCGGTGCGGTTGAGCCGGTCGAGGACCACGCGACCGCGAGACTCCTGCGCGTCGTCGTTGCGGATGAGATACTCGCCGCCGAGCCGCACCTTCGCTCGCCTGATGCGAAGCCACGCGCCGCCGCCCGTGTTCCACGTCTCGGTGGCCGGCCCGGTCGTCGCCGCGTCGCGAGGATCGAGGTCGAAGCCGTCGAGGCGGTGGTAGCCCAGGAAGGCGGTGACGCCGCCACGCTCGTTCGACCAGCCGAGACGGCTCGTCAGATCGTAGGTGCCGCCGTACGCGTCGCGCGGCAGGGTGGTGCCATCGTCGTCGACCCGCGGGCCTCCCTGAAAGCGCGCGCGGGGGTTGCTCCGGCGGCGGTCCTGATAGCCGTACGTCGCGCGCCCCTCCGCCATCCAGCCGCGCCGGGCCTCTCGAGGGATCACGTTGATGACGCCACCGAGCGCGTCGCTACCCCACAGCGCGCTCGCGGCGCCGCGGACGATCTCGACGCGCTCGACGTCGTCGAGCTGCCAGCGCGTCAGATCGAGCACGCCGTTCATGCGGCCGATCGTGCGCTCGCCGTCGACGAGAAAGAGCGTGTGCTCGGGCTCGAGCCCGCGCAGGCGAAGCCCTTGACCACGCACGCTGGCGAAGATGTCGATGCCTGGTTGCTCCTCGAGCAGCTCGGCGAGCGTCTCGGCGCCGCTGCGCTCGATCTCGTCGCGCGAGATGACCTCGGTCGCGACGGGGGTGTCGGCGAGCAGGCCCTCCCTGCGGGTGCCCGTGACGACCACCTCGCGCAGCGTGAGGTCGGCCGCGTCGACCGATGCTTCGCGACCTCCTGGCGCCGCGCGCGGGGGAGGTGGCGCCTCCTCGAGCTCGTCGAGGAGCGCGTCGAGCTCATCGTCGGCCTGAGCTGGCGCGCGCCCGGTGACGACCAGGGCGAAGGCGAGCGCGAGCACCAGCGGGCGTGTGGCGGGGGCGTGAAGGAGGAATGCGCGCTCGCTCAACGACTCCCGACTTCCACGGGCTCGCTTCGGAGCGCGGCGATGGTCTCCCAACGCAGGACGATGTCGCGCTTGCAGCGCGTACAGCGGAGCTCGAGTCCCTCGGGCACGCGGCGCACGAGGAGCCGATGGCACTCGCAGCGGACGTCCCCGTTGGGGTCGGCGTGCGCGACGTACGGCACCGGACGGCGGCTCATGGTGGCCTCGGCTCGCTCAGGCCTGGCCGCGAGGCGGCGCGTGGTGGACGTCGAGCAGGAGCGCGCCCTCCTCGACCTCGCGGTCGAGCGCCTCCAGCGCGTCGGTCAGCGTGCGCTGGAGCGCCCGGAGACTTCCGCGGTCGAAACGGAGCGTCAGCGCGCCGAGGTGCACCTCGAGCACACGACCGCAGCCGCAGTGGCGGTCGACACGACAGAAGGCGCTCTCGGCGAGGGGACGGCGTCGTTGGCTCATGGCGAAGATGAACTTGAAATTGATTTTCATGAGCGTCAACAGAAATTGTCGACAGGGCTCGGTTTCCCGGGTCGGCGTTGCGGGTTGGCGCTCCGGGTCGGCGTTCCGGGTTGGCGCTCCGGGTCGGCGTTCCGGGTCGGCGTTCCGGGTCGGCGTTCCGGGTCGGCGTTCCGGGTCGGCGTTCCAGATCGGCGTTCCGGGTCGGCGTTCCGGGTCGGCGTTCCAGATCGGCGTCCCGGATCGGCGTTGCGGGTCGGCGTTCCAGATCGGCGTCCCGGATCGGCGTTGTGGGGCGTTCCGGGAGCCGCCTCCCCCTCCCGATTCCTCCGGGGTCCTCCGGGTCTGCCTCCTGGGTTCGCCTCGACTCAGGTTCGTCCGAATCCCCGGAAGGCGGGTCGGAGGCGGAGGCCTCCTCGAGCGCTGCTCGAACCAGCGGGCCCGACGTCGGGGTGTTCACGCGACGAAGACTGGGCGACGTCGCTCGACGAGCGCGAGCGCGGCGGCATCACTCGCCGCGCCCGCCACCCGCTCGACGAACACCACGTCGGCGCCGACGGCCTCGCGGAGCGCGGCGGGAGGGCAGCTGCTCGGGTCGCTCGCGCGCAACGCGCGGAGCGCGAGCGCGCGTTCCGTGAGCGGCCGCGAATCCTCGTGGACGAGCCCCTCGATCCGAGAGCGCGCCGCCGCCTGCGTCCCTCGATACGCGTCGTCCCCCTCTGCGAGCTCGGCGTGGAGCCGCGCGAGGAGCGCGTCCGCGCGCTCGCGCTCGACCTCCTGAGGCTCGGGGAGCGGGCGCCTCGCGGCAGAGAAGTGTGCGGCCACGTGGTGACGCATCGCGGGGGGGAGCTCTCCGAGGTCGAGGTGCTCGCGTGCCTGGCCGGTGATGAGCAGGACGTCTCCGCGTGTCGCCACGAAGCGGGTCTCCCCGCCGAAAGGCCGCGGGTGTCCGTCGAGGTGGATGCCCGCCTGTGAGACGACCGCGCGCTTGCGGTGCCTGACTACGTGCGCGATCAGCAGCAGCACCCCGCAGCCGAGGGCCGTCAGCCCGTAGAACGCCTTGTGGCCTCCGATCAGGTGATGGACCGTGTGCAGGTAGTAGCCGAGCGCGAAGAGCGCGCCGACGAAGCGCAGGATGGTCATCATGCGCACGAAGCCCGCGCGAGGCAGGGCGACGACGCGCGTCGCGCCGCGGCGACGGATCGCCTCGGCGAAACCCTGGGCGACGCCAGCATCATCGACCTCAGCGGCGACGAGCGCGTCGTCCTCCATGCTGAAGAGGAGGCTCGCGCCGCGCTCGCCAGCGGACACGTGCACACCAGCGACGACGCCGAGGTCGCGCCGCCCGAACGGCGTGTGGAGCGAGAGGTGGCGGCCCTCTGCGCCGAGCACGCCGAGCGCGGTCGAAGCGCGACGTGCGACCCGCGGCGCGTAGAGGGCGAGGGTGAGCAACACCGGGAACCACGTGAAGCGCCCGAGCCCCAACGGATCGCTCGGGAGGACGTCGAGAAGGAGGAGCGCGACCATGGCGGCCCCGACGCTGGCCGCCACGAGCTCTCGCCGGACGACAAGTCGATGGCGACGTATCAGCGCTCGCATGCCGTCATGCTGACCGAGCTTGCCGAGGAGGCCAAGGTCGGCGCGAGCCAGCCGCGCGGTCACCCATCTTCGCCCTCGAGCGCCGTGCGAACGCTCCGCCGAGCCCGACGAGGGATCGACGTCTCTGGAAGCCGCACGGGTGGAGGGCGACATCCCTGGGGGGCTGTGCGGCCCACGAACCGTGGTACGCAGGCGCCCCATGGCTGCGCTCACCTCGGT
This sequence comes from Myxococcales bacterium, assembly GCA_019637115.1. GTDB lineage: Bacteria > Myxococcota_A > Polyangia > Polyangiales > Houyiibacteriaceae > JACKEH01. The sequence continues at coordinate 2,214 of JAHBWH010000022.1, read as the reverse complement.
CTCGAACGTCGCGGACCTGCCCTCCGGGACGCGCGCCCGGCTCGTCGGACGGCTCCGCGCCGTCGAGCCCGTTCGCGGGCTGAGGGGGACGCCGCTCGTCGGCTACTCGGTCGCGTGCAGCGCGTTCGTGGCGCGCCGCGGCTTTCTCAGCCGTCGCGTCCTGACGGTCTTCGATCGCGCCTACCAGGTCGAGCGTTGGAGCGACGCGATCTTGGACGACGGCGCGAGCACCGTGCTCCTGAACCTCGCCGACTCGGTGGTCCGCGTCCCGGCCGGCGACGAGCGCACGCTCCACGAGCCCGAGGCGATGACGCACGCGCTTCGCGCGCTCGGGATCGAACGCGCGGACACGCCCTCGCAGCTCCAGCTCCTCGAGCGCAGCGTCGCCGACGGCGCCTACGTCACCGTGACCGGCACCGTCGAGCTCGTCAGCGACAGCAAAGGAGCGTTCCGGAGCTCGGCTCGACCGAGGGTCGGTCTCCGAGGCGATCGCGCGCGTCCGCTGATCATCCTGCATGGCGGCGCGACGGGGTGACGCCCGCTCGGACTTCGGGGCGCAGGTGTATTAGAAGCTCCGAATGACCACCATTCGCAGGGTCGAACTCTACCACGTCCGGATCCCGCTCCCCGATACGTTCTACCCCAGCTGGATCCCGGGCTTCCCGCAGCGCGAGAACCGCTTCGACCTCATCCGAATCATCACCGACGACGGCGTCGAGGGGTGGTCGGCGGGGCAAGCAATGCGCACGAGCGTCAGGGCCTAGGGACCGTCCTCGCGCCATACCTCATCGGCGAGGACCCCACGGACATCGACGCGATGCAGCAGCGCCTCCGCGAGGTCGGCTACCTCGGCGCGCGGCATTGGTGGATCGAGCCGGCGTTCTGGGACATCAAGGGCAAGCTCGCGGGCAAACCCGTCTACGAGCTGCTCGGCGGTCGACACTGCCGGATCCGCGCCTACGCCTCGACTGGCCAGGTGCGGCGCCCAGAGGCGCGCGTCGAGGAGGCGCTCGCGCGCTACGACGAGGGGTTCCGCGCGATCAAGCTGCGCGTGCACGAGTTCGACGAGGCGCTGGACGTCGCGCAGGTGCGCGAGACCGCGCAGGCCATCGGCGACAAGATGAAGATCGGTGTCGACGCCAACCAAGGCTGGCGCGTCGCGGTCATCGCGGACGCGCCCCGTTGGGATCTCGCGCGCGCCAAGCGCTTCGCCGACGTCTGCGCGGACGCGGGCGTCGCTTGGCTCGAGGAGCCGCTCGCGATGGACGACTACGACGCGCAGATCGCGCTGCGCGCGCACAGCCGTGTGCCCATCTCGGGCGGCGAGATCCACACTGGCGGCCTGCCCGAGCTGAAGATGATGATCGAGCGCGGCTGCTACGACATCTTCCAGCCCGACGCGATGTTCACTGGCGGCGTCGCGCAGACCTTCGAGGTCGCGAGGCTCTGTCGACAGCACGGCCTGCTCTACACGCCCCATACGTGGACGAACGGCATCGGGTTCGCCGTCAATCTCCAGCTCATGGCTGCGAGCGGGTTCGCGGGCGACAAGGAGCTCGAGTACCCGTACGACCCGCCTGCTTGGGTCGAGTCGGCGCGCGACGGCATCCTCGAAGAACCCTTCGTCCACCGACGTGGGGAGATCGACTTACCCACGAAGCCGGGACTCGGCTTCGAGATCGATCGGCGCGCGCTCGCTCGCTGGGGGACCCGGACCTTCGCGATGGACCGCGTGCGGCTCGCGGTCTTCGGGCTCCGCGATCGCGGCCTGCGCGTGGCCCGCGAGATCGACCGCTCGCGACGAGCGCGTCGAGAGGGGAAGCGAGCGAGCGCCTTGCGCGCGCGCTGAGCTCGAGCGTGGCGGGGTCGAGCGGACACGGGACGTCGAGCGAGCGGCACGGTTACGGTCACGGTCACGGTCTTTCGACGGCGGCGCCCATCCGTCGGGGAAAGGTGGCGCCCACGCCCGCAGCGCTGGAGCCCAGGCCTGCAGCGCGCGGCGTGCCGCATACCCCCGGCGCGCGACGTGCTGTACCCCTCGGCGAACGACGCGCCGCCCACCTCACGAGTCGCGACGACGACGTCGCCACCCAGGGATGGGCGCTACGACCCACACCTGGCGTCCGCCACCCCCTCCGCCGCCAATCCGCCGCCAGGGGCCGTTTCGGCGCCCTGATTCGCGAATGATTTCAGCGCGAGAACCGCCGAGAACGG
>JAHBWH010000219.1 GCA_019637115.1 Myxococcales bacterium | reverse complement strand
GGGGGCGGCGCGGGCGCGCGCTTCGGCGGCGGCGGCGGAGGCGGCGGCGCGCTCCAGATCAGCGCGCTCGGCGAGCTCGTCGTGCGGGGCCCCGTCGAAGCGGCTGGCGCAGGCGGTGACGCTGGGGACGCGACCCTCCCGCTCGACGAAGGCGGCTATGGCGGCGGCGGTGGTGGTGGCGGTGGCGGTGGTGTCGTGCTCGAGAGCGCGACCTCGGTCGACGTCGACGCGCCCTTGCGCGCGGGTGGCGGTGGCGGTGGCGGTGCGCCCGGCTGCTGGCGCGACTCGGATCCCGTGACCCCGGGTACGACGACCCCTGGGGCTCCGGGCACGACGTTTCCGAACGCCGGCCTACGCCCCGCGAGCTGCAGCATGGGGCACACCAACTACGGAAGCAACGGCGGCAACGGTGGGGACGGCTCGATGGGCAACGCGAACGGCGCCCCTGGCGCCGACACGATGCAGGCCTCCGGCAACGGCGGGGGAGGCGGCGCCGCCGCTGGCTGCATCGTCTTGCGCAGCCCGAGCACGATGCAAGCGGGGCAGGTGCTCGGCGTCCTCGAGCTCGCCGAGCTCGAGTGATCCTCGGCTCGCGAGGCCTACGCTCGCTCCGCTCGCTGCGCGCCGTCCGGTAGGGCGGCTTGCGAAATCGGCTGAACTTCCAATCAGCAGGACTCGATCTTGGCCAGGACGAGGCGCGCGCGCCTCAGCTCCTCGCGGAGGGTGAGCCGCTTCGCCTCGTCGATGGCGGCGTTCCGTCGGAGGAACGCGCTCAGATGCACCGCGGCCCTCGGTGGGTCGCCGAGCTCCCACGCGATCATCCCCATCAGGAAGCGACCGTAGCCCTCGCGGTTCGGCGAGCCAGCGAGCTCCTCCATCACCCCGGCGAGATCTTCGACTGCCTCGCGGCGCTCGAGCTGCACGTAGGCGAGGTGCGCCTTGAGCAAGGCGCGGTCCCTCGTCGACGCGCGCAGACCACGGCGCAGCGCCGAGATCGCGCCCTCGGCGTCACCCGAGAAGTGCAAGAGGGTCGCGAGGCTCCAGAGGTGGAAGCTCCGGCGCTTCGCGGGCGCGCGGCGCGCAGCCAGCCGCTGCGCCTCGATCGCGCCCGGCATGTCCGCGAGCGCCTGCAGCGCGCGCGCCTTGTCGTGCAAGGCGATGTCGACGAGGTCGTTCCCCGTAGCGATCATCTCGTCGGCGATGTCCGCCGCCCGGCGGAGCTGGTGCAGCTCGACGTGCGCGAGGTAGGCCTGGCGCAGGAGCAGCATCTTGGTGTCGACCGAGAGCTCGAGCCCGTCCTCCCGTGGCGCGGCGATCTGCCCAATCGACGACTGCTCCAAAGGCGCCTCCGACGCGAAGAAGCGCAGCCCCGCCTCGGCCTGGGCGAGCCGCTCGCTCGGGGACTTGGCCCTCAACGCGAGCCGGAGGTGCTCCTCCGGGAAGGTGCAGGCGAGCGCTTTCGGCGGGGGCATGGTGCGTGGATCCGAGATTCCCACAGCCTAGCACCACTTGTCACACTGTCGATAACCAACAATTTCCGAACGCTTAGCCAGCGTTATCCACAGATTGACCACGCCTTCCCGAGCTATCCACACGCGGCGACGGCGCGGCCACGGCGGCACGGCCACGGCGGCACGGCCACGGCAGCTCGGTGGCTCGGCCGCAGCGGCTCGTCGCGTCAGCTCGTCCGCAAGGCGAGCTTGTCGGCGACGTGGCGCAAGACCTCCGCCCCTCGCGGATCGAGCGGCGCGGCGTCGAGCACGGCGGTCGCGGCGGCGTGCAGCTCTCGCAGGCGCGCCTCGACGTTCGCCTTCGCGCCGCTCGTCACGAGCAGCTCGGCGGCGGCCGCCGCCTCGACGTCGGACGCGATGCCCTTGCCGGCCATCAAGGCATCGAGCGCGTCACGTCGCCCCATTGGCAGCAAGCGCTCGGCCTCGGCGACGAGGCTCGTGCGCTTGCGATGCTGCAGGTCGTCGCCGGGCTTGCCCGTCTCCCCGACGTCCCCGAAGGTGCCGAGCAGATCGTCGGCGAGCTGGAAGGCCTCGCCGAGCGGGTTGCCCCACCGGAGCAGCGCGTCGAGCTGCCCCTCGCTGGCGTCGCCGAGGAGCGCGCCGAGCACGAGCGGGCCGCGCACGGTGTACGATCCGGTCTTGAGGTCGTGCATCCGCGAGACATCCGGGTTCGCCGTGATGTCGAGGTGCTGGCCGAAGAAGACCTCTTTCTGGATGGTGATGAAGCGCGCGTTCGCCTCCGCCTGCCGGTGCGTGGGGAAGCGCGTCTCGAAGAAGAGCTCCCACGCGTAGGCGCTGGCGAGATCGCCCGCGAGGACGGCCAGACACGCCGCGAGGTGCGCCTCGTGCCCCGCGTCACGGTAGAGCTTGTGGGTGGCCGGGCCGCCGCGGCGCTCGTCGTCCTGGTCCATCCAGTCGTCGTGGATGAGCAGGTAGCTCTGCAGCACCTCGAGCGCGGCGCCCACGGGGGTGCTCGCCTCCTCGTCGCCCTCGGGCCGCACCGCGCGGTAGGCGGCGTCGAGCACGATGGGTCGCAGGCGCTTGCCGCCGCGGAGCGTCAGGTCGCGGATCCCCTCGACGAGCTCGATCGAGTCCGGCGAGACGGCCCGCGCCTCCGCGAGCTTGGACTCGAGGTACGCGACGAGCTTGTCGTCGACGCGCTGACGAACGATGGAGAGACGCGAGGCGAGGTCGGACATTCGGCGCGTTTAGGACCGCGCCCACGGCTCGGCAAGCGGAGAGTCGCCGCGCGTTGGCCTCGGTTTTGCGGTCAACGGCTCATCCGGCGTGCGCGTCGTCTCACCCCCCGCTCGCGGCGGTTCGCCCTTCGCCCCCTTGCCCGAGACCCGGGCCGCGGCAGACACGCGGCGGCGGGCTGCCGACGACGGCGGCGCCCACCCCGAAAGGATGCGACCATGGGAGCGCTCGTGACCGACGTGACGAAGAAGCTGGACATCACCGAGCGCAAGGCCGACCACCTCGACCTCTGCGCCACCGACGCGGTCGCCTTCAAGGGGACGACGACGCTGCTCGAGCACGTCCGCCTCGTGCACCAATCGCTCCCCGATCTGGACGTCGACGCGATCGACCTCTCGGTGGAGCTGCTCGGCAAGAGGCTGCGCGCGCCGATCGTCATCGCCGCGATGACGGGTGGGCACGAGCGCGCGGCCGAGGTGAACCACACGCTCGCGTCGATCGCGAACGAGCGCGGCTACGGCTTCGGGCTCGGCAGCCAGCGCGCGATGCAGAAGCGCCCCGACACGGCGTGGACCTTCCAGGTGCGCGAGCACGCGCCGGACGTGCTCTTGCTGGGCAACGTCGGCGTCGTGCAGGCGCGCGAGATGGACCCCGAGCTCATCGCGGGCATGATCCGCGAGGTCGGCGCCGACGCGCTCTGCGTGCACCTGAACCCGGCCATGGAGCTCGTGCAGCCGGGAGGCGATCGGGACTTCACGGGGGGCACCGAGACCATCGCTCGGCTCGTGAAGGCGCTGCCCGTGCCCGTCGTCGGCAAAGAGACGGGCAACGGCATCAGCATCGAGACGGCCCGCAAGCTCGCGGCCGCTGGCGTGCGCACCTGCGACACCAGCGGCGCGGGCGGCACGAGCTGGGTTGGCGTCGAGACGCTGCGCGCGGAAGGCGAGCAGCGCTCGCTCGGTGAGCTCCTCTGGGATTGGGGCGTGCCGACCGCTGCCAGCGTGCACAACGTCGTCACGGCAGGCATGAGCGCCATCGCGACGGGCGGGATGCGCGACGGGTACGACGCCGCGCGCGCGATCGCGCTCGGTGCGAGCGCGGCCGGCTTCGCGCGCCACGTCTTCATGGCGTTCACGAAGGGCGGGCGCGCGGGCGCCGAGGCCTTCTTGACGCGGGTCGAGAACGAGCTGCGCGCCATCATGCTGCTCGTCGGCGCCGAAGACATCGCGGCGCTGCAGCGCGCGCCGCGCTTCGTCACGGGCGAGCTGCGCGACTGGATGGCCCTCGCCTCGGGCTGAGCGAGGGGCGGACCTCCTCGAGTCGCTGGCGGAGGGCAGGATCGGTTGACGACTCGCTGACCGAGTGCCAGACATGGCCTCTCTCATGGAGCTGACGCGCATCCTCGCGACGAACCTCCGAGTCCTTCGGGAGCTACGGGACCGGCTCGGCCAGCTCGAGCTGGCCGACCGGGTCGGTGTCTCCCGGCGGACCATCGCGCGCCTCGAGAACGCCGAGATCGCCGACCCGGGGGTCGAGCAGGTGCGGGGCATCGCGCACGCGCTCGCCGTGCCCTTCGAGCTCATCATCTCGCGACGCTTGGTCTGCGTGACCTTGCCGCTCCCGATCGACGTCCGCGATCGGCTCGACAGCGACGAGGGGCCCGAGCTCCTCGCGCGGATGGTGCGCGCGGTCGACGAAGCGCCCCGGCGCAAGAGCTGAGCCCGCGAGCGCAGTAGCCGGCGAGCGCAGCAGCGGACTCGTGCAGCACGGGCCGCGCGCTCGCTTTGCTCGGGCGGCGAACGGCGCTACGTCCGTCGCATGCGCGCGACGCTCGATCTGCCGCCCGACTTCGACCCGATCGGGGGACGCTTTGGCCGCTTCGGTGGCCGCTTCGTCGCCGAGACGCTCATCCCGGCGCTCGACGAGCTGACGGGCGCGTTCTTCGAAGCATGGGCCGACCGCGACTTCCGCGGGGAGCTCGACGGCCTCCTCCTCGAGTACGTCGGGCGCGAGACGCCGCTCTACCTGGCGCGCCGCCTCTCCGAGGCCACGAAGGCGACCGTCTGGCTCAAACGCGAGGACCTCGCGCACACGGGCGCCCACAAGGTCAACAACACGGTCGGCCAGGTGCTCCTCGCCAAGCGCATGGGCAAGAAGCGCATCATCGCGGAGACCGGCGCGGGTCAACACGGCGTCGCGACCGCGACCGCGTGCGCCCTCTTCGGCTTGCCCTGCGAGGTCTTCATGGGCGCCGAGGACGTCCGGCGGCAAGCGCCCAACGTCCGCCGGATGGAGCTGCTCGGCGCGAAGGTCCACGCCGTCACGAGCGGCTCGCGGACGCTCAAGGACGCCATGAACGAGGCGCTCCGAGACTGGGTCACGAACGTGGCCGACACGTACTACTGCGTGGGCTCGGCGGCCGGGCCGCACCCCTACCCCTTGATCGTGCGCGAGCTGCAGGCGGTGATCGGCCGCGAGGCGCGCGCCCAGATGCTGCAGCGGGCGGGCCACCTCCCGAACGTCGTCGTCGCGTGTGTCGGTGGCGGCAGCAACGCCATCGGCGCCTTCGCCGCGTTCATCCCCGACCGCGACGTGAAGCTCGTCGGCGTCGAGGCGGCGGGTGAGGGCCTGCACGGCAAGCACGCGGCGCCGCTGACGGCCGGCCGCGTCGGCGTCCTCCACGGCGCGAAGAGCTACCTGCTGCAGACCGACGACGGCCAGATCGCCGAGGCGCACTCGCTCAGCGCGGGGCTCGACTACCCAGGCGTCGGCCCCGAGCACAGCCACCTCAAGGAGTCGGGCCGCGCCGAGTACCTCGCGGTCACGGACGACGAGGCGCTCGACGCTTTCCAGCGGCTCGCTTCGCTCGAGGGCATCTTGCCCGCGCTCGAGACGAGCCACGCGATCGCGGCGCTCCCGCGCGTGGTCGAGCGCTTCGGCGAGGGCATCGACATCGTCGTCAGCCTCTCGGGTCGCGGCGACAAGGATCTGGAGACGGTGCAGGCCGCGCTCGACGCCCGCGCGGCGAGCGCCCCCGAGGTGAGCTGATGGGACGTATCGCCGACGCCTTCGCGAAGGCACGCGAAGAGAACCGAGCCGCGCTCGTGATCTACCTCTGCGCGGGCGACCCCGATCTCGACGCGACCGTCGAGCTCACGCTGGCCGCCGCCATGGCCGGCGCCGACGTGATCGAGCTGGGCGTGCCCTTCAGCGATCCCACCGCCGATGGCCCGGCGATCCAGCAGGCGTCCGAGCGCGCGCTCGCGGGCGGCGCGACCCTCGAGGGCGTGCTCGGCGTGGTGCGCCGCGTCCGCGAGGAGAGCGAGATCCCCATCCTGCTCTTCGGCTACTACAACCCGATCCTGGCGTACGGCGAGGCACGCCTGGCCTCCGCCGCCGCCGACGCGGGCGTCGACGGCTTCCTCGTCGTGGACCTGCCGCCGGAGGAGGCCGCCCCGCTCCTCGAGCCCGCGTTCGCCGCGGGCCGCGAGTACGTCCCGCTCCTCGCGCCGACGAGCACGCCCGACCGCGTCGCGCGGGCCGGAGAGCTCGCGCGCGGCTTCGTCTACTACGTCTCCATGACGGGGATCACCGGCGCGGCGACGAGCGCGCTCGGCGAGGCGGCCGAGCGCGCAGCGGTGCTCGAGGCCGAGCTCGGCCAGCCTGTCGCGGTCGGTTTCGGCATCGCGAGCGCGGACGACGCTCGTCTGGTCGCGAGCCACGCGTCCGGCGTCGTCGTCGGCAGCGCCGTGGTGCGCGCCATCGCGGGCGCCACCGACCGCGCCGACGCCGTCCGCGCGGTCGACGCGCTCGTGCGGAGCCTCGCCGCGGCTTGCCGCCGCGCGTGACGCGCACCGAGGCTCACGCGTCGAGGAGCGCGGGCGTGATCCGCAGCTCGTCACGCGGCGGCGATTTGGGCCCGATCCGCTGCCGCGCGCCGCGCTTCGCCTCGAGCACCTCGCGCGTCCACGCGGCGCGCCGCTCGAGCCAGGCGCGCTGCGTGTTGCGGCGCGCCGCGGCCACGGCGTTCCGGACCAACGCCGTGAGCAACGCGGGCTCGAACGCCAGTGTGCGGAGCCGATCGGCGTAGCGCCCGACGTCGTTCCACGGGACGACCTCCACCGCTCCAGTCTGGCGCGCGAGGCTGGCGTAGAACTCGGTGTCGTACGCCAGGATCGGGAGCCCCGACGCGAACGAGTCCCAGGTGCTCCGCGGCGTGTCGACCCCGAGCGGCGCCGCCAACATCAGATCGAAGCCGCGGATCTTCTCGAAGAACGCGGGGCCGTACCGCATCGGCTCGTGGAAGCTCACCTTCGCGCCGAGCCGCCGATCGTCGACGAGGCGTCGGAGCGCGGGCTCCTCCTCGCCGTAGCCCATGAGGTGCAAATGCGCCGACACGTCGGGGGCCTGCGCCAGCGCCTCGATCATGTGGTGGACGCCCTTGTAGTAGGCGAAGCGTCCGAAGTAGAGTAGCTGTAGCGTTCGCCCCGGCTCGCGCAGCCGCGCGAGCTTCTCGTGGAGGAGGTCGTCGCCCACGACCTGGTCGGCTTCGAAGCCCGGGTCGAAGATCCCGCGGACGTGTGGGCGCCCGGCGCCGTAGTCCGCCACCAGCTGATCTCCCTTGAAGAACACGAGATCGCAGGCGCGGACGATCGCCCGATGCTGCAGATCGCGCAGCGGATCGTAGAGGTAGCGGGTGGTGAGGTAGACCCGGCGCGACCAGCGGCCCGTCTCGTACATCATCCGCGCCGACTCGCGCTCGTCGATGTCGGTGACCGAGATGGTCGTCCGCCCGAGCGCCGCGCCGAGCCCCAACGCCGTCACCTCGATCGGGCGCCAGAGGTCGTGGCTCGGCCCTGCGTGGATGACGCCCGCGCGCGCGACCTCCTCGACCAAGCGCCCGACGATCCTCGGCCACCACTGGGTCCAGAACGCGCGGCGCCCGAGCCCATCGGGGAAGAGCGGCACGAAGCTGACGTGGTCGCGCGGCGTGTGGAGCACGCCGAGGTGCTCGGCGTTCCGCTGGTAGTCCTCCTCGCGCATCTCGACGCCCGCCACGACGAGCTCGTCGACCTCGTCGCAGAGCAGCTCGCGCACCACCCGCAGATGATCCGCGAAGGGCCCCTCGGTCGCGAAGCCGTTCGGCCCGAGCGAGCGCGCGGTCACGGGCACGACCATCAGATAGCGCATGCCCGACTCCACGCGCGAGAGGTCCCGTAGAATCGCTCGATGGCGTCGACGACGCGGTCGACGTCCTCGAGCGAGAGTCCTGCGTAGAGCGGCAGGCGCAGCACGGTCTCCGCGGCCTCCTCCGCCACGGGCAGCGAGCGCTCGCCGAAGCGCATCCCCATCGGCGTCCGGTGGAGGGCCGCGTAGTGAAAGACCGCCATGATCCCCTCCGCGCGGAGGGCGTCAGTGAGGCGGTCGCGGGTGTCGACCGAGTCGACTCGCACGAAGAAGAGGTGGTGGTTGCTCTCGACCCCCTCGGGGACGACGGGCAGCCGCAGGAGCCCGGCGTCCGAGAGCGGCGCGAGCCTCTCGACGTAGCGCTCGTAGCAGGCGCGCCGCTGCGACTGAATGCGCTCGGCGCCCTCGAGCTGCGCGAGCAGACACGCCGCCAGGAGCTCCGACGGCAGGTAGCTCCCGCCGATGTCCACCCACGTGTATTTGTCGACGAACCCACGCAGGAACTGGTTTCGATTCGTCCCCTTCTCACGAATGATCTCGGCTCGCGTGGCCCACCCCTCGTCGCGGAAGGTGATCGCGCCACCTTCCCCACACGAGAGGTTCTTGGTGGCGTGGAAGCTGAACGCCGCCATGTCGCCGAGCGCGCCAGCGGGCCGCCCGTGGTAGCGGCTGAAGATCGCCTGCGCGGCGTCCTCGACCAGCACCAGGTCGTGCGCGCGCGCGATCCGCGCGAGCGTGTCCATCTCGCAAGGCACGCCAGCGTAGTGGACCGCCACGATCGCGCGGGTCCGAGGCGTGATCAGCTCCTCCACCTTCGACTCGTCGAGGTTGAGCGTGTCCGCCCGCACGTCCGCGAAGACGGGCGCGTACCCGTGCAGCGCGAAGGCACCCGCGGTCGCGGGGAAGGTATACGAAGGACAGATCACCTCGCCAGCGAAACGGCCCGGATCTCCTCGGCGCGCGAGGATGGCTGCCATCTCGAGGGCCGTGGTGCAGCTGGTCGTGAGCAACGCCCTCGCGACGCCGAGCCGCTCCTCCAAGAGGTCGTGGCATCGACGAGTGAAGGGCCCATCCCCTTGATGGACCTCGGAGGCCATCGCCGCGAGCACGTAGTCTCGCTCGTGCCCGACCAGCGACGGTCGCGAGAGCGGGATGACCGTGCCGGGTGTCGGCGGGAGCTTCGCGAACTCGCTCGACTGGAATTCCGTGGAGCCCACGGGCTCTTCGTCATGCATCGTCCCCCCTCGTGCCTCCGCTCGAGATGCTCGACGCGGCCACACTCATCGTCCCCCCGGACGAATACAGATGGTTCCTTACGGATGATCTCGTCTCCGAGGCTCATCCCTCGGAGCGACGCTTCGACGACCTCGCGAGCGCTCCTCGCGTCGAAGCCAATCTCCCCACATTCAAGTCTTGATGAAGAAGTCGATCATGGCAAGCACTTCATCAGCTCTTTTCGGTGAATCACGATCGCGACCGGTGTCGCGGAGACGGCAATCAATGCCCCCTCTGCCCCAGAAGGTCAGCGTCGGGTGGCGCGCGCGAGCGCGTTGGGCGCGTCGCTCATCGCGCTGCGCACGGCCGCCGAGAGCGCCTGCTCGGCGAGCCGCTGCGCCTGCGCGGCGTCCCGACGCGGGGGCTCCGAGCCGGTCGCCGCTCCGCTCAACATCCCGCGGAGGTTCCCCTCCTCCACGAGCGTCAGGTTGACCTCGCAACGAACCGAGAGCTCGCTCTGGCCACGCTGCGCGTCCACGCGGACGAGGTTCCCATCGAGCTGCATCTTCGGGATGCGTCGGCGGCGCATCTCCCGGACGGCGTTCACGTCGATCGCCTCTTCGTCCGGGAAGACCGCCACGCCGCGCAGCACGATCAGCGAGCGCATCACCTCGTCGCGCATCTTGGAGACGAGGTTGTTCGCGGAGGGGTGACGCGTGCGGTGGTTCATCGATCCGAGCACCACCGCGTATCGCACCCGCTGCCACTGCACCGTGCGGGCCTCGGGGACCACCGTCACGGTCGGATAGATGCCGCCGGCGCTCGCCCCCGCCGCCGCGCCGGTCGAGCGGGCGACCGCCGGCGTCGAAGGCGCCGGGGCCTCACTCAGCCGCTCGACCGCGCGCTGCGCCTGCATTCGCACCGACGCGGAGTCGTCTCGCACCGCGCGGCGCAGCGCCGTCAGCGCACGTCGATCGCCGAGCCGGCCGAGCGCGGTCGCCGCCGCCGCTCGGATCGCGGGGTTGCGATCGCGCAGCACGCGCTCGAGGTGGGGCCGGAAGACGGGGTCTTCGGTGTTGCCCATCGCGAACGCGATCTGCACGCGCACTCGGAAGTCGCTCGCTTCGTGGAGCGTGCGGATCATCGCCGCGTGATCCTGCGCGCCGCCGGGCATGGCGACCACGAGCGCGAGACAGAGCGCCGCGAGCGCCAACGTCCAACGCGCGCGCCGGGTCGTGCCCGCGCCGCCATCCCGTGCTCGTCGCTCGCCCGCCACGCTGTCCACCACGCTCATCCCAACTTCGTACGTCTCGCCACGTCGTGTGATGGAGAGCTCCGCTCGTCCCTCGATCGCGACCTGGCGTGGGCCTTCAGCATACGTGGCGGGCGGGGGAGTCCGTCAACCACCGTCGTCGCTCGGACGGCGCGAACGACGCTCTGATTCACGGCTCCCCCACCGTGTGGTGGGATGTGCTCTCCGCTCGCCATGGTTCCCCCTCTCTTACTCGGCGCTCCCGAGCTCGTATTGACTCGCGGCGTCTTGACCCGCGACTAGGCGTCGTGCTGCGGCGTCGCGCTCGCAGGCGCGCGCGTCGCCGCGCTCCGCTTGCCGAACCCGAGCTCGCCGTTCGCCAGATCGACCACGATCACGTCGCCGGGCGCGTAGCGACCCGCCAAGATCTCCTGCGCCAGCGGGTTCTCGAGGTGCTTCTGGATCGCGCGCTTGAGCGGGCGTGCGCCATACGCGGGGTCGTAACCGACGTTCGCGAGGAAGTCCTTCGCCTCGGTCGTGACCTCGAAGCCGAGCTCACGATCGCGCAGCCGCTTCTCGAAGCGCGCGAGCTGCACGTCCACGATGTGACGCACCTGCGCGCGATCGAGGCGGTGGAAGAGGATCGTCTCGTCGAGGCGGTTGAGGAACTCCGGCCGGAAGCTCGCGCGAAGATCGCTCATCACGGCGTCGCGCGCCTTCTCGACGTCGTCGTAGGCGAGGAGATGATGCGAGCCGACGTTCGACGTGAGGATGATGACGGTGTTCTTGAAGTCCACGGTGCGGCCCTGGCCGTCCGTGAGGCGACCGTCGTCGAGCACCTGGAGGAGCGTGTTCCAGACGTCGGGGTGCGCCTTCTCGATCTCGTCGAAGAGCACGACCGAGTAGGGGCGCCGACGGATCGGCTCGGTGAGCTGCCCGCCCTCCTCGTAGCCGACATAGCCGGGCGGCGCGCCGATGAGGCGCGAGACCGCGTGCTTCTCCATGTACTCGCTCATGTCGAGGCGCACGACCGCGCGCTCGTCGTCGAAGAGGAACTCCGCGAGCGCCTTCGCGAGCTCGGTCTTGCCGACGCCAGTCGGCCCGAGGAAGAGGAAGCTCCCGATCGGGCGCCCCGGCTCCCCGAGGCCCGCGCGGCTGCGTCGGACCGCGTTCGCGACCGCGACGACGGCCTCCATCTGACCGATGACGCGCTTGCCGACGCGCTGCTCCATCTGGAGGAGCTTGTCCTTCTCCCCCTCGAGCATCTTGCTCACGGGGATGCCGGTCCACCGCGACACGACGGCGGCGATGTCCTCGTCGGTGACCTCCTCCTTGAGGAAGGATCCGTCCTTGTGCACGTCGGCGAGGCGCTCCTGCGCCGCCACGACCGCGCGCTCGGCCTCGGGGATCTCACCGTATTGGATACGCGCCGCGCGGTCGAAGTCGGCGACGCGCTGCGCGCGCTCGAGCTCGAGCTTGAGATCCTCGACCTTCTTCTTGCTGGCCTGGATCTCCTCGATGATCTCCTTTTCGCGCTGCCACTTCGCGCGCATCTCGCTCTTCTTCTCGTTCAGCTCTGCGAGCTCCCTCTCGGCCTCTTCGAGGCGCTTGAGCGACGCCGGGTCGCGCTCCTTCTTCAGCGCCTGCTTCTCGATCTCGAGCTGCATGGCGCGCCGCTCGACCTGATCGATCTCCACCGGCAGCGAGTCGATCTCCATCTTCAGCCGCGACGCCGCCTCGTCCACGAGGTCGATGGCCTTGTCGGGGAGGAAGCGGTCGGTGATGTAGCGATCGCTGAGCGTTGCTGCCGCGACGATGGCCGCGTCCTGGATCCGGATGCCGTGGTGAACCTCGTACTTCTCCTTGAGCCCACGGAGGATGCCGATGGTGTCGGGCACGCTCGGCTCGCCGGCGAAGACGGGCTGGAACCGGCGCGCGAGCGCGGCGTCCTTCTCGATGCGCTTCCTGTACTCGTCGAGCGTCGTCGCGCCGATGCAGCGCAGCTCGCCGCGCGCGAGCGCGGGCTTGAGCATGTTGGACGCGTCCATCGAGCCCTCGGCCGCGCCGGCCCCCACGAGCGTGTGCAGCTCGTCGATGAAGAGGATGATCTCCCCCTCGGCCGCCGCCACCTCCTGGAGGAATGCCTTGAGGCGCTCTTCGAACTCGCCGCGGTATTTGCTGCCCGCGACCATCGAGCCGAGGTCGACGCTGAGCAGCTTCTTGTCCTTGAGGCTCTCGGGCACGTCGCCGCTGGCGATGCG
>JAHBWH010000218.1 GCA_019637115.1 Myxococcales bacterium | reverse complement strand
GAGTCACGACGCACACGCCGACCAACGCCCTCGTCATCACCTCGTCGCTCCACGACTACGCGGCCCTGCGCCGGGTGATCGAGCGCCTCGACCGGCCGCGCCGTCAGGTCTTCATCGAGGCCGTGGTCATGGATCTCTCGGTGACGCGCTCGAGCCAGCTCGGCTTCTCGTTCCACGGCGGCGTGCCCGACCCGGCCGGCGAGGGCTCGCTCTCCATCTTCGGCTTCGACCCCGGCCGATCACTCTTCTTCCCCGCCGATCAGAGTGTGCTGACCGGCATGGCGGTCGGCGTCCGCGGCCCCGAGATCGAGACGAACGTCACCATCCCGGGCTCGAGCACCGGCTTGTCGATCCCTGGCTTCGGCGTGGTGCTCCAGGCCGTGGCGAGCAGCGGCGACGCGAACGTGCTCTCGACGCCGCACATCATCGCGATGGACAACGTCCAGGCCGAGATCAACGTCGGTCAGAACGTCCCGCTCCAGACCTCCGGGATCCCGGCAGGCGCGCTCGGGGGCCTCGGCGGCCTCGGCGCGCTCGGCGCCCTCGGCGGCATGGCGGGCGCGCAGGGCGCGGGCGCGATGGGCGGCATGATGGGTGGCATGGGCGGCATGATGGGTGGCTTCGGCGTCCCCCGTCAGGACGTCGGCACGATCATCCGCGTCACGCCGCACATCAACGAGCACGACGAGATCCGCCTCGAGATCGAGCAGGAGATCTCGGAGGTCGGCGAGGCGACCGGCAGCCTCGGCGTCGTCCCGATCAACCGCCGCACGGCGAAGACCGAGGTCATGGTCCGCGACCAGCAGACCTTCGTCATCGGCGGCCTCATGCGCGAGACCGTGACGACCAGCGAGTCGAAGGTCCCGGTGCTCGGCGACATCCCCCTCCTCGGCGCGCTCTTCCGCCGCACCGAGCGGCGGCGACAGAAGTCGAACCTGCTGCTCTTCATGACGCCCTACATCATCCGCGACATGGCGGACCTTCGCTCCATCTACGAGCGCAAGATGCGCGAGCGGCAGGAGTTCCTCGACCGCTACTTCGTCTTCGGCGACCACGACTACGAGCCGCCCGTCGACTACTCGCGCACCCGCGGGCTCGTCGCCGAGATCATCGCCGAGCTCCGCGAGCTCGACGTCGAGGCCGAGCTCGAGGCGGCGCTCGCGTCCGAGCCCACACCCGAGCACATCCCGCGGCCCCCCGTGGGCGCCTACGAAGGCAGCCGCGGTGGCGGCGACGGCGAGGACGGCGACGTCCTGATCGTCCCCGAGGGCGACGTCGGGCAGCCCGTGACGTTCGAGCCCGAGGTCTCCGCGGGGGAGGAAGGCTGAGATGAGCGAGCTCGGCTACTTCGGCGAGATCCTCGTCCGGCACGAGCTGCTGCCGGAGGCGCGCGTGCGAGAGCTCGCGGCGACGGCCGAGGAGCGCGGGGTCGAGCTCGCCGACGTGATCCGCGCGACCCGCGCGATCGAGGAGGTCGAGCTCGTCCGAGCGCTCGCCACCGAGCTCGGGCTCGACTTCTTGCCGAAGATCGACACCACGACCGTGCCCGAGGCCGTCGTCGAGCTCGTGCCCATCAACTTCGCGCGCCAGCAGAAGATCCTCCCCATCGGCGAGCGCGGCGAGGCGGTGATCGCCGCGATCGCCGATCCCCTCGATACGGTCGCGCCCGACGACCTGCGCGCGCTGCTCGGCCGCCCGATCGACCTCGTGGCGGTGACGAGCGAGGCCATCGACGACGCCATCAACCGCGTCTACGAACGCAAGGACGAGGCCTCGCTCGGCGAGAAGAACGAAGAAGACGTCGACGAGATCCAAGACCTCCTCGACGCGGACGACGAGGCCCCGGTCATCCGCTTCGTCAACAACCTCTTCTACACGTCGGTCCGCGAGCGCGCCTCCGACATCCACATCGAGCCGCACGACGACAAGGTCGTGGTCCGCTACCGCATCGACGGGCGGCTCGTCGTGCGCAAAGAGGCGCCCAAAGGGGCGCACTCCTCGATCATCGCGCGCGTGAAGATCGAGGCCGGCCTGAACATCGCCGAAAAGCGCCTCCCACAGGACGGCCGCATCACCAAGAAGATCGCCGGCAAGGTGATCGACGTCCGCGTCAGCACCATCCCGACCGCGCGCGGAGAGAGCGTCGTGATGCGCCTCCTCGACAAGGAGAACATTACGCTCGACCTCGTCGACCTGGGCTTCGCCCGCCGCGAGCTCGACGTCTGGGCGCACATGATCGGGCGCCCCAACGGCATCCTCCTCGTCACGGGCCCGACCGGCTCGGGCAAGACGACGACGCTCTACGCGTCGCTCAACCGGATCAACACCCCCGACAAGAAGATCCTCACCGCCGAGGATCCCGTCGAGTACGAGCTCCGCGGCATCAACCAGCTCCAGGTGCACTCGAAGATCGGGCTCACCTTCGCGTCGGCGCTCCGCGCCTTCCTGCGTCAGGACCCGGACGTGATCATGGTCGGTGAGATCCGCGACCACGAGACGGCCGAGCTGGCGATCCAGGCGTCGCTCACGGGTCACCTCGTGCTCTCGACCTTGCACACGAACGACGCCCCGGGCGCGATCACCCGCCTCGTCGACATGGGCATCCAGCCCTTCCAGATCAGCTCGACCGTCCTCGGCGTGCTCGCGCAGCGGCTCGTCCGCCGGCTCTGCGTGCACTGCCGCGAACCCTACGTCGCGACCCCCGACAAGCTCCAAGAGCTCGGCATCGACATGTCGCGGGTCGACGAGACGCTCGAGCAGCTCGAGGCCGCCGCGCGCAGCACCGTGCTCGGCCGCAACTCGGCGCCCCCGGTGACCCCCGGCGAGGACGAAGAGGAGCTCACGCTCTCGGATCTCCTGGAGGAGCCGACGCAGATCCGGAGCGCCCCCGAGCCGGCCAAGGTCGGCGGGATCGAGATCCGACGTGGCGCGGACGGCATGCCCGTCTTCTATCGCCCGAAGGGCTGCGAGCACTGCAGCCACACCGGCTACCGGGGCCGCATGGGCATCTTCGAGCTGATGGTCATCGACGCGCCCGTGCGCGCGGAGATCCTCGCGCAGAGCGACTCGAAGACGATCGGCCGCGCGGCCCAGATGCACGGCATGCGCGTGCTGCGCGACGACGGCGCGCGCCAGGTGCTCGCGGGTGTGACGAGCGTCGAAGAGGTCATCGCCGCGACGCAGGCGAGCGAGCTGGAGGCGGCGGAGTAGTCATGGCCGTCTACGCATGGCGCGGGGTCAACGCCGCTGGTAAGGCGGTCAAGGGGGTCCGAGACGCGGACAGCCCCAAGCAGCTCCGCGTCGCCCTCAAGCGCGACGGCGTCCTCGTCACCGAGGTGCTCGAGTCGAGCGTCGCGGCCAAGAAGCGCGGCCGGGAGGTCGACTTCCGCCGGATGTTCAGGCGCGTCGGCGCGCGTGACATCTCGGTGTCCACGCAGCAGCTCGCCACCCTGCTGCGCGCCGGCATCCCGCTCGTCGAGGCGCTGACGGCGCTCGTCGATCAGCTCGAGGACCCCGACCTCAAGGCGGCGTTCACCGACACGCGCGACAAGGTCAACGAGGGCATCAGCTTCGCGGACGCGCTGCGCAAGCACCCCAAATACTTCCAAGACCTCTACGTGAACATGGTCGCGGCGGGCGAGGCCTCGGGCACGCTCGAGGTCGTGCTCCAGCGCCTGGCCGAGTTCCTCGACGCGCAGGCGAAGCTCAAGTCCAAGGTGCAGAGCGCCCTCGCCTACCCGCTCTTCATGGCGCTCGCGAGCACGCTGATCATCGGCATCATGATGACGATGGTCGTCCCGAAGGTGACGAGCATCTTCCAGGACTTCGACCAGGCGCTGCCCTGGTATACCGAGCTGCTCATCTGGACGAGCGACGTCATCACCGGGTGGTGGTGGCTCATCGGGATCACCGTCGGCGGGAGCATCTGGTACTTCCGCCGCTGGAAGGCCTCCCCCGAGGGGCGCAAGCGCTGGGACCGCTTCGCGCTGAAGCTGCCGCTCTTCGGTCAGCTCTTCCTCATGGTCGCGGTCTCGCGCTTCGCGCGCACGCTCGCGACGCTGCTCTCGAGCGGCGTACCGGTGCTGCGGGCGATGGAGATCACGCGCAACGTCATCGGCAACATGGAGCTGATGCGGGTGGTCGACGACGCCCGCGAGAGCGTCCGCGAGGGCGAGAGCCTCGCCAAGCCGCTCAAGGCGAGCAAGCGCTTCCCCCCGATCGTCACGCACATGATCGCGATCGGCGAGCGGTCGGGGCAGCTCGAGGAGATGCTCGAGCACGTCGCGAACGCCTACGACCAGCAGGTCGAGGTCCGCGTCGCCGCGATGACCTCCCTCCTCGAGCCGCTCATCATCATCTTGATGGGCGGCATGAGCGGCGGGATCGCCTTCGCGATCCTGATGCCCCTCCTCCAGATCAACGAGTTCGTCGGATGAGTCGCCGCCGGAAGAGCACCGTCGCGCTGCCGTGGGAGCGGCGAGGGAGCTGGCGGCAGCTCCTCGGTGGCTCGCGGTGGAAGGTGGCCCTCGCCCTCGGTGCGCTGGCGGGCCTCGCGCTCGCGCTCGCAGGTTACGCCGAGCGGCGAGCCAAGGTCCGCGAGACGCGCGGGGTCGTAGCCGAGGTGCAACGCGCTGCGTTCCGCTTTCGGACGCAGATCGGGCGCTGCCCGTCGTCGCTCGACGAGCTCGCCCACCCTCCCCGCTCGGGCGCCCGCTTCTTGCGCCGTGTCCCCGAGGACGCATGGGGGAGGCGGCTCTTCTTCCGCTGCCCGGGCCGCTTCGACGCCGACGACATCGATGTCCTCAGCGCCGGCCCCAGCGGGAACCTCTTCGTCGACGACAACGTCTTCTGACCCGCCCCGCCCAGAGCCATCCGCCCAGAGCCATCCGCCCAGAGCCATCCGATCCGAGCCATCCGCCCAGAGCCATCGATCCGAGGAAAGACCATGCAGACCCAACGTTCCCTCCCCGCCCGCCTCCGCACTCGACGTCGCCTCCGCCGCACCGAAGGCATGACGCTCGTCGAGATCATGATCGTCGTGATCATCATGGCGCTCATCGCCACCGCCGTCGGCGTGGCGGTCGTGCCCCAGTGGAAGAAGTCTCAGCGTCGCCAGGCGGTCTCGGACGCTCAGGCGGTCTCCGCCGCCGTCCTCCTCTACATGGCGGACTCCAACCGCTGCCCCGCGAGCAGCCAGGAGCTCCAGAACGAGGGTTACCTCGATCGCAGCAAACGCGCGACCGACCCCTGGGACAACGAGTTCCAGATCACCTGCGAAGGCGACGACATCTACGTCGTCAGCGCAGGGCCGGACGGCCAGTTCGGCACCGAGGACGACATCGCGGGTCCGGACGACATCTGAGCCCTGACTCTGCGTCCTTCCTCTCTCGGTCTCTTCGAGGGGTTGGCCCCAACCCCTCCACCGGCCTCCGCCCCTCGCCGTCGGGGCCAGACCGCTCGCGACACCACCAGGCCCCCCTCGACACGCTCATGCTCCCCTCGCTCCACCTCCCGCCGCTCCGCCGCTTGCGCGTCCGCGCGCGGGTGAGGCGTGCGCGTCGGGCGGGGATGACGCTCATGGAGGTGCTGATCGTCATCGCAATCTTCGCGGTGATCGCGGTCGGCGTGAGCTTCGGCATCGGCGCGCTCCACCGGACGAAGCTCCGCAGCGGCGCGGTCGACATCGTCGGCGCGTCGCGCTTCGCCTACCACCGCGCGGTCAGCCGCGCGCAGACGGTCCGCATCGTCCTGGACCTCGACGCGCACACGCTCTCGATCGAGGAAGCGCACGGGCACGTCACGCTCGACGTCAGCGACGACGCCGACATCGACCCGAGCGAGGACCGCGCGGGCTCCGACCCCTGGGCCCGCGCCGAGGCGCGGCTCTCCGGCTCGCTCTCGGCGCAGCTCGGCCGCAGCGCCTTCTCGCCGATCGCGGGCTCGGATGGCCGCCCGATGAAGCGCTACATGCCGCGCCGGCTGCCGGTCTCGGGGAGCTCTCCGCTCACCGCGGAGTCCGCTGCCGCCCTCGCGGCCTCTGGGACCCAGCCGAACGTGCGCATCCTGCGCCTGACGACGCCGCACGAGCGCGAGCCCCGCGAGCAGGGCCGCGGCTACATCTACTTCTTCCCGGGCGGCCGGGCCGAGCACGCCTTCGTGCTGCTCTCGGACAGCAACGCGGAGCACTTCTACACGGTAGAGATCCACCCGCTCACCGGTCGCGCCATCGTCCACCCCGGGATCGTCGATCCGCCGCAGGTCCTCGACGCCGACGAAGTGAGGGACAACGGATGAGACGCCCGAACGCACGCACGCTCGGCTTCACGCTGATGGAGGTCATGGTCGCGGTCGGCATCCTCGCGGTCGGGCTCGTCACCGTCTTCTCGAGCCAGGGCCAGGCCATCAAGGTCGGCACCCGCGCGCAGCACCTGAACGTCGCGGCCCTGCTCGCGCGCTGCAAGATGAACGAGATCGAAGAGCAGGTGATGCGCGAGGGGCTGCCCGCCGTCGACGACCGCGGCACCGATCGCTGCTGCGAAGACGCCGAGATCGAGGGCTTCGACTGTCAGTGGTCGATGGAGCGCATCGTCCTGCCCGACGACGCGCTCATGGAGGACGGAGCCGAGGACAGCCCGCTCTCGTCGATCGTGGGGGACGAGAGCGCACAGACCTCGACGCTCGACTCGATGATGGGAGGTGGCCTCGGCATGGGCGGCGGGGACGCTTTCGCCGAGATGGCCATCGGGATCGCGTTCCCAGTGCTCAAGCCCGCCATCGAAGAGCAGGTCCGTCGTGCGACCGTGACGGTGCGGTGGCGCGAGGGCACTCGCCCGCAGCAGCTCGACATCGTGCAGTTCCTCGTCGCCGAGCAGCCGCCGCGGATGGAGACGCCGCTGGGGCCCGGCGGCGCCCCCATCGGCGGCGCGCCGGGCGCTCCTGGCCAAGGTGGCCTGGGCGGGCTCGGCGGCCCGGCCGGCGGGCTCGGCGGGTTCGGAGGTCAGCGATGAGCGCGCGCCACCACCGCCGCCGCGGCCTGACGCTCGTCGAGGCGATGGTCGCCATCGCGATCCTCAGCGGCATCACCGTGCTGATCTGGGGAGGGCTCTCGCAGACCTCGCGCAACAAGGAGCGCGTCGAGGCCGACCTCGAACGCAACCACATCGTCACCGCCGCGCTCGCGCGCATGCAGCGCGAGATCTCGATGGCCTTCGTCTCCGCCCAGATGAACCCGAGCCCCGCGCTCGTGACCGTCCGCACCGCGTTCGTCGGCACGGATCGTAGCGGCGGCGACCGCCTCGACTTCACGTCTTTCTCCTTGCGCCGCCTCTATCGCGACGCACACGAGAGCGATCAGAACGAGCTGAGCTATTTCGTCACTCGCCACCCGAACGACTCACGTCGGCGCGTGCTCGCCCGGCGCGAGCAGCGCCGCATCGACGACGACCCGCGGCGCGGTGGCACCGTTCAGATCCTCGTCGAGGACGTCGTCGACCTTCAGCTCGAGTACCTCGATCCGTTGACGAACAACTGGGTCCGCACCTGGGACACGACGCAGCTCAGCGCGCAGCCGAACCGCCTCCCCGCCCAGGTGAAGATCGCGCTCACCGTCCCGCACTCTCGCCAGCGCGGCCGCACCGTCACCTTCGGCACCCGGGCCGACCTCCCGATTCGCTTCGCCCTCAACCACGCGATCTACAACCCGTGATCTCCCTGCCCCTCACCGCCTCGTCCGACTCGCACGGTTTCCGCCGCGCGTCGCGGCGCCCGCGCGTGCGGCGGCTGGCGCCCCCGCACGAGCGCCGGCGGGGCATCGCGCTCATCATCGCGATCACGGCGCTGGCGATCCTCGCGGTCTTGCTCGCGGATCTGCATCAGAACACGAGCACGAGCTTCGCGATCGCGGCCACCCAACGCGACCAACTCAAGGCGGAGTACATGGCCAAGAGCGGCCTGAACCTCACGCGCCTGCTCGTCGCCGCGGAGCCCCAGATCCGCCAGGTCGTCACCCCCTACTACATGGCGCTCGCGGGCCGGCCACCGCCGATGCTTCCGGTCTGGCGCATGGCCGACTCGCTGCTCAAGCCTTTCTGCGACCCCGGCGCGACCCGCGCGATGTCGACCGGCATCAACTTCTCATCGGCGCAAGGGCTCGACGACACGGGCGCGACCTGCAGCATCATCTCGTTCGCCGAGAACGCGAAGATCAACGTCAACGCGCCGCTGAATTTCACCGGCGACCGCGCGCGTCGCTCCATCGCGATGCAGCTCTACGCGATGATGGGCGGCTATCAGCTCGAGTCTCGCTACGACCCCCTCTTCCAGCAGCGGGACAGGGACGGGCAAGTCACGACGCGCCTCGACATCGTCGCCGCGATCATCGACTGGTGGGACTTCGACCTCGAGCGCACCGTCTTCGACCCCGGTCGAGGCCAGGTGACGAGCAGCGGCAGCGAGGACGACCACTACCAGCGGTTGCCCGATCCCTACCGCATCAAGAACGCGCCGCTCGACTCGCTCGAGGAGCTGCGCCTCGTCCGCGGCATCGGCGACGACTTCTGGTCCACCTTCGTCGAGCCGCGCCCCGACGATCCCGACGCACGCATCGTCACCATCTACGGCTCGGGCGCCATCAACCCGAACGAGGCCCCAGCCGAGGTCCTGCTCGCCCGCCTCTGCAGCTACCTCGAGCAGCAGCCGCTCTGCGTCGATCCGACGGAGGCCGCGAAGTTCGTGCAGCTGCTCACGACCGCGCGCTCGCTGATCCCCTTGCCCTTCTTCTCGCGCGTGGGCGACTTCCTGAACTTCATCGAAGGGCGCGGCGGCCCGCGCGACCTCTACCCCATGCTCCAAGGCTTCCTCGGCGCCGAGAACCCCCTGCTCTTCCGCCCGGTCACCGTCCCGCCCGCGATCCGCGTCGAGCTCGAGAATACCTTCGTTACCGCTGCGCGTATCCTCACCATCGACGTGACGGGGCGCTCCGGCTGCCGCGAGCGCGATTCGAGCGGAGAGTGCATCGGTGGCTGGCGGGGGGAGACCCGCCTCAAGACCGTCGTCAATTTTCACGAACGTTGGACGCCCCCACCCCCGAACGCTGGCGCGATGCCGGGGCTCGGCGTCTTCCACTACTACCGCGTGGAGTGAACCCGCGTCATGGCTCGCATCCTCGGACTCGACATCTGCCCCACCGCCCTCCGCGCGACGCTCCTCCGCACGTCGCTCCGGAACCTCGAGATCGAGCGCTCGCTCGAGGTCCCCATCCCCCCCGCGACCGACCCGCAGGGCCGGGCGGAGGGGCTGCTGGCCGCGCTCGAGACCCTGAGCGCGTCGCTCGGGCGGGCGCCCGACTCGGTCGTCGTCGCGGTCGATGGTCGCGAGGCCTCGGTCCGCACGCTCGAGCTCCCCGCGGGGGCCGCGAAGCGCGTGGCCGAGGTCATCCCCTTCGAGCTCGACGAGCTCCTCCCCTTCGAGGTCAGCGACGCGGTGGTCACGCACCAGCCGATCGATCGCACGCCGACGTTGCTGCGGGTGCTCGCGGCGGCGGTCCCGAAGGCGCGCGTGTCGACCTTGCTGGCCGAGCTCGCGGCCGCGAAGCTCGAGCCGCGCGAGATCGCGGTCGGCGCCGTGGCCCTCGACGGGCTGCGCCACGTCGTCCCCGCGCTCGAGGCGCCCGGTCCTTTGCTGCTCGTCTCGCTCGGCACCGAGCGGATGGATCTCTGCGTCCTCGAGAAGGGCGCGTGTACGTTCGCGCGGACCACGAGCGGCGGGCTCGACCTCTTGAGCCGCGGCCGCCAGGCCGAGCTCGCGGCCACCCTCCGTCGCACGCTCGCGGCGTACCGAGCGGCGAACCACCCGCCAGTCCGGCGCGTCTACCTCGGCGGCGACGGCGCGCTCTACGCCGAGTCGATCCTCCCCTGGCTGCAGGAGGTCACCGACGCCGAGGCCTCCCTCGTGCCCATCCCGGGCCCGCTCGAGATGGCGCGGAAGAAGGCGAAACGCACGAGCGCGAAGGACGCCCCGAAGGCGCAAGCGGGCGACGCGAGCGCCGCGCTCGAAGGCGCCGACCCGCTCGCGACAGCCCCCACGCCGCCAGCGTCGGGAGAGTCGGGAGAGTCGGGAGAGCCACCTCGCGCGCCGTCCCTGCACCCGGCGCCGACCGACGAGGGGCTCCCCGAGCGCGCGAAGTTCGCGTACGCCACCGCGCTCGCCGCCCGCGCGGCGTCTCGCGCCAAGCGCCTCGACCTCCGTCAGGGGGAGCTCGCCTACAAACAGGCGATGGGCAACCTCCGCGCACAGGGGAAGCTCATCGCGATCGCGAGCGCCCCCGTCATCCTCGCCTTCCTCTTCGCGACGTGGGCCCGCTGGTCCGTGCTCTCGGGCGAGCGCGAGACGCTTCAGGCGCAGCTCGCCGAGGTGACGCGCGAAGTATTCTCCGAGAGCACGCGCGACCCCAGCCAAGCGCGCACGTTGCTCGAGGGGGGGCGACGGATCGCGGACCCCATCCCGCGCTTCACGGCGTGGGCCGCGCTCGACGCGCTGACGAGCGCCATCCCCACGGAGATTCAGCACGACACCCGCCGCTTGACGATCGAGGTCGACGACGAGACCCGGCAGGGCCGAATGGAGATCCAAGGACTCGTCGCGAGCCTCGCCGAGCGCGACACCATCGCCGCGAACGTCGAAGCACACGAGTGCTTCAACGAGATCAAGCGCGGCCCGACCTCGCCGGGCCCGAACAACACCGGCCTGAACTATCGCCTCGAGGCCACGCTCCACTGTCCGGGCGACGAGCCCATGGTGCAGCCCGCGACACGCGGGGGGCGGAGGAACTGATGACCACCACCCCCCTCGACCGCCTCCGGGCCAGCATCGACGGGCTGAACGAGCGAGAGCGCAGGCTGCTCGCCGTGCTCGGCGTCGTCTTCGCGCTGATCGTGATCGTCTTGCCCCTCTACCTCGTGACGAGCTCCATCTCCGAGATCGAGGCCGAGAACCGCGCGATCTCGACCGTGCTCCGCGACATCGGCCGCGCGCGCGGGACGCTCGCGCAGCGGCAGGCCGAGCGCGAGGCCGCGCAGGCCCGCTACCGCGAGGCCGCGCCGCCGCTCGGGAGCTTCCTCGAGGCGCGCGCCTCCGAGCAGCAGCTCTCGCTCCGCGAGGTCACCGACCAGCCCGAGAAGATCGTCGGCGACTTCAGGCGCCGCAACGCGCGCGCGACGCTGCCCGGCGTCGAGCTGCGCAAGGCGATCAAGATGCTGACGGCGATCGAGAACAGCCGCCACCCCGTCGCCGTCGAGCGAATCCAGATCGAGCACTTCCGGGGCGGCGAGGACAGCTACAACGTCCAGATCGGCGTCATCGCCTACGACGCGCAAGAGCCCGCGGCCGGCGCGTCCTCGATGGCGGCAGGCAACATGTCGACCAGCATGGCGAGCGCCATGCGCGCAGGACCCCCCGCCCCATGAAGCTCTGGCTACGACGGATCGGCAAGTGGGTCGGCTACCCGGCCTTCTTCCTCTTCAGCTTCCTCCTCTTCGCGTACTGGACCTTCCCGTGGGATCGGGTCCGCGACTTCATCGTGCAAGAGGTCGAGAACCCGCGCGGCCCAGGGGGTCGGCGAGAGCCGAGCGGCTTTCAGCTCGAGATCGTCGACCTCAGTCCGTCGTGGGGCACCGGCGTCAACCTCACGGGCGTGCGGCTCGTGCGGATGCCGCTGACCCCCGACGAGCGGCCGGTCGACGTCACGTTCGAAGAGCTCAACCTGCGGGTCGGGGTGCTGGCGGCGCTCTTCGGCTCGATCGACCTCAGCTTCGACGCGATCGTCGCGGGAGGCGACGTCCGCGGCCGCTACGAGCGCTCGGACGACGCGATGTCGATCGAGGCGAAGCTCGAGAACATCAACCTCCGGCGCCTGAGCATCTTGCGCGCCTACCTCCCCTTGCCGCTCGAAGGACGCCTGAGCGGAGACGTGGACCTCGATCTGCCCGCGGATCCGAGCGGGGCGGAGGGACGCCTGTCGCTCTCGCTCGAAGGCCTGAAGGTCGGCGACGGGCAGGCGAAGCTCTCGTTCGAGGGCATGGGCGACGGCCTCACCGTCGAGCAGATCGACGCGGGCGACCTGCGCCTCGTAGCCGCCGTGCAGAACGGCGTCCTCGAGATCGAGCGGGTGAGCGCGCGCGGTCCCGACATGGAGCTCGGCGGCGCCGGCCAGCTCCGCCTGCTGCCGCGGCTCGGCTCGTCGCGCCTCGACCTCCTCCTGCGCCTCGCGTTCACGGAGGACTACAAGACGCGCAGCCCCCGCACCTCGGGCCTCTTCATGCTGCTGGACAACAACCCCCTCGTCCGCGCCGCGAAGGCCCCCGACGGCGCCTACCAGATCCGCCTCGGCGGCCCGCTCGACGGCCGCATGCAGACCCGCGGCGCGGGCGGAGAGCCCGCCCCCGGCGCGAACTGAGCCGACGAAGACGTCGCCCGCGTCGTCGCGTCCACGTCGTCGCGTCCACGTCGTCGCGTCCACGTCATCGCGTCCACGTCGTCCCACGTCGTCCACGTCCACGTCCACGTCCACGTCGTCCACGTGCGCGTGCGCGTGCGCGTGCGCGACGAGTAGGCCTCGAAAGTCCGACTCCGACTCCGACTCCGACTCCGACTCCGACTC
>JAHBWH010000217.1 GCA_019637115.1 Myxococcales bacterium | reverse complement strand
ACCACGCCCCGAGGTCCCCAGTGCGCGCGAGTCGCTCTCCCTCGCGCGTGCGGCGCGCGACCCCGAGCAAGAGCGTCCACGCGACGTCGGCCGTCGCCTCCGTGAGCACGTCGGGCGTGTTCGTCACGACGACGCCACGAGCGGCGGCGGCCTCCAGGTCGACGTTATCGGTGCCGACCGAGTAGCACGCGACGACCCGCAGGCGCGGGCAGGCGTCGAGCAACGCCGCGTCGATCCGATCCGACAAGAGCGGCACGAGCGCTTCGGCGTCTCGCGCGCCTCGCTCGAGCTCTTCCCGCGTCGGCGGTCGCGGCGGCGCGAAGACCTCGACGTCGTGACCGCCGAGGGAGGCGCGGGCATCGACGGGCAGGCGGCGAGTGACGAAGACGCGGGGCATGGACGGAGGCTACCAGCCGCCGCGCATGCAGGTCCGCATGTGGGACAACGTGGGGCATTCAGTCCCCATGAAGGAGGTTCGTCCCACCCCAGAGGGATGCGGAGTCTCCACTTCGCGCAGCTCGACCTCGCCGCGCCTCGCCCTTCGCGGCTCTCCGTCCACGAAAGTGCTCGCGTTTTCGTCGCGCCTCGCGATTGCGCTGTCATCAGAATCTTTCAGAATGGACGGAACGGCGGTTGCAATGAGGAGCGGTATGGCTGCCTCGATGTCCACGCCTCGCCCCACCTCACGCCGCTTCGGCCCCTACCCCGTCCTCGGGCGGATTGGATGCGGAGGCATGGCCGAGGTCCACCTCGCGCTCTCGGTCTCGCCTTGTGGCGCAGAGCGGCTGGTCGTCGTCAAGGCGCTCCACCCGCACCTCGCGGAGGACGCGCCGAGCAAGGCGATGTTCCTCGACGAGGCCCGCGTGCTCACGATGCTCTCGCACCCGAGCCTGCTGCACATCTACGACAGCGGCTACGAGGGAGAGGAGCCCTACCTCGTCGTGGAGTACCTCGACGGGCTGACCCTCTCGGAGCTGGTCCGCGCGAGCAGCGCAGCGAAGAAGCGCCCGTCTCCGAGCTTGATCGTGCACATCTTCGCGGAGATCGCCGCGGGGCTCGCGCACGCCCACGCGGCCCGCACGCTCGACGGCGCGCCGCTCGGCTTCGTGCATCGCGACGTGAGCCCTTCGAACGTGATGGTGCTCCGCAGCGGCCACGCGAAGCTGATCGACTTCGGCGTGGCGAAGACGACGCGCAACCTCGCGACGACGGACATCGGCTGCGTGAAGGGCAAGCCGCGCTACGTCGCGCCCGAGCTCATCGACGGGGCGCGCCCCTCGGCCGCCGCGGACGTCTGGGCGCTCGGGGTCTTGCTCTGGGAGACCCTCGCGCAGCGCCCCCTCTTCGACGGCGAGGGTCTCCTCGAGGTGCTGACGGCCGTCCGCGAGGCGCCGATCCCGCCCGCGTCCGAGCACGCGCCTGGCGTCAACCGCGCCCTCGACGCGATCATCGCCAAGGCGCTGCAGCGGGACCCGAGCGCGCGCTGCTCGATGAGCGACCTCTGCGACGCCCTCCGCCGATGGCTGCAGATGCGCACGCCGCAGCTCGGCGCCGAGGATGTCGCGCGCTTCGTCGCCGAGGTCGGGCGCGCGCGCCTCGCGCAGCAGAGCTCGCAGATCCGAGCGTGGCTGCTCGAGGCGGACGCCCTGCGCCCTCCTCGCCCGCAGGTCGCGGTGACCCTGCGACCGCCGATGTACCCCAAGGCCGTCGACCTCGGCTCGTCCCACGATCGCGACGCGGCGGGGTCGCCAGCGCTCCGGAAGCCCGCCGTCGAGGCCGCCTCGGGGCTCTACGACGCGCAGCCCGCCGCGTCGCGCGAGCGCACGCCGCGCCCCGCGGCCCGACCCGACAGCGTCATCGCGCCCCGGCCGTCGTGCGCGAACGATCGAGACGCCGCCGCGCCCGCTGCGCCGCAGAAGAAGCCGAGCACCATCCGTCCGCCCGCGCCGGCCGTCCACACCGACGAGCCGTGCATCGCGCCCGACTTCCCGCTCCGCCCGCCGCCGCCGATGCTGGACTGGCCACGGCCCGCGCAGGAGAAGACCGCCAGCTGGCGACCGCCGCGATCGGTGACGAGCACTCCGCCTCCGCCGCCGCCGGCGGCGAGCTTCCCGCCCCCGCCGCTGCCCCACCCGAGCGCATCTCCCTCGTACCGGCCGCCGGCGCCCGCGGCAGAGGACGATCTGCGGTCGCGCGCGGGGCGCCGGACCCCGAGCCGACCGACCGAGATGGTCCCGCCCCCAGCGTCGACGCCCAAAGCGATGAATGCCCGCCCGCGTCGACCGCGCCGCCCCACGCCCGCGCTGACGGCCAACGAAGCAGCGATGCTGGCCGCCGCCACCCGGTCCTCGCGCGCCCCTCGCGACACGAAGCCGGGCGTCCCGAGCGCGCGCGATCGGAAGAAGTGACCCTCCCTAAGCGAAACGGCCCTCGGCGCACACCACGCGCCGAGGGCCGTTCGTGAGACCTGCGGGTCGCGCCTCAGGGGAGGCAGACCTCGAAGAGCGTGCGGTACTCCTCGAACTCGCCACGGAAGTTGTGGCCCGACGACTCACGGTAGGGCACGCCGTTGACGGTGAAGTAGTACTCCACGCGTGCCCCCACGTAGGCGGCGTTCGGATCGCCCGAGGTGAGCAGATCGGCGTCGGGGCATTGGGACGGATCGGTGCGACGGAAGCCGCCGGCGAAGGGATCCATCTCGGCCATGGGCAGCTCGTAGCGCGCGTCGTTGCCGACGCGGCGGAAGAAGCGCACGTACCGCGACTGGAACGGCCCCTCCGCGCGCACGCGGAAGTGGACCTGGACGTCGAGCTCGCGCCAGAGCTCCGCGTTGTCGAAGTCCGTGACGCCGGCCTTCCAGACGTCGAAGTAGATCGCGCGGATCGCGGCGCGCTGGCGCGCGTAGGTGTCGTACCGCCACGGCGCGGGGGCGAGCGCTCGGCGGCTATGGTCGCACGGCCCGTCGCACGTCATGCGGTCGATGACGTACGCGCCATTGCCGATCCAGCCCGGCGCCCGCGGATCCTCGTCGACCGCGAAGCGGTAGTTGGCGGCGTCTCGCGAGTCCCAGGCGCGGCAGCCATAGATGCCCTGGTTCTCGAACCAGAGCTCGAGCTCACCGCTGCCCACCACGTCGAGCGTGCCTCGCCCCGACGTGACCGCGACGTAGCCCGTCTGTCCGCTCGCGAAGCGGTAGTGCGCGAGGATGCTCCACGCGGGCTGCCCGTAGCGGGTGTCGCGGCAGTTCGGCAGCCGCGAGACGTCGTATTCGATCTCGAGCTGCCCGCCCTGTCGCAGATCCCCCTCGAGGCGGTAGGAGCCGTCGGCCGGGAAACGCGCGATCGGCGCCTCACCGGTGCGCGCGGGCTCGATCGTGAAGCGGTAGTTCGCGCCGAAGGCCGAGTCCCACGCCTGGCAGCCGAAGGCGGAGGTGTTCTCGAACCAGACCTCGAGCTCGCCGGCCTCCGTGAGCTCGATGGGGAGGCCGACCGCGTCCGGCGAGGGCGCGTGCCCGGCGACGTGGATCGAGCGGACGTCGCCGCCCGCCACGCGGTAGTGCGCGGAGATCGTCCACGCGGGTCCGCCGTCGCGATCGCCGCGACAGCTGGTCAGCCGGTTCGCGTCGTACACGACGTGCGCGAGCCCACCCGCGACGAGCGCGCCGTCGACCTCCGTCTGGTAGTCGCTCGTGAACGCGAGCGTCGCGACGCGGCCCTCGAGGCCGCTCCGGTCGAGGGCGACCGCGTCGACGCCGCCAGCCGGCGCGCACGCCGCGAGCGCGAGGAGGGCCGAGGCCCAAGAGAAGAAACGCATGCTGAAACCCACCCTTTCGAGCCAGTGACTCTATACGGAGTTACTAGCAGCCGATTGGGTGGCGTCAACGCCCGAAACTCACAGGAAAACGGGACGAAATGGTGACCTCGCGCGCACGATTTCCGGGCGGAGAAGCCCGTCGCCCTGCGGCGCATGCGCGGAGAGCCAACTCATCGCGAGTGGGAGGGCGAGCCGCGGTTGGGGTGAGCCGCGGTTGGGGTGAGCCGCGGTTGGGGTGAGCCGCGGTTGGGGTGAGCCGCGGCTGGGGTGGGCCGCGGTTGGGGTGAGCCGCGGGGTTCGGAGGTGCGCCGCGGGTTTGGGGCGAGCTGCGGCTTCGGCAGGGGCCGGGGGCCGGGGGCAGGGGCAGGGGCAGGGGCAGGGGACTCAATCGACCCGGAACGGCCGCGTGTCGACGCGGCCCTCGCCTTCTTCGAGCGCGGCGGCCAGGCCGCGCAGCGGCGGCTCGTCGGGCTCGATCGCGAGCCCCCGCGCGAGCAGCGCCCGCGCCGCGTCGCGCTCCCCGACCTCGGCGGCGTAGAGCGCCGCGACGTAGGTGTGCCAGAGGACGCGGCGCCGGGTCTCGGGATCCTTCGGCGCACCGAGGAGCCGCTCGAGCTCGGACCAGCGCGCCTCTTGGTCGCGCAGGCCCTCGCGTATGTCGGTCTCGGTGGCGCCGGCCGGCACCACCCGGTGGTGGAAGCCCGCGGGCGCGAGCGTCTCGTAGAGCTCGATCGGGACGCGCAGATCGAGCTCCACGAGGGTCGGTCGCTCCGCGGCCAACGTCTGGAGCGCCGCGACGTCGAACTGGCCCTCGAGCAAATACGCGCGCAGGAGGGCGCGCAGGTCTGGATGACGCGCGACCAGGTCGTCGACCATCTCGGGGTAGGTGAGGAAGGGGACGGGCACGAAGGCGACGTCGGGGCGCGCCCCCTCGACGATCGCGCTCTCCCAATGGCGGAAGACCGTGCTCGGATCGTGCACGAGCACGACCGCGCGGGTGGGCAGCTCGCGCCGGATCGGGTCGTCGAAGAGGTCCGTGTCGCGGAAGCCCGCGAGGCTCGCCTCGGGCCCGCGCTCGAGCGGCGGGATGGCGGCCGCGCCGAGCCCGAGGAGCGCCAGCGCGAACGCGACGCGCGGTCCGGCGAGCGACGCGAGGGTCGCGACGAAGGCGCCCGCGAGCACGCTCGCGGCGGCGAAGGCGGGCAGGAGATAGCCGAGCGCGTCGGGGTTGTGGCGGACGAAGCCGAGCCAGGCGCGGGCGCCTGCGAAGACGAGGAGGACGAGCAGCCAGAGCACGCCGATCCGTCGACCGGCGGGTCGCCGGAGCAGGAAATACGCCCCCCCGAGGGCGATGACGAGCGTCGCGACGTGGAGGTTCTCCGCGAGGTGCACGAAGACGTCGACGAGGCGGTCGCCGAGCGTGCCGGGCACGCCTTCGCCCTGGTTCTTCTGGAAGGCCTCGGCGCTGACGACCCACCAGAGCCGCGAGGCGCTGTTCGGATGACCGAGCGCCAGGGCCGCACGCTCGGCCCGCAGGGGGAGGTAGAGATAGAGCAGCACGCCCGACGCGACGAGCCCCGCGCCGAGCCAGACCGGCCGCGGCCCCCTCGCCGCGACCGCGCGCGCGAGCGTCGCGGCGCCCGCGGGCAGGAGCAGCAGGGCGAGGAAGTGGTGGTTCGCGAGCGCGAGCCCGAGCGCGACGCTCGCCTGGTAGAGCGGCCGCAGGTCCGCCGTCGGCCACGCGGCCTCGAGCGCGACGAGGCGCTCGATGGCGAAGCAGACGAGGAGCGCTTGGAGCGCGTAGACCTCCGGACGCACGGCCTGCAGCCACCACGCGTAGCTGCCGCACGCGAGCCAGGTGCTCGCGACCGCGAGCGTCGACGCGGCAGCTCCGGTGACGCCCGTGGCGACGAAGGTCGCGCGCGCGGCGCGGAAGACGCAATAGGTCGCGCCAGCGGCGGTGAGCGCGCTGAGCAACGCCACGCGGAACGCGAGAGAGCCGACGGGCAAGAGCCACGCGAAGCCGGTCGCGAGCACGCCGAAGAGCGGGTGGCCGGGCGGGTGGGAGATGCCGAAGTCCGCCGTCTGCGCGACGAGCTCTCCGCCGTCGAGCCAATGTCCGTGACCCGAGGCCGTCGCGAGCCAACACGCCAGCGGCACCCCGACCGCGAGCGCGGCGGGCCACGGGCCCCCCCCGTTCGTCGCGTCGGCGGCCATGAAGCCGAGCGAGGATAGGCGATGCGCGGGCGAGACTCCTACTTTCCCGTGATCGCGACGAACCGAAGCGCGCTCGCGGGGTCGAGCGTCGCGGTGGAGGCGAGCCTGCTGTCGGTTCTGATCGGCGGCGAGACCTGGCGGCCGCCCATCGGGCCGCTCACATCGCCATGAAGCGGGGCCCGAGCACGTAGGGCTGGGTGTAGACCTCGCTGCGGCACGTCCCGCCGACGCAGTCCGGCCGATCCGGAGAGCAGCGCGGCGGCACGCGGGTCTGGAAACGCAGCTCGACCGTGCGAGAGGAGGGGATCATCGGCCCGATGAAGGGGTTGCCGACCTCCTTCTCGATGAGCCCGTCCCCGGCCATCGCGTCGCCGTCCCGCCCGTCGTCGGCGAGCGTGAGCAGGTCCTGCAGCTGCTCACCGTCGCGCAGCTGCACCGTGACCTCGTGGTGCCGGTCGAGCCCGGGGCAGCGATCGAAGGCGACGCGGAACATGACCCGCGCGGCGGGGTCCCCGACACGCACGCGGCTCGGACCGACCTCGACCGAGGTGATCTGCGCGAGCTCGTAGGGGAGGCAGTTCGGCACCGCCTCCCCACGGCAGCTCTGCTCGAGCTCCGTCCCAGGGTCACACGCCGCCCAGAAGGCGAGCAGAAAGGCGAGGATGCTTCGCGTCAAGGTTGGCTCCGCTCCGAGCGTGATGACGGCCAGCGTCGCGCGGGTCAAGGGGCGCACGCTTCAGCGGGCTCGTACGCGGCGTGGGTTCTCGTAGACGCTGATGATCGGCACCCCGTCGTACGTGAGCACGTGCACCGGCTGCGTCGTGCCGAGCAGCGTCCACGCCTGGAAGTCGACCTCGGCGAAGTGATCCTCATGGTGGATCATCACGTAGTCGGCGCTCCCGATGGACGCCGACCAGCGGATGTTCCGAGGCAGCTTCCCGTCGCGCTGGAGCATGTCCCAGGCGCCCGGCGTCGTGTCGCAGAGGAAGACGGTGCCGCCGTCGGGCATCCGCTCGCGGAAGAACTCCGTCAGGCTGCCCGTGGTGAAGCCCCAGAACTGGCGGTTCATGCCGAGGTCGGCCGCGCCCGGCACGCCGCCAGCGAGCGGGGTGTAGTGCGAGAGGCCGAAGGGGTGCGAGTGCCGCGTCTGCACCACGAGCGGCGCGAGGCAGAGCGCGAGCACGAGCGCGGGCGCGGTGAGGTGCGCGGCCGGGAGCCGCGCGCCGAGCGTGTCGCGGAGCGAGGCGACCACGCGCGCGAGGCCGAGGCCGGCGTAGAGGCAGAGGAAGGGGTAGCCCGTGATCCAATGCTTGGTGCCGCCGAAGATCGGCGTGCTCGGCAAGGCGATGACGACGAGCGGCGCGAGGAAGCAGCCGATGAGCAGCACGTCCGTGTGGGCGGGATCGGGCTCGGTGCGTCCCTTCGCCCACCAGCGCTGCCGCGCCCAGCGCGGGAGCATCGCGCGCAGGCGCGTCCCGATGCCGACGCCGGCCAGCACGAGCGTGGTCAGCGGCACCGTGAAGGCCGTCAGCACGAAGGGGAACTCGATCGGGAAGGGCGGCTCGAAGTACGAGCGGCCGAAGTACGCGATCGTGTAGTGCTCGTGCGAGAGGTGGAAGCGGGCGTACCAGCCGAAGCGCTCGAGCGTCGTCTCGAAGTCCCAGAGCCAAGGCCAGGTCGCGATGAAGACGGGCGGCCCGAGCCAAGGGAGCGCGACGAGCCACCAGGGCTTGGTCGAGAGCGTGCCCGGCGCGGGCTTGGGCGCCCACGGGTCCGAGAACGCGTCCGCGGTGGCCGCCTCGAGCTCGCCGCGCTTGCGCAGCCCGCCGACCGCGACCGCCATCCAGACGAAGTGGACGAGCAGGATCCCGGGCAGCACCCAGCTGTTGTGCTTGGTCGAGAGCGCGAGCCCCCACGCGAGCCCGGCCATCACCACCCAGGCGCGGCTCGTGAGGGCCCGCCAGTAGGCGTAGACGGCAAACGTGATCGCCAGCGCGATGGGGATGTCGAAGCAGTCGAGGTGCGCGTGGTAGTAGGGCCGCGGCATGAAGGCGTAGCTCGCCGCCGCGAAGCCCCCCGCGAGCCGTCCGAAGAGCCGCGCGCCGAAGACGTAGAGGAGCCAGAGCAGGAGCCCCGCGCTGAGCATCCCGGGGAAGCGGAAGGCAGCCGAGTCGGTCGCGAAGAGGCCTCCCTCGCCGCCGTCCTTGGCGGCCTCGTGGGCGAGCCAGCTCAGCGCGAAGAGCCCCTTCACGAGGCCGGGGTGCTCGTGGTTGTAGTCCCAGGCCTCGTCGATCGCCTCCGAGGTGAGCGCGCTCGCGCGGTCCTCCCAGAAGAGCTTCATCCAGCGGCCGTAGTCCTGCGCCGCCGTGACGTAGAAGCTCTCGTCGCGCGACATGCCGAGATC
Source organism: Myxococcales bacterium (assembly GCA_019637115.1). Taxonomy (GTDB): domain Bacteria; phylum Myxococcota_A; class Polyangia; order Polyangiales; family Houyiibacteriaceae; genus JACKEH01. The sequence goes on along the minus strand of JAHBWH010000217.1, from coordinate 4,251 downwards.
GCCGGCGTCGCTGAGCAAGAGCCCGACGTAGGCCACGCAGATCGCCAGGCCGAAGAGGTGATCGCGCCAGCCGATCCGCGCGTGACCGCGCAACGCTCGGATGGGTGCGGTGCGATCGGCGGCGCTCATTCGCCCACCTCGCGCGCCGGGCCGCGGAGGGTCGCCGCCCAGCAGAAGGTGCGCAGGTGCGGGCTCGGCGCGCTCACCTCGATGCGCAGATCCCCCCGTCCCTGCCGAGGGATCGCGGCCTCCACGCGCTTCCAGCCGTCTCCGTCGCGGTGCTCCATGTGGGCGAGCTCGCGATCGTCGAGGAAGATGCGCGCGTGCACCGGCCCGTGCTCGCGGCTCCGCTCGTGCTCGTAGTGGAGGCCCGCGTAGAAGACGACGCGCTCGGCGAGCTCGACGTCACGGAAGGTCGTCACGATGGGCTCTCCGCCCGCGGGGTGTTGCCAGACGCAATGACGCGGCTGCAGCTCGAGATCCTCCATCACGGTCTCGCCCACCCACAGCCAGGGCTCTGGACCGCAGAAGAAGTGCTCGCTCGGCATGGCCTGCGCGCCGCCGAGGCCGCTGCGGGTCGTCGAGATCGTGCGCCGCCAAGCGCACGCGCGACCCGCTCGGCTCACTTCGGCCTCTCGGACGCGCGAGGTCAGGTCGACACGCACGGACGAGGGGCCGAGATCGAAGCGGCGCACGGTGATGCGGCCGTAGCGCTGCTCGAACGCGGCCGGCCTCCCGAGCGCGCTCGCTTCCCCGCGCCGCCCGCGGAGCGAGAGCTCCCACGCGCGCGCGAAGGGCGCGAGGTCGCTCCGGCCGGCCACCGGGATCGGGAGGAGGTCCCCGAGGTGCAGGCGCAGGATCGGATCCGCCCACGCGGGCGCGATCAGGATCACGTCCCCGGGCTCGTGCGCCTCGCGCACCGCCGCGGCCGCCTGCTCCCAGTCGGCCTCGGCCGGCACGCGCGAGACGATCACGGCGTGGGCGGTGAGCTCGTAGAGCACGATGGCGCCCACGAGCCACCAGGGCCACGCGCGCGACCGCAGCGAGGGCCCGCCGTCGCGCCCCTCGTCCTGCGTCTCCTCCGGTCGCCCGCTCTCTTGCTCGCCTTCGGCCAAAGCCCCCGGATGTTAGGCGGGCGCGCAGGGGGGGCAAGCGGCAATTGCCCCGCTCGGCCCAGCGGGCGCGGGTCAGGCGCGGGGTTTGCGCTTGGGGGCCGCCGCGGCCGTCATCCCCCGAGCGCGCACCGCTTGGAGGTGGGTGAGCGCGATCGCGAGCGCGTCCGTCGCGTCGACGGTGGGCAGCTCGCGCATGCCGAGCAGCGCGCCCACGAGCCTCGCGACCTGGGTCTTGTCTGCGGCGCCGCGTCCCGCGACCGAGCGCTTCACGAGCGCCGGCGGGTAGGCGAAGACCTCGAGCCCGGCGTCCGCCGCGACGAAGAGCGCGACCCCGCGCGCGTGTCCGAGCTTCAACGCCGCGTTCGCGTACTTCGCGAAGAAGATGTCCTCGACCGCGACCGTCGTCGGCGCGTGCTCGGCCACGACGTCGCGCAGACCGTCGTGAACAATCTTCAACCGCTGCTCGAGCGGCTTCGAGTCGCCGGCGCGGATGACCCCCGTCGCGATGAGCCGCGCGCGCGGCCCCGCCGGCTCGATGACGCCCCAACCCGTCAGGCGAGTCCCAGGATCGATACCGAGGACACGGGTCATGCGAGCACCGAGCGCGCAGTCTTGGCCTGCGCGTTCGCGCGCTGCTCGCGGGCCCCTTCGGTGCTGTAGCCGGTCGCCCCTTCAATGCTGTGGCCGCCGGTGTGGCCGCTCATGTGCTGCTCCGTTCGCGCGGTCGACCACAGCCCATCGTGTCGGCCCTCGACGCGGTCTCCGCGAAGACGGCCGAACCTAGGCAGCGCAGACGGTGGCCGTCAAGACGACGGTCGCCCAGCCCCGCGCCTCGTGGCCCACCCGCCGAGAGCGAGCGCGACGTCGAGGGTCGCGTGATCGCGCCGAAGCCGGCATGCTCGAGCCTCGGGGGGGACGATGGAGCGGACGGAAGCCGAGGAGGTTCGAGGTGCGCGACGCCATCGACCCGAGGAGCTCGCAGACCTGGACTTCACGCTGCCCGATCCACGCGTAGTGTGGGCGACCAGCGCGCGCGCCTCGTCCGAGTGGGGGTCCTCGTATGCCGCGTCCGCGGCCTGCGGACCGCCCGTCGTCTACCCGCGGGGCGGCGACGAAGACGGGACGTGGCTCGCGGACTCCGACGACTCCGCGCCGTGGATCGAGCTCGACTTCCCAGCGGTCTCGTCGGTACGCGGGATCGTGGTGTTGGAGACCTGCGGGCCCGGCGCGGTCTTCGAGATTCGAGACGCGATGCGCGACGTCGTGCTCTGGGCCGCGCCTCCAGCGCCGCTCGCCGACTCGCGCAGCGCGCGGCTCCTGCACGTCCCCCTCCCGCCCGACACCGATGTTCCCACCCGCCTACGCCTGAGCGTTGCGCCCTACGACGTCGGCGACGAATACCACGAGATCGACGCCGTCGCGCTGCTCACCGAACCCCTCGACGCGCTGCGCGCTTCGACCCCGTCCGCTCCAGAGGCGACGCCTGCGACCGCTCCATGGCGCGGTCCTCCACTCGAAGACACGGGCGCGCCGACGGCCCCCGATGTGGCGACCGTCCTGGAAGGGACACTGATCGGCGCGACCCCGACCTCGCCGTTCGTCCACGCGATCCTTCGGCGCGCCTCGGGCGGGCGCGCCGCGAACCACGGAGGCCCGCTCTCGCTCCGACTTCCTACCGGTGAGCTGGTGCGCGTCGAGGTCGGACGAACCGCGATCTTCGGCGGGAGCTTCGTGAAGCGTCGCGGCGCGTGGTCCAAGCTCCGCGCCGAGGTGCCGTGGCTCGCGGCGGCCTTCGCCGACGCGCCACCGGCCTGCGGGATCGTCTGGGCGCTGACCCACATCCCGCTCTTCGCGCTCGTCGGGACGGTCGAGGGCGGTCGCGCGAGCGCCATCGCCCTGTGGGTCCCCGTGGGTCTCACCCTCCCCTTCGCGCTCGTGCGCGTCGCGCTCCTCTCGCTGCGGCATGGTCGAAGCACGCTCATCTCGCTCGGGCTCGTGCTCGCGCGCACCGGACGGGCCGTCGTCGGGCGGCGCGGTCGCTTCCGAGGCCGGCTCGCGGCGGGGCATCCTTGGACGCGCAAGGAGGACTACGCCCAGCTCAGCGAGCACCTCGGAACGGAGGCCTACACGGACGAGGAAGGGCAGCAGCAGACCCGGGAGCGCTACCGCATGTGGACGGAGCGAGAGGTCGACACGAGCGGCCCGTGGGAGCTCGTGCTCGCCCTCGACGATCCCCCGCGAACGGTCCGCGCGACGACGCGACCGCTCACCACCGACGTAGGGATGCACCCCACCCTCGAGGAGCGGCCCCCTCGAGCGGCGTACGCCCGGTTCACGGGCGAGCACGGCGAAGGGGACGAGGCCACCTTCGTCGGTGTGGTCGAGCACGTCGCCGAAGACGGAACGATCCGCCTCCGCGCGAGCCACGTCGTGCTCGGACCCTGGCCAGCCTTGGTCTGGAAGACCTTCGGGGTGCTCGCGGCGCTCCTCTCGCTGCCAGCGCTCGTCGGTTTGCTCTTCTGGCTCGCGACCTGAGGTACGTCCAAGTCACCGCACGCGGCGGGCCGTCGGGGCTTCGCGCGACGACGACAAGAGCCTGTCGCGCAGCGCGGCGGCCGCGGGTGGCAAGCGGGCCTCACCTCGGTGCGCGAGGTGCAGCTCGCGCACGAGCGGAGTCCGCGGGTCCGGCACGTGCACCAAGAGGCCCCGCGCGAGGTCGTCGACGACCGCGCTCTCGCTGACGAGCGCGACGCCGACGCCCGCGCGCACGTTGCCCTTCACGGCCGCGATGGAGCCGAGCTCCATCACCACGTCCGCCTCGGGGAAGTAGGCCTCGAAGAGCGCCCGCGTCGTCGCGCCGCGTCGGAAGGTGACGTGGGGGGCGGTCGCGGGATCCACACCGGGCGCGCTCACGAGCACGAGCCGGTCGAGATGCCAGAGGTCTCGGTGTATTCCCTGCGCGTCGGGGCCGGGCTCGAGCGCGCGGCGTCGGCGCTTCGCCTCGCGCTCGAGCGCGGCGGGTGAGCGTCGGGCTCGGGCGGAGAGCATCGGCGGCTCGGCGCCGGAGAGGATCGCGAGATCGAGCGTGCCGGCGTGCAGACCGTCGAGGCCCCACACGAGCGCGGTCTGCGCGTCG
>JAHBWH010000216.1 GCA_019637115.1 Myxococcales bacterium | reverse complement strand
ATGCAGCTCGATGCCCGTCTCCAGCTGCGCATACGCCAGGAGGTACGCCCACGTCTGCCCCACGAGCTCGTGCCACGGCGCGAGGAACGCCTTGCGCAACGTGGCGCGGCGCGTGATGCCGACCATCGCGCCGCGCGTGACGAACCTCGGATGAGCCACGGTCGGCCCGAGAGTGCACGGCGCGTGCCCGTCGCGAGCGGCGGCGGACACTGGCGGAGACCGCGTTTCTCTCGAAGAATCGCGCCGCCAAGTGTGGCGGATCTGGCGGCGGAGCGCCTGCCCCTGGCGGGCCCGCCAGATCGGGGGTGGCGGCCGCCACACCGTTCCGCCGCGATGGATGTCAGCCGGGGCCCGAAATCGTGCTCCCCACCAGCATCGCTCCGCGGCATTGGTTCAGGTCGCGGCGTGCTGAGCGTCGAGCGCCTCGTCGACCCGCTCGAGCAGGAACTTGTCCACCCGGAGCTGCACGGTCATCGGCTGCTCGACGGGCGCCGCGTGGCTGCCGCCGCGGAGGACGATCATCTCCGCGCCGGGGATCGCGTTCGTCATCGCTTCGGCGAGCTCGGGCGGTGTGAAGGTGTCGCGCTCAGCCGCGATGACGAGGCACGGCACCGCGATCTGCTCGAGCAGATCCTCCGCGCTGTGCTCTCCCGCCGCGTCCAAGAGGGTGAGGAAGACATCCGGATCCATCACCGCGATGTGCTCCCAGTACCGCCGGAAGTCCTCCTCGCGGATGGTCACGGAGTCCACCTCCCCGCTCAGCTTCGCGAGGCGCAGCGCGAGCGGCGTCGGGACGCGGCCCCAGATGGCGCGCGCCATGCCGCGGTGCCGCTTCGCCACCGAGCGGATGCCGGGAAGGAGCTGCGAGAGGACGTCGGTGCCGTGGAAGGTGTGCGTCACGCGGCCATAGCTCCCGCAGGAGAAGATCATCCCGCGGACGCGCTGTGGTGCGAGGCGGTAGAGCTCGAGCCCGACCTGAGTCCCCATCGAGTGGCCCAGGGTGACGACCTGATCGATGCCGAGGTGGTCGAGCAACGTCCGCGCATCACGAGCGAGCCCCTCGATGGTCAGGTTCGCGTGATCCTCCGGCGAGCCGCTGCGGCCATGACCTCGATAGTGCCAGTGGACGACCAGGCGCGACTCGGCGAGGTGTGGGTGTAGGTAACGCCACACGAAGCCGTCGCAGCCGATGCCGTCGTTGAGTAGGGCGGGTGTGCTGCCCCCTCGTCCGCGGATCCCGTAGAAGATCCGCGTTCCGTCCTCGACCTCGAGGAACCCCGACTCGTCGTACCGAATGTCGCCGTCGTCCATCACTGCCCTGGCCCGTCACGCACCTTCGCCGCCGCGTGGACCCACGCAGCGGACGCCCTGCACCCGACGATCGGCAGTGGTGACCCGAATTCAGCGCCCGCGCCAGGTCCCAAGGGGCCCACGCTTGGCCCCGGTCGCACGCGGCGTTGGACAGGGAGGCCGCCACCAGGTCGGCCGGCCTCCTGCCATTTCACTCCTCGTCTTCGTCGTCGATGCGATCGTCGGGGTCGTTGATCGACGGGAGCTTCCGGAGCTCCGGCAACGCGATCCGCACGCAGCGCTGCACGATCCAGGAGCGGGTGCGGTCGAGCCGAAGCGCCTCGCGCTCGATCTCTTCCAGCATCGTCGCCGGAAAGTAGAGGCTCTGCTTTCGCTTGTCGGATGCCATGGTCCCTCGCTTCTCCGCTCGCCCGGTGGGCGTGGTTCTGTGGGCGCGGTCGACCCGCGCGGGGTGTAAAGTGTACCACCACCTGGAGCTCTCATGTGCGCATCGACCCACCGTGACGCATTTCCTCTCCCCCGAGAATCTTCCGTCGATGGCGCTGGCCGCTCACGCTGGCGGCGCGTGGCCTCGGGCGTCGCGCTCGTCGTCTTTGGCGTGATCGTCGGCCAGCTCGTCAGCGCGAGGGCGGAGCCCGAGGCGTCGAGCCCGTTTCGGAACCTCGGCGTCCTCGCGCGCGCGCTCGCCCACCTCGAGGCGGGCTACGTCGACGAGGTAGACCAGGACCTCCTCGTTCAAGGAGCGGTCCGAGGCATGGCGACCGCCCTCGATCCGCACACGACCTACCTGGATCCGGACGCATACCGCACGCTCAGCTCCGACACCGAGGGCCGCTTCGCAGGGATCGGCGTGGAGATCACGGTGCGCGACGGGTGGCTCGTCGTCCTCTCCGTCTTCTCGGGAGGGCCCGCAGAGCGCGCGGGGCTCGAGCCCGGGGATCGCTTCTTGACGCTGGAGGGGCGGCCGGCCCGAGACATGCGGCTTCAGGAGGCGGTGACCCTGATGCGTGGGCCCCCCGGGACGGATGTCCGGGTCGCGGTCCGCCGCGAGGGGCGCGACGAGGGGCTCGAGCTCACCCTCACCCGGGCGTTCATCGAGGTCAGCCCGGTCCAGGCGACCGTCCTCCCCGGCCGCATCCTGCACCTGCGCATCCGGGCCTTCCAAGCGAACACGACCCGCGAGATGCGCAACGCCATCGAGCGCGCGCTGGAGGCGACGCGCGAGGGCGGCCTCGCGGGCATCCTCCTCGACCTGCGCGACAACCCGGGCGGGCTCTTGCAGCAAGCCGTCCTCGTGTCGGACGAGTTCTTGTCGTCGGGGACCATCGTGACCACCCGCGGGCGCGGTGGTCGCGTGCTCCACTCGGCGTCGGCGCGCGCGCGAGGGACGCGCCCCGACTGGCCGCTCGTCGTGTTGGTCAACGGCTACAGCGCGAGCGCGGCGGAGATCGTCGCAGGGGCGCTCCAGGATCACGGACGCGCCGTCCTCGTAGGCACGACGACCTTCGGCAAGGGCAGCGTCCAGAACATCATCGAGCTCCCTGACGGAGGGGCGCTGAAGATGACGATCGCGCGGTACTTCACCCCCAGCGGGCGCTCGATCCAGGCCCTCGGGATCGAGCCCGACGTGGTCGTGCCGGCGTTCGCGCCCGAAGCCCTGCGCCGAGCTCGCGTGGAAGCCGAGGGGCAGATCCGCGAGGCCAGCCTCTCGGGCCACCTCGACGGCGCGACGGTCGTACGTCCGCGCCGCGAGCGCGGCGCCGCGCGCGACACCCCAGACGCCCGCGAGGAGGTGTTCTCGGAGGATCACCAGGCGCGCATGGGGTACGAGACGCTCCGCGCGATCCTGGCCGACCGCGCACGCGGCGCCCGCGACTGACCGGACGGGACACGGACCTGGATGGGCTCGGACTTGGGCTCGGGCTCGGACTCGGACCGCTTTGGCCGAGCGCTACGCACAACTGGGGGGCCTGGGCCTCACCTGCAAGGACGGCGCGGTGCCCGGTCGAGTCTCGTCTAGCCAACGGCGCGTGGAGAATCCCGAGAACGGCGTCTTCGCCGGAGGGGGCTTGTGCCCGGAGGGGCATTCACGGCATCCTGATTGCACCGGGAGGCTCGGAATGATGAAACCAGCACGGAAGTGGGGAGCGCCGTCACCAGCGGGCGTCCCTGCACCGCGCCCGATGGCGGAGCTCCTTCGTGATCGGGCGGGCGCGGTGTACACCGAGTACATCCTGATCGTCATCTTGATCGGCATCATCGTCTCCGCTGCGCTCATCGCCATCGGCGTGCCGATCTGGCGGGCTTTCCGGATGACGCAGCTCTTCCTCGGAGCACCCATCCCATGACGACGACGCCGACCGAAGAGCCCAGGCGGCGGCGCCTGATCGACGACGAACGCGGCGGGGTCAGCTCCGAGTACATCGTCGTCCTCATCCTCGTGGCGATCATCGGCATCGTCGCGTGGGTCAACCACTACCGGGCCGTGCGCAACGACGCGGCCGACCAGTACCAGCAGTTCGGTTACCCGCCAACGAGCTGAGCGACGCCGCTCGGGCGGTCGGCGTCGAGATGGATTTCGGGCGAAGGGCGAGGCGAATGTGGGACGAGGGAAGGCGAGCGATGACCGAGGGAGCGCGATGAGCCAAGAGGCCTTCCAGGTCGTCGCCGTGCTCGCCACCGCCGCGGGAGCGTTCTCCGACTGGCGGACCGGAAAGATCCCCAACGCGCTCACGATCCCGCTGCTGATCGGCGCGCCCGCTGCGGCGTTCGCGCTCCGGGGGACGCAGGGTTTCTTGGACGCTTGCCTCGGCGCCTGCTTCTGCGGCCTGGTGCCCTTCTTCGCGTTTCGCGCGGGGGGCATGGGCGGCGGCGACGTGAAGCTCTTCGCCGCGGTCGGGGCCCTCCTCGGGCCGTGGCTCGGGATGGAGGCGCAGTTCTTGGCGATGATCGCGGCCTCCATCGCATCGCTCGTCGTGCTCGCCCGTCGGCGCAAGCTCCTCCAGGCCTTCGCCAACATCTTCTTCCTCGCCTTCAACCGCGTGCTCCCGAAGAAGTGGCGGCGGGAGGTCACGCCGGAGCTTCAATCACAGCTCCGCATCGGTCCCTACATCTTCGTCGGCACCGCAGCCGCGGTGCTGATGCAACACCCGACCTGGATGGGGATGCGGCCATGACGAAGGGCACGACCTCCTTGCGCAGAGACCAGCGCGGCGCAGCGTACGCGGAGTTCCTCATCGCGTTCCCGCCGGTGCTCATCCTCTTCCTCTGCCTCGTGCAGCTCTCGCTGATGTACGTGGGGAAGCTCGCGGTCAGACACGCCGCCAACCGCGCCGCCCGCGCCGCGGTCGTCGTGCTCCCCGACGATCCGGCCTTCTACGAAGGCGAGCGGATCAACCAGATCGACTACGACGGCTCGGGCAGCGCGACCCAGTCGGACTCCTTCTTCGGCGCGGGCGCCATCTCGGGTGGTGGCAGCCCCCGCATCCGCGCGATCCGCTCGGCCGCGTACACGCCGCTGACGCCGCTCGCGCCTTCGCTCGAGACGGTGATGGACGACGAGAGCGTGCGGACGGCGTTCGACCGCGGCGCGCTGGACGCGCTCGCGGGCGGGTTCTTGTTCAACCGCGGCGCCACGGCGGTTTCCTTCCCCCGGACGCCGGGTGAGCAGAACTTCCGAGATCGCTTCGAGTCGCGAGAGCTCGTCACCACCCGCGTGACCTACCTCTTCAACTGCGGCGTCCCGATCGTGAACCGCTTCATGTGCGACAGCGCGCTCGAGCTCTTGATGGCGGCGCCGTCGGCCGTGGTGGACGGCGTGCTCGGCGCGCTCGGCGCCGACACGCGCGACGGCATCATCGGCCGCGGCTTCGACTGGTACCGCGACAACCTCGAGGGGCGCGCGGCCGTGCAGAACGGCGTCGTCGAGCTGCGATACGCGGAGGCCCCCGCCCTCATCGCCCCGTGGGCGGCGACCGGTGGGCGCTTCATCATCCTACGGGCCGAGGCCGTCATGCCCAACCAAGGCGCGGGGTTCGAATATGAATGAGCGACCGAGGCTGCTCCGCGACGACCGCGGGGCGATGATGCTGCTCGGCATCTTCATGGCGACCATCGTCATCGGGATGCTCTATTACGTCGCGGGCGTCGGCGAGACGATCACGTATCGCGAGCGAATGCAGGACGCGGTCGACTCGGGCGCCTTCGCGGGCTCGCTGCTCTATGCGCGGGCGATGAACGTCATCGTCCTGCTCAACATGGCGATCGCGTCCGTCTTCGCGGTGGCGGTCGCGGCCTACGCGGCGATCTTCCTGATCATCGGCGCCGCGCTGTCCGCTTGGAGCAGCTGCTCGATCCCGTGGAACATCCCCGCCTGCATCGCGGCCGCTTGTCTGACGTGCTCGGGCATCCCGAGCGCCTGCGACAACGCCGACAGCAAGCGCGACATCGCCCGCGACGTCGCTCGCAACGCCAACAACGCCGCGAACGCGATCGCCACCGCGACCCGCATCGCCGCCATCGGGGCGTCGGCCGAGATCATCTCGATGCGCTACACGCCGCCCGTCAGCATCGGCGCCGGCATCGGCGCCGCGATGCCGCTCGACGACGAGAGCCCGAGCCGGGTCTGCGACGAGATCCTCACGTTCTCCGGTCCGAGCGGCTTCTTCTCGCTCCCGCCCGACAGCCCGTACCCCGCCACCGCGCTCATCGCCTACCAGGAGGCGCGGCGCATCGCGAACGATTGCAGCGCCGCGAGCTACGTCGACCGCGCGGGCGGGCTCGCCACCGCGTTTCTTTGGACGTATCTGTCCTGCTACATGATCCGTGGCGACGTCGACAACCGGACGAAGAAGATCCGAGACGGCGTGCGGATGGGCGGCAACGAGTTCCAGTTCCGGACCTTCGCGATGGCGGGCGAGGACCACATGCCCTTCGAGCCCAACCAAGAGCGCGTGGAGCTGGTGACGTGGGGGCGCACGGATTCCGGCGGCTTGGGCTCCATCATGGGCTTCCTGGAGAACGCCAACCGCTTCTCGGTCGCCCAAGCCGAGTATTACTACGACGGCGATGACGACCGCGGCCTGTGGACGTGGCGCCTCAAATGGCGCTCGCGGCTCCGGCGCTTCCGCCTCACGGATGGTGGCGGTGCGGGCGGGTGTCCACCCTTCATGTCCGGCGTCTGCGACCAACTCCAACGGCTCGTGATCCACTAGGAGGCTCCCGATGCACCCGAACGATCCCGCCCCCTCTCTGCGACGCCGCCCGCGCCAGAGCCTCCTGCGCAACGAACGCGGCGGCATGTACGCCGAGGCCGTCATCATGCTGCCGGTCTTCATCTTGGTCTGGTCGCTCATCAACTTCGTCAACCAGGGGTATCGGCGAGCCCTCACGGTCGGCACGCAGACCCGCGGCGCGGGCTGGGCGAACGTGATGGGGCAGTGTCAGGACGACGTCGCGAGCCCCGTCGCGCGCGAGACGGCCTCGACGATGTACTCGGGCTTGCTCACGACGCTCTCCGCCGCGGTCCGCGGCGGCGCGTCGGTCGTGCGGTATCAGCCGCTGATCGTCTCACCGATCAACCTCTTCGGGGACGGGATGACGCGCATGCGCGCGGTCAGCTTCACCTTCGACGCCTATCGATACCAGCAGACCGAGTCGGTGCCGCGCCCACGCGCGATCGGCGGTAGCGCCGAGGTCGGGCACCACATCGACCTCGTCTGCGACGAGATCCACGACGAGGTGAACCTCACGCTCTGGATCACGACGGCCTACGGAACCATGCGGTGAGCACGGACGCGGCGGAGCCGGAGTCGAGGGAGGCGGAGTCGAGGGAGCCCTCCACGCGCGAGCCCTCACGACCAAACGACGCCGGGCGAAGCGACGCCGGACGCAGCGACGCCGGACGCAACGACGCCGGACGCAACGACGCCGGACGCAACGACGCGCGCATGACCCTGCGCGAACGCGCGCTCCGCACCCTCAAGGCGACGGCGTGGGTGGTCGCCGCCGCGACCCTCCTGATCCTCGTCTCGATGAGTCGGCTGCGAGATCGCGTGCACGACGAGCTCGGGCCGCTCGGCGCCCGCGTCGCGGAGTGGGGCCGCCTCGCGCGGGCCTTCCAGCCGCCGGACAGCGACTCCGACGAGGAGGGTGAGCGTGTCCTCGTCCTCAACGGACAAGAGATCGAGATCGCGACGCGGATCGTCGAGGGGGATCTCGCGACCGCCATGGAGGCGCTGCGGCGCGAGTGCCCCGAAGGCGATACGCGGGAGCAGGGCGGGGGAGGGTACTTCCTCTGCATCGAGGATCTCTCGGCCATCGAGTGGCCCCAGCGCGTTGCGGCGTTCGCCGACTCACAAGACGTCGCTGAGCTCGGCAAGCTCCGGTACACCTACGCCGAGCCCGACGAAGAGCGCGGGATCGTGCTGCTGGTCACGATGCGGCCGGTGTCGAGCTTCCGCATCGACGAGATCATCCCCGACGCCGACCAGGACGTCGCGGGGGCCGACCCCACGAACGTGCCCCGCGTCGAGGGGCTGCGGCGCGTGCTGAGCGCCTACGAGCGCGGGGAGCCCTACGGCGTGACGATGTACGGCGACGCGAGTCGCGATCCCGACGCGCTCCGCGAGCGGTATCGCGCGGCGATCGATCCCGAGCGCTTCACGGAGATCGACCTCGCGGCGGCGGCGGCGCGCATCGGCGAGACGTATGATGCCCGCGTGCTCTACCTCCTCGATCGCGCACAGCCTGGGGCCTTCGTGGTGATGCACTTCGAGCCCCCCTCGGGGCCCTCGCCCTTTCGCGGATACGTGACCATCATGGAGGCACGATGACTCGTCTCGCCCTCAAGACGCTCCTCGCGCTCGCGCTCTGCGTGGTGTGGGCGGGGTGCGCTGACGAAGAGAGCTTCGATCCCGCATACCTCGGTGGCAGCGAGGCGCCGCCTCCGCAAACCGATGAGGCGAGGGCGCCCGCGGCCGGAGAGGCGCCCCGCGGTCGTCGTCGAATGGCCAACCTGCCGGCGGCGCCGACGCCCGAGCAGGAGGCTCAGATCGCGCGCCTCGTGCAGGAGTCGGGGGGCGGCGGTGGAGGGCGCACCTCCCCCGAGCTCCAACCCTTCGTCGACTACGGGCGTCGGGCGGAGAGCATGCCGCCCGGTGAGCTGATGGCCGCCGCGAACGCGATGCTGAACGCCGGCAGCAACGTGATCGGCCCCGACGTGACGCCCTGTGATCGCCTCATCGCGATGGCTTCCGTCGCGGCACGCGAGACCGGCGCCGAGCCGCAGCCTGAGGACCAGCTCCGGCGCATGTGCGCGCAGATCCCGCCCGCGATGCTCGCGTGCATCCAGCCCGACCGGAGCCAGACGGCCGAAGACCGCCGCCGCTGCCAGCTCCTCTTCGGTGCCACGAGCTTCTTCGAGAAGGCCCCCCCCGACGAGACCCGGCCGCGCCCTCGACGCCCTCAGAGCGAAGAAGACGTCCGGCGGATGCTCGGAGGCCTCTTCCCTGGACCGGCCCGTCAGGCGCCCGAGCGCGTCGAGCCCCGCGACGAGCCGTTGCTCGCTGAGTGAGCCGCGCGCGAACGAGGACGCGAACGAGGATCTGTGGCGCTCATCGAGTTTCGCGACGTGAAGAAGGCCTTCGGGCCCAAGGTCGTCTACCGGGGCCTGAACCTGGAGGTCGAGCGCGGTGAGGCGCTGACCGTGATCGGGGGCTCGGGGCAGGGCAAGAGCGTGATGATCAAGATGCTCGTCGGCCTCCTCTCGGTGGACGCGGGGACCATCTCCTTCGACGGCCAGGTGATCAGCGGCCTCGACGAGCGGGGCTTCGCCCGCGTGCGCCGCCGCATCGGGCTGCTCTTTCAAGGGGGCGCGCTCTTCGACTCGCTGACGGTGGGGGAGAACGTCGCGTTCGGCCTGCGAGAGCTCGGCGAACGTGACGAGACCGTCATCCGCGAGCGCGTGGAAGAGTCGCTCGGGTACGTGGGGCTCGAAGGCTCGTCGGAGCTATGGCCCGCGTCCCTGTCGGGCGGTATGAAGAAGCGCGTCGGTCTCGCGCGCGCCATCGCCGTGCGGCCGGAGGTTTTGCTCTACGATGAGCCCACGACCGGCCTCGACCCGGTGAACATCGCCCGAATCACCGACCTCATCCAGCACCTTCAGCGGACCCTCGACGTGACATCGATCGTCGTCACCCACGACATGCCGAGCGCCTTTCGCATCAGTGATCGCATCGCGATGATCCACGGCGGAGGGATCATCTTCTCGGGGACCCCGCGCGAGCTCGCCTCGGCGGAGGATCCCCGCGTCCGCGACTTCGTCCACGGGAACGTCCCCGAGAACGAAGACCCCTCGGCCGTGATGGAGAGCGGCGCATGACGAAGAAAGCCAGCGCAACGGAGCTCCGAGTCGGGGCGTTCGTCGTCGTGGCGCTGCTGATCGGCGGCGTCTTGGCGTTCGTGATCGGCAGCCAACGCAACCTCTTCTCGTCGAAGACTAGCTACAGCGCGGTCTTCCGAGACGTCGGCGGGCTCCGCCCTGGCAACGGCGTGAACGTCGCGGGCGTCAGCGTCGGAAGCGTCGACGCCGTCACCTTCCTCCCCGACGGCCGCGTGGAGGTGCGCTTTCGCGTGATCAGCAGCGCGGCGGAGCTCATCCGAGGCAACCCGGCGCAGCCCGCCGATCGCCAGGATCCGAACCGCGAGGAGGGCGACGCGGAGATGCCGCGGCCGAGCCTCGTGGCCGTCGGCAGCAAGGGGTTGCTCGGCGATCGCCTGGTCGACATCACCGTCGGCGATCCGAGCCTGCCAGTGTGGGATCCGGAGACGCCGCTCTTCGCGAGCGAGAGCGGAGGTCTGATGGCGCAGGCCGAGTCGATCGCGAACGAGGTCGAGCGCACCGCGCAGAACGTGCGGCTGATGACCGACCCGTGGCGCGACCAGGAGATGTCGCGGGCGCTCGAGGAGACGACGATCAACCTCGCGCGGGCGACGGGGATGCTGGTCAACGGCGACGGCACGGTGCAACGCCTGATGACCGATCCTGGCATGGCCGAGGAGGTGCAGGCGGCGATCCGCGACCTTCGGGCGACGAGCGCGGAGCTGCGTCGCACGACCGCCGGGGTGCGGGCGATCACCGACGAGGTGCGCTCCGGCAACGGCACGGCCCACGCGCTCATCTACGGCCGGGAGGGGCGCGACGCGCTCGAGAACGTGGCGCGCGCGAGCGGTGAGGTGGCCGAGATGCTCCGCGCGGTGCGCGAGGGCAACGGGACCCTGCACGCGCTCATCTACGAGGACAACGCCGAGGAGCTGCTGGCGAACCTGACGCGCGCGAGCGCGAACGTCGCGGCCATCACCGACGACGTGCGCGCTGGCCGCGGTACGCTCGGTGGGCTGCTCGTCGACCCCTCGATCTACGAGGACGTCAAGCGGCTCGTCGGCGACCTCGAGCGCAACGACATCCTCCGGGCGCTCGTCCGCTACAGCATCCGCCGCGACGAGCAGGGGGATCGCGCCGAGGCGAGGGAGACCCCGTGAGCGCCGAGGTCGCGAGCAACGAGGTCGACGCGCAATACCTCGCGCTCTTGCGCGCGTTGATCGATCGCGGCGCCGTCCGTGGGGATCGCACGGGCACTGGGACGCGCAGCCTCTTCGGGCATCAGATGCGCTTCGACCTCGGCGCCGGCTTCCCGCTGCTGACGACCAAGCGCGTACACTTCAAGTCGATCGCGCACGAGCTGCTCTGGTTCATCCGCGGTGAGACACACGTCGGATCGCTCCAGGAGGTCGGTGTGACCATCTGGGACGAGTGGGCGACGCCGGCACAGACCGCGCGGTTCGGGCGCCCCGCAGGCGAGCTCGGTCCCGTCTATGGGCATCAATGGCGGAACTTCGGGGCGACACGACGGGACGACGGCGGCTACGCGCGCGACGGCTTCGATCAGCTCGCGTGGGTGGTCGAGGAGATCCGCAACAACCCCGAGAGCCGACGGCTCATCGTCTCGGGATGGAACCCGCAGGAGGCGACGCTCGTGGCGCTGCCCCCCTGCCACACGCTCTTTCAGTTCTACGTGCAGGATGGGCGCCTGAGCTGCCAGCTCTACCAACGGAGCGCGGACGTCTTCCTCGGCGTGCCCTTCAACATCGCGAGCTACGCGCTCCTGACGCAGATGATCGCGCACGCGGCCGGCCTCGCGCCCGGCGACTTCGTGCACACCTTCGGTGACGTCCACCTGTACGCGAACCACGTCGAGCAAGCCGAGGAGCAGCTGCGCCGTGTCCCGCGCGCGCTGCCCACCCTCCACCTCGAGCCTTCCGTGCGGGATCTCTTCGCGTTCCGTTACGAGCACCTCCGGCTCGAGGGCTACGATCCGCACCCGCGCATCGCCGCGCCGGTGGCGGTGTGAAGGACGAGCCTCGAGAGCTCGCGCTCATCGCGGCCATCGGACGCGGCGGTGTCATCGGCGCGTCCGATGGACATCTCGGGCTGCCCTGGCACATCCCGGAGGACCTGAGGCGCTTTCGAGCGCTCACGAGCGGACACGCGATCATCATGGGACGCCGGACGCACGAGCTCATCGGGCGGCCGCTCCCGAAGCGACGCAACGTCGTCCTCACGCGCTCGCTCGCGCGACTCGAGGGGTGCGAGGTGGCGCGCGATCTCGACGACGCCCTGCGGCTCGTCGCGGACGATCCGATGCCCTTCGTGATCGGTGGCGCGAGCGTCTACGCGGAGGCGCTGCCGCGTTGCACGCGGCTCTTCCTCACCGAGATCGATCGGGAGGTGGTCGGCGACGCGTTCTTTCCGGCGTTCTCGCGGGAGGACCTCCGGGAGGTCGCGCGCGAGGCCGGCGAGTCTCCGGGGGTCACGTTCGTCACCTACGAGCGCGCGCGGCCGCGCCTCCCCTCCAGCCCCTCCCCGAGCGAATGAGGGTGCGCGACGCGGCGTGGGCCCTCGTCCTCGCCTGCGGCGCGGAGGCGCCGCTCGATCTCGAGGAGCCCCGAGCGCGCGTCGAGGCCTTCGTGCGCTTCGAGCAATGGGCGGAACGGAGCGCGGGGGCGCGCGCCGCGCTCGGCGATCGGGGGGCGTTCTCGGAGACGCTCTTCGCGCCGCTGAGGCTCGACCGCGAGGTCGCGGCGGCGCGCGTCACGGTCGGCTCCGAGGTCTTCGCGTTCGGCGCGCTCGAGGAAGCGCCGCTCCGGCCGCTCAGGATCGGCACCGAGCGCCTCGAAGGCGGCCGCGGCGGGGGCCAGCTCGTGCTCGCGCGCGTGAGCGACGTCGGAGGTCGGACGCTGCGGGTGGAGCTCGCGTTCCGCGAGCGCTGAGCCGTGTGGGGGCGCTGGGGGGCGGCGCTGGGGGTGGGGCGGCGCTGGGGGTGGGGCGGCCCTGGGGGGCGGTGCTGGGGGGGGCTGGCGTTCCGAGAGCT
>JAHBWH010000215.1 GCA_019637115.1 Myxococcales bacterium | reverse complement strand
CCCGCCCCTCCCGCGGCCCGCGGCGCGCTCCGTCCCGTAAAGCCCGCGCTCTACCTCGACGAAGACGCGGAGCGACCGCCGCTCCCCGTGCGGCGCAGCGGCGCTGGGCTCTGGATCGCCCTCGTCCTCCTCCTCGCCGCAGGCGCGGGGGTCGCGCTCGGCTGGAGCCACATCGCGCCCGCGCTCGGCCTCGGCGGGGGCGACGAGGCGCTCGTCGCGCGGCTCGGCGCAGGGGCGACCGAGCACGACAAACACACCGTCGAGGCGTACGACGCGGCGCTGCGCGAGTACCTACGCGCGAGCGCCCTGGCCGAAGCGGACCCCCGCGTCCTGCTCGGGCTCGCGCGCACCGAGGCCGCGTGGGCCGAGGCGCTCTCGTTCGAGGCCGACGACCTCGAGGCGCGCGCGGCGCACGATCCCGCGCTCGCCGGTCGCGCCGCCGCGAAGCGCGACGAGGTGAGCCGCCGCGCCGCCGAAGCAAGACGTCACGCCGAGGCCCTGCTCCGCGTGCAGGTGGATCTGAGCGGCGAGGTCGCGCTCGCCGACGCGCTGCGTCTCGTTGGTCAGTCCGCGGAGGCCCGCCAGCGGATCGACCGCGCGTCGCAGCTCCTCGCGGCGATGCCCTCTGGACAGGCCGCGTCGCCCGAGGACGCCTCGGCCTATCACGTGGCGGTCGCCCTGCTCGCCGGCGGGTGGCCCGAGGCGCTGCCCGCGGCGCGAGACGCCGTGAGCGCAAACCCGACCTCCATCCGCGCGCGCCTCGTGCTCGCGCGCGCGCTCCTCGCGACGCGCGACGTCGCGGGCGCACGCCGAGAGCTCGACGAGGTGCTCCGCCGGGTGCCAGGGCATCCGCGCGCGCGCGCGCTCGTCGACGCCATCGATCGTGGACTCCCGCCCGCCGCGCCGACGGTCGAGGTCGAGGAACCGAGCGATCCCGATCCGACGGCCCCCCCGACCGACGCTCCCACGATGGAGGCCGCGTCGCCGCGCGAAGCGACCCCTCGCGAAACGAGCCCGCGCGAAACCAGCCCGCGCGAGGTCACGCCTCGTGAGCCTGCGCCGCGCGAGGCTGGCGGCGCCCCGCCCGCGGGGCGCGACTACAGCTTCTACGTCCGCCGCGGCGAGCAGCTCCTCGACGGCGGAGACCTCGACGGCGCGCAGTCGCACTTCGAGCTCGCCCTCCAGCAGCGGCCCGGAGGCGCGGAGGCCCTGACGGGGCTCGGCCACGTCGCGCTCCGCCGCGGCAACGCGGCCGAAGCCGCGCGCCACTTCCGACCGGCGGCGCGCAACGACTACGGGGACGCCTACATCGGCCTGGGCGACGCTTACCGCCGCATGGGCCGCACGGACGAGGCGCTGCAGACCTACCGCGCGTACCTCGCGAGCCGCCCGAACGGTCCGCTGGCTTCCGTCGCGCGTCAGCACATCGCGAACCTCGAGGCGCAGGCCCCTGCGACGATGGAGGCCACAACGATGGAGGCCACGCCCGCGCCCACGATGGAAGCGACCTCCGAGCCTGCCGCGCCGAGGGAGCCACCCGGGCCGACGCCGGGTCCGGGCGACGAGCCCTGAGGGACGTCGTCCGCGCGCGGGGGTGATGCGTCGGCTCGGTTCGGGCAGGGGCAGGGGACTTCGAGGACCGCAGCTACGGCTCTCGCCCCGCGATCGCGTCCGCCAGCGCGACCAGGCGCTTGGCGTTCTCGACGTGCAGGTTCTCGACGAGCTTCCCGTCGACGACCACGACGCCCTTCCCCTCCGCGGACGCCGCCGCCCACGCCTCGATGAGCTTGCGGCTCGTCGCGACGGCTTCCGCGCTCGGCGCGAAGGTCGTGTTGGCGGGTGCGACCTGCTTGGGGTGGATCAGGGTCTTGCCGTCGAAGCCGAGCTCGAGGCCCTGCTGGCAGCTCGCGGCGAAGCCCTCGTCGTCGTTCAGGTCGAGGTAGACGCCGTCGAGGATGGCGAGCCCCGCCGCGCGCGCCGCGAGCAGGCAGGTGCCGAGGCCCACGAGCATCGGGAGCCGAAGCGGCGTGTGGGCCGCGTGCAGGTCCTTCGCGAGGTCGCTCGTGCCCATCACGAAGCCCGCGAGGCGGGGCGAGCTGTCGGCGATCTCCTCGGCGCGCAGGATGCCGCGGGGGGTCTCCATCATGCACCAGAGCGCCAGCTCGTCCGGCGCGCCGCTCGCGCGGAGGATCGCGTCGGCCTTGCGCACGGTGTCGGCGCTCTCGACCTTCGGCAGGAGCACCGCGTCCGCGCCGCTCGTCGCAGCGGCGACGAGATCCTCGTAGCCCCAAGGCGTATCGAGCCCGTTCACGCGCACGAGCAGCTCCCGGTGGCCGTAGCCGCCCGCCTGGGTCGCCGCAACGACCTGGGCGCGCGCGGTGGCCTTCGCGTCCGGAGCGACCGCGTCCTCGAGATCGAGGATGAGGCCATCGGCCGGGAGGGTCTTGCCCTTCTCGAGCGCGCGGGCGTTCGAGCCGGGCATGTAGAGGACGGAACGGCGGGGTCGTGAGCTCATCGTCTTCCTCGGGTTCGGGCGCGCTGCGCCTCGTCAATCAGGCAGGGAGCGCTCAGAAGCCATGGAGCGAGCGGAGCGAGCGCTCAGAAGCCATAGAGCTCGCGGAGCGAGCGTTCAGAAGCCATAGAGCTCGCGGAGCGAGCCGTCCTTCTCGGCGAGCATCTTGGCGAGATCCACGACGACGCGGCACTGCTTCACGGTGGCGTCATCCTGCATCTTGCCGTCGAGCATGACGGCGCCAGTGCCGTCGCCCATCGCCTCGATCACGCGGAGCGCCCACTTCACCTCGTCGACGGGCGGGCTGAAGACGCGCTTGGCGATCTCGATCTGGACCGGGTGTAGCGACCACGCGCCGACGCAGCCGAGCAAGAACGCGTTGCGGAACTGATCCTCGCACGCGACCACGTCCTGGATGTCGCCGAAGGGCCCGTAGTACGGGAGGATGCCGGTCGCGACGCAGGCGTCGACCATCCGGGCCAGCGTGTAATGCCAGAGATCCTGCTGCGCGGTGGTGCGCGGGGCGTCCGGCTGCGTCGCGTCGGGGTCGCTGCGGACGAGGTAGCCCGGGTGCCCGCCGCCGACGCGCGTCGTCTTCATACGCCGCGACGCCGCGAGATCGGCGGGCCCGAGGCTGAGCCCCTGCATGCGCGGGGACGCGCTCGCGATCTCTTCGACGTTGGCCACGCCGAGCGCGGTCTCGAGGATCGCGTGCACGAGGATCGGCTTCTTCACGCCGTGGCGTGCCTCGAGCTGCGCGAGCAGGCGATCGACGTAGTGGATGTCCCACGCGCCCTCGACCTTCGGGACCATGATCACGTCGAGCTTGTCGCCGACGTGCTCGACGATGCTCGTGACGTCGTCGAGGAACCACGGGCTGTCGAGGCTGTTCACGCGCGTCCAGAGCTGCGTGTCCCCGAAGTCGTTCGCCTTCGCGATGCGGACGAAGCCCTCGCGCGCCGCGAGCTTGCGATCGGCCGCGACCGCGTCCTCGAGGTTGCCCAGGAGGACGTCGACCTTCTTCGCGATGTCCGGCACCTTCGCCGCCATCTTCTCGTTCGACGGATCGAAGAAGTGGATCATCCGCGAGGGCTTGAACGGGATCTCGCGAAGCGGCGTGGGCGCGCCGACCGCGAGCGGCTCGAAGAAGTGCTTGGGGGTCCGCATGACGCAAGGCGTCATAGCACACGCGCGGCCCGAGGCGCTGGGTGTTGCGCTCGGGTTCGACGTCACTCGAGCAAGAGTTTCGGCGCTCGACGTCTCGAGGGCTTGGACCATCGGCGCGGCCCACCCGCGCGACGCGGTCGCCTGCCTCGGTGCGAGCGGAGCGCGACGGCGAGGCCCGCGCGGTGAGCCCCGACGGCGCTCGAACGAGACTCTCCGGCGCTCGAGTGGGCCCGCGAGCGAAGGTGAACGAACGCCGAGGACGTGACCGGGCTCACGACGAGAACCAGCCGAGCGTTGGCCTCGCTCGTCGCATCGGGTATGCGCGGGCTTCGGCGCAACAACGGAAAGGCGCCCGGAGGCACGCAATGATCTTCGACTCCGTGCTCGACGCCGTCGGGCGCACCCCCATGGTCCGGCTCTCCCGCATCGGGAAGGGTCTCGGCGTCGAGCTCCTCGGGAAGCTCGAGTTCATGAACCCCGGCGGCTCGGTCAAGGACCGCATCGGCGTCCGCATGCTGCTCGAGGCCGAGCGGAGCGGCCGCATCAAGCCCGGCGACACGCTCATCGAGCCCACCAGCGGCAACACCGGCATCGGCCTTGCGATGGCGGCCGCGGTCCGCGGCTACCGCATGATCATCACGATGCCCGAGAAGATGAGCCGCGAGAAGCAGGTCGTCCTCGAGGCCCTCGGCGCCGAGATCATCCGGACGCCCACGGAGGCCGCCTGGGACGCGCCCGAGTCGCACATCAGCGTCGCGCAGCGCCTGCAGCAGGTCATCCCGAACAGCCACATCCTCGACCAGTATTCGAACGTCGACAACCCGCGCGCCCACGAGGAGACCACCGCGCGCGAGATCCTCGAGCAGACCGGCGGCAAGATCGACTGCTTCGTCGCGGGCGCCGGCACGGGCGGCACGCTCTCGGGCATCGCGCGCGTGCTCAAGCGCGAGGTGCCAGGCTGCCTCATCGTCGGCGCCGACCCGGAGGGCTCGATCCTCGCGGGCCCCGGCGAGATCAAGAGCTACAAGGTCGAGGGCATTGGCTACGACTTCATCCCCGACGTGCTCGATCGGGGCCTCGTCGATCGTTGGATCAAGACGAACGACGCCGACTCGTTCCGCGTCGCCCGGCAGCTCATCCGGCAAGAGGGTCTGCTCTGCGGCGGCTCGAGCGGCACGGCCGTCTGGGCGGCGATGCAGGCCGCGAAGGACCTGCCCGAGGGCGCGCGCGTCGTCGTCATCCTCCCCGACAGCGTCCGCAACTACATGACGAAGTTCGTCGACGACGCCTGGATGCGTCAGCACGGCTTCTCCGACAGCACCACCGACCTCGGCACCGTCGGCGATCTCGTGCAGACGCTCGGGCCCCGCTCGGTCGTCACCGTAGAGGACGACAAGACCCTCGAGTTCGCCGTGAAGCTCTTCAAGGCGCACGGCATCTCGCAGATGCCCTGCACGGCCGGCGGCCGGCTCTCGGGCATCGTCACCGAGAGCGACGTCCTGCACTTCCTCGTCGACGGTCGGAGCCCCGAGACCTCGCTCGCCGAGGTGATGGTCCGCCGCGTCACGACGGTCTCCGCCGACCAGTCGGCGTCGATCCTCCCGGAGTTCTTCGAGCGGGGCGAGGTCGCGATCGTCGTGGACGCCGAGCGCGCTCCGACGGCCATCCTCACCAAGATGGACTTCATCGACGTGCTCGCGCGTCGCGCGCGTGTGCGCGCGAGCGTCGGCCGCTGACGAGCGCGGGCGCGCGTGCATACTCCCCGCATGCGCGCCGCCCGCTTCCACCGATTCGGCCCTCCCTCCGTCCTCCGCTGACGAGCGCGGGCGCGCGTGCATACTCCCTTCATGCGCGCCGCCCGCTTCCACCGATTCGGCCCTCCCTCCGTCCTCCGCGTCGAGGAGCTCCCCCCGCCGCGCCCGCGCCGCGGGGAGCTCCTCGTTCGCGTTCATGCGGCCGCGCTCAACCCCAAGGACGTGCTCGTCCGCGCGGGCTCGCGCTTCGCCGCCGCGAGCCGGCCCCTCCTGCCGCTCGGCGTCGCGGAGGACTTCGCCGGCGTCGTCGAACGCTCCGACGACCCGAGCCTCCCCGTCGGCGAGCGCGTCTACGGGATGCTGGGCTACTTCCGCTTCGGCGCCGCCGCAGAGCTCGTGTGCGCGAAGCGAGAGGAGCTCGCGGCCATGCCAGCCTCGCTCGACTTCCACGAGGCGGCGGCGCTCCCGCTCGTCGGGCTCACGTCTCTGCAAGCGCTCCGTGACGACGCGGGGCTCCGCGCCGGGCAGCGAGTGCTGATCCACGGCGCCTCGGGCGGGGTCGGCACCCACGCCGTGCAGATCGCCAAGGCGCTCGGCGCGCACGTCACGGCGAGCTGCAGCCGCGCCAACCACGCGCTCGTGCGCGAGCTCGGCGCCGACGCCGTGCACGACTATCGCGAGCGCCCGCCGAGCGAGCTCGACGCGCGCTTCGACGTCTTCTTCGACGTCTACGGCAACCAGCCCTTCCCGAAGGCGCGCCGCGTGCTGACCCCGCGCGGGCGTCACGTCGCGACCGTCCCCGGGCCGAGCACCTTCGGCTGGGCGTTCGCGACCACGCTCTCGCGGCGACGCGCGCGCGTCGTGTTGGTCCGGCCCCGTCGCGCGGATCTCGACGCGCTCTCCGCGATGGTCGCGCGCGGGCAGCTCCGCCCCGTGGTCGACCGGCGCTTCCCGCTCGACGCCATCGCAGAGGCCGAGACCTACCTCGAGACGAAGCGAGCCCGCGGCAAGGTCGTCATCGACGTCGCGACATCGCCCGAGCGTTGACTCCAAGGTCGTCGAGGGTCTGCGCGTCGCTCGGACCGAGTCGCCGTCGTCGAGGCCTGCGCGTCGCTCAGACCGAGTCGCGGTCGGCGCCTTCCTCTGCGCGCCAGCGGGTACCGCGCGCTGACGGACGCGGGGTGGCACCCCATCTTCGGCGCCGAAGCGAGAGGCGCCGGCGTCGAAGCGAAGGGGCCCCCCTTCAACGAGAGGCGAGCGTCCGACAACGTCGGGCGGTCTCGTCGCGCAGGCGGGCCTGGCGCGCCTCGAGGACGTCTGCGTCGGGCCGCGCGGGGCGCGCGAGCGAGCTCGGGTCGGCGTCGCCGAGGGGCTCGTAGAAGAAGCTCGGATCGTCGACGATGTCGTAGAGCTCTTCGCCCTCGTCGAGCAGCGCGCAGTTGCGCTGACGCAGCCAGTGCACGATCCGCGGGAAGGCCTCGACGCTCCAGTCGTGCGTGTCGTGCATCAGCACGATCCCGCCCCGCTCGCCCTCCTCGCGCTCTCGCCGCTCGAGCACGCGGACGAAGGTCTCGACGACGGCGTCCGCGTCGCGCACCTGGAAGTCGCCGGTGCCGAGGTTCCAGAGCAGCTGCGTGTAGCCCTGCCCCGCGATCACGCGATCCACGCGCGGCGAGCGCGAGCCGCCGGGCGGCCGGGCGAGCCACGTCCTCGCGCCGAGCTCGTCGAGGAGCACGTCCTCGGTGCCCGAGAGCTCGGCGAGCACGGTGGGGGTGTCGAGGAGCGGGAGCTGCTCGTGGTTGACCGTGTGGTTACCGATCATGTGGCCACGCCGGGTGATGTCGCGGAGCAGCGCGCGCTCCGCCGCCGCGCGCGCGCCGACGTGATGGAGGCGCTGCGTGGTGACGAAGAAGACCGCGCGGACGCCGAGCTCGTCGAGGTGTCGGAGCAGGCGCGGGGTCGTGCGCCGGTCGGGCCCGTCGTCGAAGGTGAAGAGGATGAGCCGGTGTGGGGTCGCGCCCGTGACGATGCGCCCCTCGCGGAAGGCCTCGCCGAGCGCGTGCCGCACGCGCGCCTCGTCGCGGCTGAAGACGACATCGGCTGGCTCGGGCGGCGCCGCGGGCTCGACCGTGGGCGCAGGTGCGGCCACCGTCGCAGGCGAGAGCCCGCGCTCGACGTTCGGCGCCGCCCTGACGAGCGAGGGCTCCTCGCGCAACGCGACGGATCCCGCCGGCATCGAGATCGCCGCCGACGCGCGAACCTCCCGCTCTGCCACCCACGCGCCGCCGGCCAGGCTCAGCAGGCACGCGAGCAAGCCGACGAGGTTCCGTCTGCTGCGCCTTCGACTCACGCGCACACACTCCTACACGAACGCACCTCGTGGCCAGAAAGTGGCAGTCCACGAGTGGTGACTTCTCGCATCGCAGCGTCTCGCGAGGGCTCCCGACGCGCGTGCCGTTCGCGCCAGGCGACCGGTTTCTGCCGACGCGAGCGCGGTTGTGCGCACCAGGGAGGCGCACATACCATCCGAGGGGATGGACATCGGGAGCGTCTGCCGCGCGTGCGGCTTCGAGAACCCCAAGGCGTGGCGCGCGTGCGCGTCGTGCGGCCGCCCCCTCGGCTCGGGGTTCCGCCCCACGAGCGTCACCGGGCTCAGCGGCGCCGACCGAACGGTCGTCACCGCGACCGAGCTCGACGAGCCGAAGACCGACCCGAGCGCCGCGGCCTTCGGCGGTGAGGCCACCCTCCCCGAGCTCGAGTCGATCGACAGCGAAGAGATCGTCCCCGACGACCCCGAGGCGGAGGGAGACCGCGAGCCCCCGCTCATCGGCCAGGTCGAGGCAGCGGGCGCGATCCAGACCGGCATCGAGCGCGCCTTCGGCGTCGGCTCCCCCACGCTCGTCGCGCTCGAGGGCCCGCGTGGCTCCGGCAAGACCCGGCTGCTCGTCTTCGCGAGCGAGCTCGCCGCGCGCCTCGACCCGCGCGTGCGGGTCCTCTACGCGGGCTGCCGAGAGGGCGGCGACGGCGCCTACGCGCCCTTCTCGCGCCTGCTCCTCGAGCGCTTCGGCGTCGTCCCCTCGTCGTCACCGAGCGCCGTCCGCGCCCAGATGACGACCGTCGTCCGTGAGGCCCTCGGCGTCAACGACGCGGTGCAGATCGCCGAGACCACCCACCTGCTCGGGCACGTGGCCGGCATCCCCTTCCCCGACAGCCCCTTCCTGACCCCGCTCGAGAACGACCCGAAGGAGCTCCACTCACGCGCGCGCCGCGCGCTCGCGCGCCTGATCGAAGGGGAAGCCCAGAGCCGCCCGGTGCTGCTCCTCCTGGACAACCTGCACTGGGCCGAGGACCCCGCGTGGGATCTGATCGCGAGCTTGACGCGGCTCGACGCGCACGTCGCCATCGTCCTCGCGGGCGAGTCGATCGCCGAGCGCGCGTCTGCGCTCGACGCCCCGGGCGGGGTCGCCGTCGGTCCGGTCGGGCCCCTCTCGGAGCCCGACGTCCACGCCATGCTCCACGTCCTCTTGCCGACGCTCGTGCACGCGCCCGAGCCGCTGATCGCGGCGCTGACCCACCGATCGGGCGGCAACCCGAGCGCCCTCCGCGAGCTCGTCTCCGCCCTCTGGGAGGGCGGCCTCTTCCACGCGACCGAGCGCGGCATCGAGGTCGATCTCGCCCGGCTCGAGGGCGGCGACCTCCCCGTCACCTCGGTCGACGCGACCCGCGCACGCCTCACTCGCCTCGACCCCTTCGAGCGCGCGACGCTCGACCGCGCCGCCGTCGTCGGCGAGGTCTTCTGGGACGCCGCGATCCTCGGCCAGATGCGCTCGGAGCGGAAGGCGCCGGGAGACGCCGCCGAGCCGCTCACGGTCTGGCCGGACGACGACGACGCGATGGCGCTCTCCGGGGTGATCGGCCGCCTCGTCGACAAGGGCTTCGTCGAGCGCCTCGATCAATCCGATCTGCCCGGCGCGACCGAGCTGAAGCTCGCGATCCCGGGTCTGCGCGACCTGCTCTACGACGCGATGGACGAAGAGGTCCGCACCCAGCGGCACGCGGCGATCGCGCGCTGGCTCGCGCTCGCGGGCACGCACCGGCGCGAAGGGGTGGCCGCGATGATCGCCCCGCACCTCGAGCGCGCCGGCCAGGGCGAGCGGGCCGGCCGCGCCTACTTCGAGGCGGCCCTGCACGAGCGGGCCCAGCTCCGCGTGGCGCGCGCCCTCCGCTTCCTCGAGCGCGCGCTCGAGCACATCCCGGCCGAGGACGTCGTGCGGCGCATCGAGGCCCTGCACGACTACGGCTCGCTCCTCACGACCGCCGGCCGCTACGACGACGCCGACGCGGCCTTCGTGGAGATGCTCCGCGCGGCGTGGAACATCGGCGCCCGCGGCAAAGGCGGCGCGGCGCTCAACCGCCTCGCCCGCGTGCGCCGCGCGCGCGGCGAAGAAGAGTCTGCGCGCGCGCTCCTCGTCCGCGCGCTCGAGCTCTTCCGCGCGGCGGGCGACCTCCGCGGCGTGGCCTCCACCCTCGACGACCTCGCGCAGATCGCCCTCCTCCGCGGCGACACCGAGGACGCGCAGCACGCGGCCGCCGAGGCGCTCGAGATCCGGCGCGCTCACGCCGACGCCCGCGGGGAGGCGGTGTCGCTGACGACGCTCGGTCAGCTCGAGCTCCGGCGCGGCAACCTCGACGCCGCCCAGCAGCTCTTCGACCTCGCCCTCGAGCTCCGCCGCCAGGTCGGCGACCAAGAGGGCCTGCTGCAATCCCACAACGCCCTCGGCATCGTCGCGTTCATGCGCGGCGACCGCCCGCGCGCGGTCGCCGCGTGGCGCCTGGCGCTCGAGCAGGCGCGCGAGATCGGCGATCGACGCAGCGAGTGCTTCCTCCTCAACAACGTCGGCGAGGCGCGGATCGAAGACGGCGCGCTCGACGAGGCCGAGGTCGCGCTCGAGCGCGCGCTCGCGCTCGCCGAAGAGCACGGCGACAAGCGCGCGCTCGCCGAGGTCGCCCGGCTCCTCTGTGTGCTCGCCATCAAGCGTGGGGACGAGGACGCGAGCGCCCGCTCCGACCGCGCGCTCGAGCTCGCGCAGGACTACGGGGGAAAGGAGGCCCTCGCGTCGACCTTGCGCGTCGTGGGCCGCTGCCGCGCGCAGACCGTCTTCGACGCGAGCGGGGCAGCGGACCGCCGGGCCGAGGAGAGCTACCTCGCGAGCATCGACCTCTTCCGAGAGGTCGGGAACGAACGGGAGGCGGCCCTGTCGCTCGTCGAGCTGGCGAGCCACCTCGTGGAGCGCGGCGAGCTCGACAGCGCCAAGGAGCGGCTCCGCGAGGCGCGCGCGTCGTTTCGGCGGTTGGGGCTGACCCAAGAGTCCCTCTCGGTCGATCGGAAGCTCGGCGAGCTCGGCGCGTGAGCTCGCCGACCGAAACCGCGACGCGATGAGACGGCTGGCCGCGCTGGCGGGGGCGCTCGCGCTCGCCGCGCTCGCGCTCGCGCTCCACGCCACGGACGCCGAGCTCGCGACCCCCGTCGACCTCGCCGAGGTCGCGTACGTGGGCTCGGGCGCTTGCCGCCGCTGCCACGAAGAGCGGCACGCGAGCTGGTATCGCACGTATCACCGCACGATGACCCAAGAGGCGAGCGACGAGGCCGTGCTCGGCGACTTCGACGACGCTGCCCTCCACTACCTCGGCTGGGATCTGCGTTTCACGCGCGACTCAGACGGATCATTCTCGATCCGCGCGCAATCCGCGGCCTCCGACACGGTGACCTGGCGCGTGGATCGGACGGTGGGGTCCCACCGTGTCCAGCAATACCTCGCGCGTGACGGAGACGAGTGGCTGCGGCTCCCCGTCGCGTGGCACGTCGAGGAGGCCCGGTGGTTCCCGATGAACGGCGCCTTCCTCACGCCCGATCCGCCAGCGCCCGCGAGCCGCGCCGACCTCGAGCGCCACGTCACCCGCTGGAACGACAACTGCGTCTTCTGCCACAACGTCGCGCCTCGCCCGGGGCGCACGCCCGACGGTCGATTTCGGACCGAGGTCGCGGAGCTCGGGATCGCTTGTGAGGCCTGCCACGGCCCAGGGGCCGAGCACGTCGCCCGCAACGCGAGCCCCCTGCGCCGCTATGCGCTGCACCTGAGCGATCGCGACGATCCGAGCCTCGTCACCCCCGCTGAGCTCGACGCCAGCCGCGCGAGCGACGTCTGCGGTCGCTGCCACGGTCAACGCAAGACCGACGACCTCGACGGCGTGCTCCGAGACGGCGATCCCTTCCTACCCGGCGACGATCTCTCGCGACACTCGGAGCCGCTCTGGGCGGACACGACGATCAATGGCGGCGCTCCGTTCGAGGCGCGGTTCTGGGCCGACGACACGCCGCGTCTGACGGCGTACGAGTATCAAGGATGGCTGCTCTCCCCGTGCGGGCGTGATCCCTCGTTCGGCTGCGGGAGCTGCCACGCGATGCACGAGGGCTCCCCCGAGGGGCAGCTCAAGCCGAGCGCGCGAGGCGACGGCGCCTGCACGAGCTGCCACGCGATGGAAGAAGATCACGCGCGACACCCCGAGACCACCGTCGCGTGCGTCGACTGTCACATGCCGCGCGTGGTCTACGGCGTCATCGACGCACACCGGAGCCACCGCGTCGAGATCCCGCGCCCACGCGAGCAAGCCGCCGCCCGTCGCCCCGACGCCTGCACGCTCTGTCACGTCGGGGAGTCGAGGGCGTGGGCCGACGCTGCCCTCGCAGATCGTTGGGGAGGCCCGCGCGCCACGACCTTCGACGGAGACGGCGCACACCCAGACGACGACACGACGGAGCCGACCGCGCGCACGCCGCTCGACGACGTCTTCGGCGGGGATCCCATCGTCCGCGCGCTCACCGCCGACGCGCTCGGCCGCGCGGCGCTCGGCGAGCCGGCCATGATCCGCGCCGTGCTGCTCGACGTGATGCGGCACGACCCTTACCCCGCCGTGCGCCGGCTCGCGTTCCGAGCGCTCCGCCGCACCCTCGACCCCGCGCCAGCGTGGGACGCCTTCGATCCGACCGGCTCCGCGGCGCTACGCGAGACGCAATGCGACACCCTCGCGGCGGGTCTGGCGCTGGCGCCGCTCGACGCCGAGCGCGTGGCCGCCCTGCGCGCGCAGGCCTCGAGCGACGCGATCTGGATCGGCGAATGACCCCCTCCGGCCCCCTTGAATAAGCGTTGGTCCCTCCGTTCGAGCGGAGGTACCCACCAGACAGAGAATCCGTTGCGCTGCCCTCGGGCCCGCCGTTCGCCCTCTCCCCCCCTCTCCCCCCCCCCCCCGCCCCCCCCCTCCCCCCCCCC